>CAYRME010000001.1:0-25692 GCA_964425505.1 uncultured Candidatus Saccharibacteria bacterium
CTATGACCCATGACTCTCTTCTCTTTTTCACCGATAGCGGAAAGGTGTTCAGTGTGCCCGTCTATCAGGTTCCCGAGGGGGCGAGAGCGGCCAGAGGAAGAGGTCTTATGAATTTCCTCGAGATCTCGTCCGAAGAGAAGGTTCTTACCGTGATTCCCTTGGAAAAAGGAGAAATAAAGGAGGAGAAGAACCTGGTACTAACTACCGAAAAAGGGATCATAAAGAAAACACCCCTGAAAGAGTTCAGCAATATAAGGAGATCGGGACTTATCGCTATTACCTTAAAGGAGGGAGATGAGGTGTGCAGGGTAAGGAAGACCTCGGGAGAGGATGACGTGACGATCGCCACCGGGAAGGGGCAACTCATTCGATTCAGAGAAAAAGATGTTCGGACCATGGGAAGACAGGCCGGGGGAGTGAAAGGGATCTCCTTAAGAAAAGGAGATAAGGTTGCCGATGTAACTGTTATAGGGAAAGATGATCCCAAAGAGACTCGGTTGCTCCTTATGACGGAGAACGGCTATGGGAAGAAGATACGAGTTAATAACTACAAACCTCAAAAAAGAGGAGGAATGGGAGTTAAGACCGTAAAGAACACGGAAAAAGTGGGAGGTGTTATTTCCCTGAGAACAACAAAGGAAGAAACGGACCTTATTGCCATTTCGAGAAAAGGGAAGGTCATACGAATGAAGCTTAAGAATATTCCCGAGCAGTCGAGATTAACGCAAGGAGTGAGATTAATGAAGATGGATAAAGGAGACAAGCTCGCTTCGGTCATTTGTATATAAGGAGAGGGTGCAAGAACGGATATAAACTTGTTTGATGAAATTTTGGTAGGAACCAAATAAAAGTGCAAAGTTCAACGTAAAAAATCAAAATTCAAAATATTAAATAAATCAAAATGCAAAATGCAAAAGCCAAAATGACAAGTATTTGTAATTTCCAATTTCCAAGTAATAAATTTCCAAACAAATTTTAATTTCCAATTGTTTAATTTCCAAACAAGTTTGGAGCTTGGAAATTAGAATATTTTGGTCTTTGATCTTTGATTTTTATTACGTGGTTTCCTTAATATTAAAAAGCGACTTTGGCATTTGATGCTTGAGTCCAATGAATCATGGTCGGTTTTTTGAATCCTAAAAGAATAATAATGGAAGAGATTCCGCTAGAGAAGGAGATGAGGATCGCGGATCTCGGTTGTGGTTCGGGAGGATGGGCAATTCCCCTTGCAAAAAGAAGCAAAGATGCCAAAATATACGCAGTGGATGTACTTGAAGAAGCTCTTTCCGCGCTGAGAGCGAGAGCGCAACTTGAAAGGGTTCACAATATAAGAACCATAAAGGGGGACCTTGAAAAGGGAGTAGAGCTGAAAAGTGATTTTTTTGACCTTGTCATTATTTCCAACGTTCTCTTTCAAGTGGAAGACAAGAGTTCCGTAATTCAAGAAGCTCACAGGATCCTTAAGAAAAAAGGGAGTGTATTGATAGTTGATTGGAGTATAAAGGGAGATTCGGTACCCAAATTAATAGACAAGAGGGCAAGAGGAAAAGGGTTTCATTCTTTAAAAGATATTGAAGCGGGGGAGGATCATTTTGCCAAACTATATGAGAAACAGTAAGAGAATATTTTATACCGTTCTTTTGGGGTTCTTGCTTCTTGACCCCTTCTTTGCGCTTGCAAACAATAATGGAAATGGGGCGATAACGATAAGAGACCCCTTGGGTGTTGACGGGATTCCCGAATTGATAGGTGCCATTGCAAGCTTTCTTGCCAACGTGGCCATCATTGCCGCTGTTATCATATTCATTGTTGCCGGTTTCCAATATTACATGGCGGCCGGGGATCCGGAGAAGGCAAAGAATGCGGCAAATACCATAAAATGGGCCTTGGCGGGGATCGTGATCATACTTTTGGCACAAGGACTAGCAGATATTGTTATAAGTATATTGGGAGGTTGATATTATGTTTCGCTTTTTCTCAAAAAGAGGAAAGATAATAGCTTTCTTTTTCTGTGTTTTATTCATATCTTTTCCCGGTGTGGCACTTGGGAATAATAATGGTCCTTTTATAGATATAGGAAGCCAAGAGGAGTTCTTTGAGGTTCTCGGCAATATAGCTGTTTTTCTTTTCTCTCTCTTTTTGATCGCTACGGTACTTTTCTTTCTTTATGCCGCATTTACCTATTTTACATCGGCGGGGGACCCGGAAAAGGCGAAGACGGCTCAAAACATGATAAAACACGGGCTCATAGCCGTAGTGATCGCTCTCCTGGCTTGGAGTGTGGTGTCCTTGGTGGCCTCCTTTCTTGATCCGGAATACTGGGAAGAAGAATATGAGTCCCGGATCGAGGAGTCTTATTTTTCTTGACTATGGAAAAGAAATTTTTTATCCTTCTCGAAAGAGAACATAAAAATCGAAAAGGTCGTAAAGAAAACAAAATCTTTAAAGAATGAAAAAAATACTCATAGCCATTTTAATGATAGCTGTTTTCGCGGTTCCGGTAGTAGGGCTTGCGAATGGTTACCTTGAACTTCCGGGTGTTAAAAGAGGTGAGGATGCTCCTGGTGTGATCATAGGAACACCGGGGGAGATTGAGGGTCTTGCCGGGTGGCTCTTGACCTTTGTATGGGGACTTTTGATCCTGGTAGTGGTAGGGTTCTTCCTGTATGCCGGATTCCTTTTTGTCACCGCTGCGGGAAGTGATGAAAAGATAACTCAGGCGAAACAGATGGTTACTTACGGAATTGTGGGAGTTATAGTAATGCTCCTTGCCTGGGGTGTAGTGGAACTCATGCAAGCATTCTTGGAAGCACCTGACAACGGAGGTGGTAATGTGGTAATGGAGAACACCGAACACGTAAAGAATTATTTAACGGCGCGGTTCTTCTAGTTGAAGAAAAAAAAGAAAAGCTTACGTCTCGGGGTTTTGCCTCGAGGCGTTTTATTGTAAAATATTGGAAATGCTGCGGTGGCGGAATTGGTAGACGCGCATGGCTTAGGACCATGTGGGGCTTTTGCCTCTTGGGAGTTCGAGTCTCCCCCGCAGCACAATTTCTTAAGGGTTTTTACCATGAACCCTACGTGGTTCATGGCGAGTCCCTCCCCCGCAACAATTCCTTAAGAGTTTTTACCATGAACCCCACGTGGTTCATGGCGAGTCTCCCCCGCAGCACCTAAAATAAAAAACCCGCATTTTGCGGGTTTTTCTTTTTTGATACTTTATACGTCTATCTTTCTTTTCTTTTCTTTTTCTATCTTGGGAGCTTTTACGGTTAGTACACCTTCTTCCATATCGGCCTCGATTCGAGAGGGGTCTGTTTCCTCCGGCAAGATGACCTCCCTTCGGAATTCTCCGAAATGGCATTCTTGAGTATAGAACTCCTTTATTTCTTGCTTTTCGGGTCTATTTCTCTTACCTTTGATCGTTACCATATCCTTTTCCGTGGTTATTTCAAGATCATCCTTCCTTACTCCCGCTATGGGAGCTTGGATAACAACATGATCCTCCGTTTCGTAAACATCCACGGCAAGCTCTCCTTCTTTTTTCATCCACGATCTTTCCTTCTTCTCTTCCTTGGAAGATTCTTCTTTTTTAGGCTTCTCATTGTTTAGTTTTTCCGCTTTCCATCTTTTCTCGTTGTCTTTTTTTGTCATAGAGATTGAATCTAAATGATCATGAGTTCAAAATAGCACTTGCTTTGAAAAAAGACAAGGCAAATAATAAATCCTCCACCCCACCTCTTAATTTTCAATTCTCAATTCTATCTTCTTCGCTGAAATAAATTTCAGCTACGAAGGTCAAGGCAATTTTCAATTTCTAAATCCTCCACCCCACCAAGAGAGAAATCTCAAATAACAAATTACAAATAAGTTCCAAGCTCCAATGATCGAAAGCTCAAATCCGCCGCCGCCGAATTTTCAATTTCCAATTGTTTAATTTCCAAACAAGTTTGGAGCTTGGAAATTAGAATATTTTGGTCTTTGATCTTTTGGGCCATTTTTCTATCATTATATACTCTCTTGATTCGGTTGATCTCGGGATAAGAGACCATATCTCTTCTGTTATATAGGGCATGAAAGGATGGAGAAGCTTTAGTTGTTCCGAGAGTTGCAAGTAAAGATTCTGAAGGGCGGACAATCGCTCTTCATCGTTTCCGTTATAAATACTATCCTTACTCTCTTCTATGATAACGTCCGCAAAAGTGTGCCAGAAATACTGATACAACTTCTCGGCCGCCAGATAAAATCGAAAGTTTTCCATTTGTTCGGTGACATCTCTTATATGCTCCTCAAGCTTCTCTTTATCCCTTTTGTCTTTTTCAAGAAGAGTTATTTCGTTATCGGATATTCTTCTCATTTCTTCTTCGTCATCGGGCATCGTAGAAAGAACGAAGCGTGTGGCGTTCCATATCTTGTTCGCAAAATGTTTTTGCGCTTTTACCTTTTCTTCGGATATCTTGACGTCGTTCCCCGGAGCGGAACCTATGATAAGGGACATTCTTAGGGCGTCAGTCCCATATTCCTTTGAGACCTCCATGGGATCCAAGATATTGCCCAGAGATTTACTCATTTTTTGCCCCTTCTCATCGCGAACTATTCCGTGGAGATAAACATAACGAAAAGGAATTTCTCCCATGAGTGAAGTGGTCATGAGGATCATTCTTGCCACCCAAAAGAAGAGTATGTCGTGCCCCGTCTCAAGGACGGTAGTGGGATGGTAGCTATCAAGATCCTCGGACCCTTGAGGCCATCCCAGGGTGGAAAAGGTCCAAAGCCCGGAAGAGAACCATGTGTCCAGAGTATCGGTGTCTCTTTCCATTTCACAATCTTCGCAGAAAGGACATTTTTTAGGCTCCTTGGTGCCGACCGTAAAGTTGGCGTCCTTTTTTTCTTTGTCTTCCTTTTTACAATAATAGGCGGGAATGCGATGGCCGAACCATATCTGTCTGCTTATGCACCAATCGCGAAGGTTCTCTATCCAGTGGAAATAAGTCTTCTCAAATCTTTCGGGAAGAATGGAGATATGGTCCTCTCTCACGGAAAGGTCCATTAGTTTCTTGAGAGTTGTCTTTTCTCCTTTTTCCACGAAAGAAAGGGAGGAATGAGGGAATTCGAATTCTTTGTTCACATCAATGAACCACTGCATCTTGGGGAGAGGTTCTATTATTCCGTCCGTTCGTTCCGCTTTGGCGATGTTCTGCTCCACAAGCTCTTCTTTTACAAGAAGCTCATTCTTTCTCAATTCTTCTACTATTTTTTCTCGAGCTTCTTTTGTTCTCATTCCTTGAAATTGAGAGTTTTCTATATCGATCCTCCCTTTTTCATTGATGACTTGTTTCATCTCCAGGCCATGCTTTTGCGCTATCTCCCAGTCCGTAAAACTGTGTGCGGGAGTGACCCCTACCGCCCCCGTTCCGAATTCGGGGTCGATGTTCTCGTCTCCCACCACGCTTATAAAAAGCTCTTCACCGAGGAAATTTACTTGAAAATCCTTTCCTATGTATTCTTTGTACCTCTCATCTTCGGGATTTACCGCTACTGCTGTGTCGCCAAGCTTTGTTTCCGGCCTGGTTGTGGCAACGGGTATGGGAAAGTTCTTATCGTAATAGAAGGTATAAAGATCTCCTTTGGTCTCTTCGTAATTCACCTCGTCATCGGACACGGTGGTCTGTCCTTCGGGATCGAAGTTCACGATCCTGATGCCTCGGTAGATAAGACCGAGCTCATAAAGTTCTTGGAATGCCGTTTCCACCGCCTCATTCCTTTTTTCGTCAAGAGTGTATGCCTCTCTTTTCCAATCCACGGAAGCCCCCATTTTCTTTACCTGTTCCACGATAGTTTCGTGACTATTTCTTGCGAAGTCGTTGACTCTTTTTAAAAATTCTTCTTTTCCAAGGTCATGACGGGTCTTATCCTCCTCTTTTTTAAGAAGAGATTCCACTTTGGATTGGGTGGCAATAGCGGCGTGATCCGTTCCCGGGACCCAAAGAGTTCTCAAGCCTTTCATTCGATGGAAACGAACCATTATGTCTTCCGTGGTTACTGCCAGGGCGTGTCCCATATGGAGGATTCCCGTGACATTGGGGGGAGGAAGAACAATAGAGAAATGGGGAGCATCTTTGGACGTCACTCCTTTTTCTATGCAGGTCTCGGGACTGAAAAGGTCCTCCTTTTTCCATTTCTCATAGATCTTATCTTCGGTTTCTTTGTGGTCGTAGTTCTTTGGTATCTTCATCGTTCCTTGATTTTTAAGTAAAGAATTAATGGAAATTACATTCTATCATACATCTTTAAATTCGCATCCGGTCCTAAGTTCTCGGGTGCGACCTCCTCTTTTTCCGCCGTGGCCGCAATTCCTATTATTTCGGCATTATCGGTGGAAAGTTCCGGAGAGGGTAATATCACCTCGGTTCCCGGAAACTCTTTTTCGAGATTCTTAGCTTTTTCTTGAAGGGTTTGGTTGGCGGTCACTCCTCCTCCCATGATAAGGGTTTTTGTGCCATGGTCCTTCATTGCTTTTTTTGACTTGGAGATAAGTACATCCGTTATCGCTTCCTCTATTTCCTTTGCCATTTCGCCCACATATTCTTCACTCTTTTTTGTTTTTTCATCTTGAGAAAGAACATCATAGAGTACCGCCGTTTTGAGACCCGAAAAGCTGAAGTCGTAATCATTACTATTTATCATCGGCCTGGGAAGGTTAATTTCGAATTTTGAGTTTTGAATTTCGAATTCAGCTGCTTTAGTGGCTATGGCGGGTCCTCCGGGGTAACCAAGTCCCAGGATCCTTGCGGTCTTGTCAAAACACTCTCCCGCGGCGTCATCTCTTGTCCCTCCCAGGAGTTCGAATGATCCGGGAGAATGCATAAGAATGAGCTCCGTATGGCCCCCGCTTACGATAAGGGTTATGGCAGGGAATTTCATTTCTTTCTTATCTTTTAAAAAGAAAAGGACGTGCGCCTTTATGTGATTTACGGGGATAATGGGAACTTCAAGGTAGAGCGAGAGAGCTTTTGCGAAGTTGATACCCGCAAACAAACAGGGCTCAAGTCCGGGACCCTTTGTTACCGCTATTTTATCGATTTCCTTTTTTATTTGGTATTTCTTGAAGAATGCTCTTGTTTGTTCAAGCAAGGTTTTTTCTCTCGTAAATATCTCTTCAAGGCCTTCCGGTTCAGAAACCCCTCCCTCCTCTAGCAGGTCGGCTTTCTCCAGCGCTTTAATGAGCGTGGGAACGAGATTCCTTTGATGAGCTCTCTTGGCCTCAAAAGGGTAAACACCTCCCCATTTTTTATGAATTCCATCTTGAGAGGAAAGGGCGCTTCCTCGTACTTTTATTTCCCCATTTTCTCTCTTTTCCGTGATGGCTACTCCTGTATCATCACAAGATGTCTCGATACTTAGAATCAACATAATCTAAAATTGAAAAATCAAAAATCAAAATATTAAATAAGTCAAAATGCAAAGTTACTTAATCGCGAAGCGATTACAGTGAGCGAAGCGAACGGTTTGTAATGACAAGTATTTGTAATTTCCAATTTCCAAGTAATAAATTTCCAAACAAATTTTAATTTCCAATTGTTTAATTTCCAAAACAAGTTTGGAGTTTGGAAATTAGAATATTTTGGTCTTTGATTTTTGATTTTATATTTTATATCTCTTGCATCTTTTTATGGCTTATATTATAATACTTCTCCAGTTAAAAATAAAATTCGAATACCGAAATTCGAATTTTTAAATGGCCCCGTCGTCTAGTCTGGCCTAGGACGCCGGGTTTTCATCCCGGTAACAGGGGTTCAAATCCCCTCGGGGTCACAAATGCAAAGAACGGCCTCTTCTGGCCGTTCTTTTGTTTGAAGTATAAGGGAGTCCTGCTCTCCTAAAGCGGCGGGAGTAAGGGAGTAGCACCTGATTGGGGTTCGGATGCTACTCCCTAAATTCGAACCCCTGGGTGTATTTTCACGATCCCGTAAAAGAGCGGTGGGTGCAGGATTCGAACCTGCAAGGGCTTGCGCCCGGCGGTTTTCAAGACCGCTGCCTTGCCAATTCGGCCAACCCACCGCCCTTTTACGGGATGCGTTACTAAAACCATTCTTGAATGCAAGTCTCGTAAAATCCCTTTACGGGACAAGATCGCCCCGTTCGTCCGCTCCGGCATCCCGCCTAAATTAAATGCGGAGGAGGCGGGACTCGAACCCGCAAGCGGAGAACCGCTACGGATTAGCAATCCGCTGCCTTACCGATTCGGCGCACTCCTCCTGTAATTTTTTATTTTACCTTATTCTTCCCACCTTTTCAATGCCCTTTTGTTCATTTCGGGACTGGATAGCAAGGTGATCTCTTTTAAAAAGCATCTTCTTTTATTATAATAAAGGAGTTTTATGCGCCCGTAGCTCAGCGGATAGAGCGCTTCCCTGCGGAGGAAGAGGTCAGGGGTTCAAATCCTCTCGGGCGCACAAATAATTGTCCTTCCACCTCTCCACCCCAAACTCAAAGATCAAAAATCAAAGACCAAAATATTCTAATTTCCAAGCTCCAAACTTGTTTGGAAATTAAACAATTGGAAATTAAAATTTGTTTGGAAATTTATTACTTGGAAATTGGAAATTACAAATACTTGTCATTTTGGCTTTTGCATTTTGCATTTATATTAATATGAACTTTTCCACCCCCGTTTCCAAGGTACCGAATGTGGGACCTGTTTACGAAAAGAGGTTGAAGAAAATAGGGATAAGAACGGTGGGAGATCTTCTCTACCACTTTCCTTCCCATTACGAGGACCTCTCCCGAAAAACTTCCATATCCTCCATTTTTCATGATGGCAAATATACTGTTGAAGGAGAGGTGGAGAAGGCGGAATCGGGAAGAACTCCTCGAAGAAGGATCCCTTTTTCGGAGATCCTGTTGCGAGATGAGACGGGAGAGATGAAGATAGTTTTCTTTAATCAACCCTATCTTGCAAAGAACTTAAAAGAAGGAGAAAAACTCCTTGTTTCGGGGAAGGTTTATCATTCCAAGGAAGGCCTGCAATTCATGAACCCTTATTACGAAAAAGTGGAAAAGAATTCCGGCGGGCTTGGAATAATTCCCGTGTACCGTGAAACGAGAGGAGTGAATTCTAAATGGCTGCGTTCGGTGATAAAACCACTCTTGGAAAACACAACCCCCAGGATCGAAGATACTCTCCCTCTTGAGATCATTCAAGAGAAAGAACTTTACTCTCTTTCTAGCGCTTTGAGTGAAATTCACTTTCCTTCTTCAATGAGATCCTTGCAAAAGGCAAAGGAGAGATTTTCTTTCGAAAGAATTCTTCTTCTTCAGTTGTTCCTCTTAAAGCAAAAAACGAACCTTTCCCGGAAAAAAGGTATCCCCATAGAAGTGGAAATAGAAGAGGTTCGGGATCTTGTCTCCGTCCTTCCTTTTGATCTTACTCAGGCCCAAAGAAAAGCTGCTTGGCAGATAGTAAAGGACCTTGAAAAAGAAGTGCCTATGAATAGGCTCCTTGAAGGGGATGTGGGGTCCGGAAAGACGGTAGTGGCCGTGATAGCTGCTCTCGCGGCGATAAAAAGCGGGTATCAGGTGGCCTTCATGGCTCCCACAGAAGTTCTTTCCAAGCAACACTTCGATGAAGTGGCGAAACTCCTTTGGAAATTCAAAGCGGACATCGGACTCTTAACGGGAAAGAAGGACAAGATGAGATCGCAAAAATTAAAAGGAGATACATTGGAGGTATCAAGGAATAAACTTATCGAAAAGACCCGAAAAGGAGAGGTGGACCTCTTAGTGGGAACTCATGCTCTTATTCAGGACAAGGTAAAATTCAAGGATCTGGCGCTCGTTATTTTGGATGAACAGCATCGCTTTGGAGTGGAGCAAAGATCAAAATTATGCTTGAAAGATGACGATCGCATTCCTCACTTACTTTCCATGACGGCAACTCCTATTCCCAGAACTCTTACACTAACTCTTTACGGGGACCTTGATCTTTCCGTTATAGATGAAATGCCTCAAGGAAGAAAGAAGACCGTAACTCGTCTTGTTCCTCCTCAAAAAAGAGAAAAAGCTTATGAGTTCATTAAAAAAGAATTGAGAGCGGGCCGGCAAGCATTCTTTATATGCCCGCGCATCGAGGAATCCGAAAAAGAAGAAGATTCTCCGTGGAAAGGAGTAAAATCGGTGCGAGAAGAAAAAGAGAGACTTGAAAGAGAGGTGTTTTCGGAATTCCGCGTAGAACTTTTGCACGGAAAAATGAGTTCTACCGAAAAAGAGGGGATCATGAAGAATTTTAGAGACGGGGAGATAGATGTCCTTGTCTCCACTTCGGTTGTGGAGGTGGGCGTGGATATCAAGAACGCGAGCGTTATGGTCATCGAGGGAGCGGAGATGTTCGGGTTGTCTCAGCTTCATCAGTTCCGAGGAAGAGTGGGGAGAGGAGATTTTCAATCCTATTGCTTTCTCTTTACCGATTCAAGGAGCAAGAAGACCAGACAGAGATTAAAAGCTTTGGTGCAATCTGATAACGGATTCGATCTTGCCGAAAAGGATCTTCAAATACGTGGTCCGGGAGATTTCGTGGGAAAAAGGCAGTGGGGAACCCCGGACTTTACTATGGATGCTTTGACTGACAAGGAAATGGTTGAAGATGCAAAGAATACAGCAAAGGATTTTCTTTCAAGGGATCCCGAATTGAATCAATATCCCATCTTAAAGAGAAGAGTTGCCGCTCTTGAGAAGAAGTTTCACCTGGAGTAGCCCCACCACAACCCCGCCTCCTTGATTTTCAATTCTCAATTCTACCTACTTCGCTGAAATAAATTTCAGCTACGAAGGTCGAGGCAATTTTCAAATCCACCCCATCCCAAGGGGAAATTACAAATCACAAATAACAAACTACAAATAAATCTCAATGACCGAAGGACCAAATCCACCACCGTTCCGCCGGAAATTTGTAGTCCGCCGCCACCGCCACTAAAGATGCTCATGAATATTTTGTGGTTCTAATATTTATATCTTTGCATTTTGCATCTTGAATTTTATGATAGGGTATAAAACCTAGTTTTAACTAAGTTCGGTATTTTATTATGTTTTCCATAAAAGAAGCTTTGAAGTTCGGATGGGAGAAGGTCAAGAACGACCTTGGCTTTTTTTTGGCCCTCATGTTCGTGGTTCTTCTTATATACTTCATTCCTGCTACTGTATCATTTCTTTTGACGGAGCAAGGATTCGTATGGACCTCTCTGGGGATCGATGTCATCAGTTTTGTTTTGACTGCCATAGTGGGCCTGGGGCTCGTTAGAATCGCCTTGAATTTTTACAAAGGAGAGGAAAGTCACATAGAGACTTTGGTATCTTGTTATCACCTCTTCCCAAAGTACTTTCTTGCCTTTATTATTTATATTTTGGCGGTGGGTTTCGGGCTTTTTCTTTTCATTATCCCTGGGATATATATTTCTTTAAGGCTCTGGTTCTTTGACTATTTTCTTGTGGACGAGGAGTGCGGAGCCGTGGAATCCCTAAAGAAAAGTTTTGGTGCTACCAAGGGAAATGTACTGAAGCTTCTCCTTTTTCTCCTAATAGCGGGTCTTGTGAATCTTGTAGGAGCTCTGGTGCTTCTTGTGGGGCTTTTTGTTACCATTCCCTTGACCATATTGGCCACCGCTTTTGTGTACAAAGAGATCTCCGGGAGCGATAACGATGACCATGACCATGACCATGATGATGAATCTTAAAAAAAAGGGGGGGGTCTCAAACAACAAGCTCCAAATTCACCACCGTTCCGCCGGAAATTTGTAGAAATTTATTGAAATTGATAGAAATTTGTCGTCCGCCGCCACCGCCACCGCCGAAGATATTCATGGTTACGAACTACAAACTAAAAGTTACAAACTATAAACTGCAAACTAATTAATATTTGATAATTTCTCTCAAAACAGTTATTATCTCTAGAAGGTAATTCTTACCTCATTCTATGATAAATCTTCCCTTTTTCTCCAAAAAACCGGGTAATTTCTTGGGCGTTGATATAGGAACCTCCTCCGTGAAAGTAGTGGAGCTTTCCGGGCGGGAAGATGATCTTACTCTGGAGAACTATGGGGAAGTTTTTATGAGAGAATTTCTTGGGGAGAGTGAGAAGAAAGAAAAGGAGGGCAACCTACCCTTTTCAAGCGAAGAAATAGCGAACGCCCTCTCCACTCTCCTTGATGAAGCGGGGATAGGAACCAGGAGAGCCTATTTCTCTCTTCCGGACTTTGTTAGTTTTTTCACTCCTCTGAAATTGCCGCCCATGAAAGAAGAGGAGATAGATTCCGCGGTGGAGCACCACTCGAGACAATACATTCCTCTTCCTATTTCCGAGGTCGCTTTGGATTGGTTCTTGGCGGAAAAGCGAGAAGAAAAAAAAGAAGTAAAGGTTAATCTCATAGCGATCCCCAATGAGGTCATAGAACAGTATCAAAAAATAGCGAGTCTTGCCGAGATGGAGGTTGTTGCTCTGGAAGGAGAGATGCTCTCTTTGTCGAGAGCTTTCACTCGTCAAAGGGAAGGCGTAACAGCGATCATCGATATGGGAGAACAAAGTACACTTCTTTCCGTTGTGGAGAACGGGGTATTAAAAACCACCCATAGCCTCGAGATAGCGGGGAATTCCTTTATTGGTCAAATTGCAAAGAAAGCGAGTATTGATTATAATCAAGCAAGGGGCATAGTGACGAGTTACGGGGTGAAGGAAGATGTGGTAAAGAGAGTGATGAGCAATACTTCTCAGTCTCTGTTTTCCGAGGTCGATCGTGTACTGAACTCTTTTGAAAAGAAACAGAAAAAGGAGGTGAACGAAGTTATTATGGCGGGAGGAATGTCCTTGGTCCCGGGAATGGTGGAGTATGCAAGAGATAACATGACAAGAGAGGTGAGAGTGAGCAATTGTTTTGAGGGCATAAGCTATCCCTCGGAACTGGAAGATAAGATGAAGAGTTTGAGTCAATCCCATGCTATTTCTTTGGGAGCCGCATTAAATGAAATAACGTAATAACTTTTCCTTTATGGCCATTAAGGTGGGAGAGGAACAAAAAAAGAAACAGGGGAAGGGCAAAGAAGTTCCTCAAAGTTTGGATATTTTTCTTCCCGTCACCCTCATTCTACTCCTTCTCATGGGAGGCGCTTACTTTTTTGTCCTCTCTTTGGAGTCGCAAGCCAAAGAAGAAAAGGAGGAATTGGAAAGAATGATAGAGGTAAAAGAGGAAGAGATTCCCGAGGAGACTGAAGAGAGGGTTGAGAGGTACAGTGATCTCTTTAACGATTTTAAGACAGTTGTGGAACGCCATCATGTTGCTTCTCCCTTCTTTGAGCCGCTTGAAAGGAGGATGCATTCTCGTGTGGAGATCAATATTCTAGATCTTGATCTTGAGAACAATGAACTTTCTTTGTCCGGAGAAGGGGAGGGCTTTGTGGCAGTGGGACAGCAGTTTCATGCTCTTAAAGATGCAGATTTCATAAAAGAAATAGATCTTAGCAATCTTGAGCTTGTCAAGGCAGAAGAAGGCCCTGATCACATTAACTTTTCCTTTGAAGGAAGGGTAAAACCAGAGCTTATTAAATTCATTACCGAAGAAGATGATTAAACTTATTCTCACCATTGTATTCTTTGTCTCTTTTGTAGCGGGAGGATTATACCTTGTGCATCCGGTATATGAGGATTATGTTCTCCAAGAAGAGGAAAATGAGGCCCTCCAAGAAGAGCTTGACAGTATAGAGAACTATATAGAGGAATTAGAAGCTCTGGAAGAAAGAGCGGAAGAAGAGGAAGAGGATATTGAAGTACTGGAAAGTGCTTTCCCGGAAGATCACGATACTCCTTCTTTGTTTCTTTACTTAAAAGAAGTGGCGGAAAATAATAACTTATCGGTTGGAAGCGGGTTTGGTAGTTTTTCCGTGGAGCCCTATGTAGAATTATCTGATGATGAGGAGGCGGAAGGAGAGGAGCATTCTCGAATAAAAGAAATCAGTTTTGATATAACGATCAGCGGTGATTATGAGGATATAAAGAATTTCTTTGATGATATAGAAAAAGTCGCAAGGCTTATCAGAGTGGATGAAGTAAGTATTTCCTACGGGGAAGGGGATCCTTTCATGACAGGAGATGAGACCGAAGAGGATGAATTTGATGCTACTATACAAGCAAGTACTTATTCTTATTAAATTCTTATGAGTCCCGAAACGAACAAGACGGAAAAGGCGAACAAGCAAGTTGTCATTATTGGCACCATTCTCGTTTTGGGAGCCATAGGGTTTCTTGCTTGGAAATTCTTTTTGGATGAACCTCAGCACGATGTCCCTCCTGTTCCTGCCACGAGAACCGCTCCCACTTTGGATTTTGAGTATCTTGAGAGCGATGAATTCGAATATTTCGAAGAATATGAGAGCATAGATCCTCCCGAAGAAGGAGACTTGGGACGTGACAATCCTTTCCTTCCTTATTGAATCTCTTTATGGAAATAACCGACAAACTTGTCGAAAAAGATCTTTTGAACGAGGAAAAGGCCTCTCATGTAAAGGAGAGAGCGGAAGAGGAGGAGCTTGAGGAAGAGGAGGTGATCCTCGAAGAGAGTCTTGTTCCCGAAGAAGAACTCTTTAAAGTAAAGAGCGAGCTTCTGGGTGTTTCTTTAAGAGGAGATGTGAGTAAAGAGGATATTCCCGGAGAAGTTCTTGATCTTTTGAATCGGGAGTCAATTGAGCATTTCAAGATGATCCCTATCGGGAAAGAGGAGGACGGTACAGTGAGGATCGGAATGGTTTTTCCGGAGGACCTTCGAGCGCAACAAGCACTAAAATTTACTCTCAAAAGAAAAAATATTCCCTATGAAATACATCTCTTGTCTTTGAGTAAGTTCAATGAACTTACCAAAACCCTTAAAGAGGGGTCTTCGGAAGAAGAAGCGCAAGAGGAACCTTCTTACGAAGATCTCCAAGAAGAAGATCTTTCCGAAGAAGGAACCTTAGAGAAACCGAAAGATAAAGGGGATGAAGATGTGGTAGCTCTTCTCGCGGGAAAAGGTTTTTTAAATGAAGAACAAAAAAAAGAAGTAAAGGAAAAAGCCGAGCGAGAAGAAAGGAATGAGGAAGAGGTGATACTTGAAGAGGATCTTGTTTCCGAAGAAGACCTCTTCAATGTAAAGAGCGAGGTAGTGGATTTTCCTCTAAAGGAAGATGTGGAGGTGGAAGCCATACCGGAGGATGTGCTTGACCTTATCCATGAGGACTCTGTTGATCACTACAAAATGATCCCTATCGGAAAAGAAGGGGAGCAGGTGCAGATAGGAATGGTTCATCCCGAGGATCTGAAGGCTCAGGAAGCACTTCGGTTCATCTCGAGACAAAAGATCTTTTCTTATAAGGTTTATCTTATACCTTTAAGTCTTTTTGAGAGAACAAGAAAGAGATTTCGAGTGATGGGAAAAGATCTTAGTGCTGTCCTTCTCGATGATCTTGTTGAAGGAGGTTTCCTTGACGAAGAAAAAAAAGAAGAAATTGAAAAAAAGTCTGAAAAGAGCGAGAAACCCAAAGAGGAGGTGATCCTCGAAGAGGAATTCCTTTCCGAGGAGGATCTCTTCAAGGTAAAGAGCGAGGTAGTGGAGACTCCCTTAAAAGAGGAAGTGAACGAAGAGAATGTTACCGAGGAACTTTTGAAATTGTTCTCGAGAGATGAGATGAACCACTATCGAATGATCCCTATTGAGAAGAGAGAGGATGGTGTCATTGAGGTTGGAATGGTTTACCCGGAGGATCCCGGAGCTGTGGAGGCGCTGGATTTTCTTTCAAGACAAGGAAATTTTGAATACGAGATCCGCCTCATCACTTTGAGCGATTTCAAAAAAGCGGCCAAGAAAGTAAAGAAGGTAACCAAGGAGGCGGGATCTCTTCTTACGGAGAAATTGGTGGAGAAGGAGTTTATTGATGATGAAGAGGCCAATTCCATAGATTCTCGAGCGGAAAGCGGAGAAAAAAGTAGAGAAGAACTCATCTTGGACCAAAAACTTGTTTCCGAAGAGGATCTTTTCAAAGTGAAAAGTGAAGTTACGGGGGTGCCTTTCAAGGATGATGTTGATGTAAAGGGAATTCCGGAGAATATCTTAAGGGTTATTCCCGAAGATTCGGCGAATTATTACAGGATGGCCCCTATTGGAAAAGAAGATGATGCGATCCAGGTGGGAATGATCCATCCGGAGGACCTTCGGGCCAAGGAAGCTCTCAGATTCCTTGCAAGAAGAGATGATTTCTCTTATAAGATCTATCTTATTTCGCTAAGCACTTTTGAAGAGATAAGCAAGCAATATCGTACTCTTTCCGAAGAGGTGGGTAAGGCCTTGGAGGATCTTGATACGGAGCTTGAAGAAACGGAAGAAGAAGAGGTTACGGAAGAAGAGGATATCGGAAAACTTGCCGAAGAGGCTCCCATTGTAAAGGTGGTGGGAGTTATATTAAGGAATGCCGTGGAAGGAAGTGCATCCGATATTCATATTGAGCCTACGAGAGACAAATTAAAGGTTAGGTTCCGTGTGGACGGAGAGCTTCATTCCTCTTTATTCCTTCCAGGCGGTACCCATCTTGCGGCGATCGCCAGGATAAAGATTCTTGCGGGATTAAAGATCGATGAACAGCGGCTCCCGCAGGACGGGAGATTTTCAAGTAAAATAGGTGATAAGACCGTGGATTTTCGTGTTGCAACTCTTCCCACAACCCTGGGAGAGAAGGCGGTGATAAGAGTTCTTGATCCTACGCAAGGATTAAAAACCGTAGAGGAGCTCGGGGTGAGCGGAAAGAATTACCAGGTTTTAAATAGCGCCATGAAGAAGCCCACGGGAATGCTTCTTGTTACCGGTCCCACCGGTTCGGGTAAGACCACCACTCTCTATTCTGCAATGAGGATATTGAACGAGGACAGGGTCAATATCGTAACCTTGGAAGATCCGGTGGAATATTTCATAGATGGAGTTAATCAATCCCAAGTGAACCCGGATATAGGGTATGTCTTCTCTTCCGGATTGAGACAGATCCTGCGTCAGGACCCGGACATCATAATGGTTGGTGAGATTCGTGATGAAGAGACGGCGGACCTTGCCGTGCACGCCGCTCTTACCGGTCATATCGTACTTTCCACTTTGCACACCAATGATGCCACCGGAGTGGTTCATCGTCTCATTGACATGGGAATAAAACCTTTTCTTATACCTCCTTCCCTGAATACTTCCATGGCGCAAAGACTTGTAAAGAGGCTTTGTGATAAATGCAAGGAAGAAGTTGAGCCAAGCGATGAGATAAAGGCCATGATAGGTGAAGAACTCGAAAAATTACCAAAAGAGGCCCTGCAGGGAGTAGATCCTTCTTCCTTTAAAGTCTATAAAGCGAACGGTTGTAAGCATTGCTCCGAAGAAGGCTTCGAGGGAAGGATCGGCATCTTTGAGTTATTCAAGATGACGGAGGATATCGGAGAAGTTGTAATGAGGAACCCCACGGAAAAGGAGTTGAAGGCAGAGGTGAAAAAGCAAGGAATGGTGGACCTCAAAAAGGACGGTTTTTTGAAGGTGATTCAGGGATACACCACTATAGAGGAGGTATTGCGTGCAACGGAAGAAAAGTAGTACAATAAAAGAATAACTAATATTACAAAATGGAAGAGGAAAAAAAAGACTACAAGTCGCTTCTTGAAGATCTGATGCAAATAGCTGTTGAGGAAGGGGCTTCCGATCTTCACATATCGGTGGGGCATCCTCCCATTATCAGGGTGGATGGTAAGCTCATTGCGTTAAAGAAGAAAGAGGTCGTCACTTCTCACGACGCAAGGGAGCTTGCTATGACGATGATGAGCAAGGATCAAAGGGATAAGTTCGTGAGCAACTACGAGGTGGATTTCTCTTACAATTACAAGGACGTGGCCCGTTTCAGGGTCAATATATTCTTCCAGAGAGGAGAGATCTCCTGTGCGATGAGACTCATTCCGAGTAAAGTAAAGAGCCTGGAGGAGATAAACATGCCCACTTCTCTTTATGATTTCTGTGGGAACTCTCAAGGGTTCGTCATAGTTACCGGTCCTACGGGTCATGGTAAATCCACAACTTTGGCGGCGCTCATAGACAAGATAAATCAAGATAAGTTCAGTCATATCATAACCATTGAGGACCCCATCGAGTATGTCTTTGAAGAAGAGAGGTCTCTTATCGATCAAAGAGAGATACAACAGGACGCTCTCTCCTTTCCCAGAGCGTTAAAATCGGTCTTCAGGCAAGACCCGGACGTGATAATGGTGGGAGAGATGAGGGATCCCATTACCATATCGACTGCTATTACCGCCGCCGAGACGGGACACCTAGTCTTTTCCACGTTACACACCAACTCGGCCAGTCAAACCATTCATCGTATTATTGACTCTTTCCCTCCGGAGCAGCAAGCACAGATAAGAGCGCAACTCTCGGCGGCGCTTCTCGGTGTTGTTTCTCAGAGGATCATTCCGGCAAAGAGGGGCGGGGTAATGCCGGCCTATGAGATAATGGCGGCGACTCCTGCAGTGGGGAATCTCATAAGAGAGAACAAGGTACATGAGATAGACCTTGTTATAGAGACTTCGAGCAAAGAGGGAATGATAAGTTTGAATCGTTCTCTCGCCGATCTTGTAAGACAAGGCGAGATATCCAAAGAAGATGCACTATCCTTTTCCAGAAACCCCTCGGAACTAAAAAGAAAGCTTACTTAAAGGGGCATGTTATTTGAATACAAAGCAAGAGATAAGGACGGCAACATTCAAGAAGGAGAGGTGGAGGCTTCCTCAAAGGAGGCCGCTTCTTTGGTAGTGGAGAGTTACGGATTATATATAGTCTCTCTGCAAAAGAAGAAGATACCTTTTTACAAAAAGGAGCTTCCTCCCATATTTGAAAGAGTTTCGGGAAAGGATATCGTAATGATCTCGAGGCAACTCGCGGTAATGGCGGAATCCAAGATCCCTATCGTGGAAGCTTTGCAGACTCTTTCCAGGCAACTTGAAAAAAAATCCTTGAGAGAAAAGATACTTGCGGTTGCGGACAAGGTGGAAGGAGGAATGCCGCTCTCGAAGGCGCTTTCTCAGTACCCGGAAGTGTTCTCGGAATTTTATGTGAACATGGTGAAATCCGGAGAGGCCTCCGGTAAACTCTCGGAGGCATTGAGATACTTGGCGGACCACATAGAGAAGGAATATAAGTTCCAACAGAAGATAAGGGGAGCGATGTTCTACCCTGTTTTTATTCTCATCGTTTTTGTGGGAATAATGATCTTCCTTTTTGTGGGAATAATGCCGGAACTTACGGATATACTTCTTGATGCGGGAGAGGAGATTCCCGCCATTACTCAGCTTGTAATAGGTATCTCGGATTTCATGGTGGAAAGGGGGTGGATATTGGCTGTGGCGGCTTATTCCATAACGGTCTTTGCCATTAAGTTCTTCACTACCTCTCAAGGAAGGGAGATGTTCGATAAGTTCGTTCTGAAGGCTCCTGTGTTCCGGGATTTCTTCAAAAAAACTTATATCATCAGGTTTGCCGAGAGTTTCTCCACTCTCATAGCCGCGGGAGTTCCCATAGTAAAATCTCTGGAAATAAGTGGCGAGATCGTTCAGAACACTGTCTACAAGAACGCCATTTTTCAGATTGCCGAGAATGTGGAGAAAGGGAGGCAAGTAAGTGAGTCAATGAAGAAATATCCGGATCTTTTCCCCGCCATGCTCATTCAAATGTCCTTGGTTGGAGAGAGAAGTGGTAGGTTGGGACCTTCTCTCATGAATGTGGTTGATTTCTTGCAAGACGAACTTCAAAGAACCCTTGACAAGTACATAAGCATGATCGAGCCGGCCTTGATAATAAGTTTAGGGGTCTTGGTGGGAGGACTTGTCGCTTCCGTGCTCATTCCCATCTACAATGTGAGCATGTCGATATAGCCCACTCTCACCGTCGCCGACCATGACGATGACAATGACGATGACAATAAAAACTCAAAATTCAAAAATCCTGAAAAAATAGAAAATAGTTTTCCATACCATTCTCTATTTTCTATATCACTGTTTTCCCTTTTCTATATATCTTTTTGAATTTTTCTCTTTCATTACAAATCGTTCACTTCGTTCACTGTGATCGATTCGCGATTAAGTGATATTTGACTTTTGCATTTTGAGTTTTGGATTTCATCATTGACACTCTTCGGGTGATTGCTAGAATGCAAGGCAAGGAGTTATGCATAAAAGGTCGTTTAAGCAAAGTTTAAAATAAAAAGTATGTTACAAAAGATAAAGAAAGGCGGTTTCACCCTCATTGAGCTACTTGTCGTTATCGCCATCATCGCTATTCTCGCTACACTCGTTCTCGTAGCATTAGAAGGAGCTCAAGATCAGGCGGAGGATGCCGATAAACAGGGAGCGATATCTCAAATCAGATCCTTGGCGCAATTGGAGTATTCGGAAGAAGGAAATTATTCCGGCATTGAGGATCGTGATGAGTTTCCCGAAGACGAAATACACGGTGATGAGGTCCAGGTACTTGTAGATGATACCGACTCCGACTATTTCGTGGCTTATATAGAGAACTCCGAAGGCAATTATTTCTGTACGGATGATAGTCTGGATGTAGGTGAGGTTGATAATGCACCTGACGATGGAGCCGAAGAATGCCCCACTTTCATGGACTAAAAGCAAGCGACCAAAGTGATCACAAAAAGAGCGGCTCTTTTATTTGAGGGGCCGCTCTTTCTCTTGATGGAAAAGTAAAACTTGTTATACTAGAGAAAGTAAGAATAAGGTCAAAGAATACAAAGGTCGTATAAAATAAAACAAGAAGTATATGTTACAAAAAATAAAGAAAGGCGGTTTCACCCTCATTGAGCTACTTGTCGTTATCGCCATCATCGCTATTCTCGCTACACTCGTTCTCGTAGCATTAGAAGGAGCTCAAGATCAGGCGGAGGATGCCGATAAACAGGGAGCGATATCTCAAATCAGATCCTTGGCGCAATTGGAGTATTCGGAAGAAGGAAATTATTCCGGCATTGAGGATCGTGATGAGTTTCCCGAAGACGAAATACACGGTGATGAGGTCCAGGTACTTGTAGATGATACCGACTCCGACTATTTCGTGGCTTATATAGAGAACTCCGAAGGCAATTATTTCTGTACGGATGATAGTCTGGATGTAGGTGAGGTTGATAATGCACCTGACGATGGAGCCGAAGAATGCCCCACTTTCATGGACTAAAAGCAAGCGACCAAAGTGATCACAAAAAGAGCGGCTCTTTTATTTGAGGGGCCGCTCTTTCTCTTGATGGAAAAGTAAAACTTGTTATACTAGAGAAAGTAAGAATAAGGTCAAAGAATACAAAGGTCGTATAAGCTTTAAAAAAGAAACATATGTTACAAAAGATAAAGAAAGGCGGTTTCACCCTTATCGAGCTACTTGTGGTGATCGCCATCATCGCTATTCTTGCTACACTCGTTCTCGTAGCCCTCGAGGGAGCACAAGATCAGGCAAGAGACGCTGACAGACAAGGGGCAATAGCTCAAGTAAGAACCCTTGCTGAACTTGAAGCGGTACAACATGAAGAAGGGCATTATGATGATCTTGCAGGTGCGGTAGGTGAGGAAGTTACCGATGAAGAAGGAGAAGTAAGAGGTAGCGAGCTTCACGTGGAAGGAAGTGGAGAGAATTTCATTGCTTTCATAGAGAATTCCGAAGGCGACTATTTCTGCACGGATGAGACTTACAGCGTAGAAGATGTTGACTCGGAAGACCTTGACCCGACTAACTTTGGTGCCGATGACAATTGTGTAGTAGAATAGTTAAAATTCAAAGAAAGAGACAAAAGCTCCCCTTCGGGGGAGTTTTTGTTTATTTTCAAAATATTCTATAATAAAGCAATGACCAACAAGAATGGTTTTACATTAATTGAGTTACTTGTTGTTATCGCCATTATTGCTATTTTGGCTACACTCGTTCTTGTTGCGCTTGGCGGAGCGGGAGATCTGGCGGAAGATACCGACAGAAAAAGGGCCGTGTCGCAAATAAGATCCCTTTCGGAGATCTATTATACCGCGGATGGGCATTATGAGAATTTGGAGGATGCCGAAGAGCTTGAAGAGGTGTTCGATAAATACGGAAAGGGAGATGAAGAAGAAGATCTTCTTGTCTTGGAAACGGAAGAAGAAAGGTATTGTGCCGAAATAGAACTCACGGGCGATGATTATTTTTGTATTGATCATACTCTGAGGGAGAGAGAGGATCACACGGAGAGAGTTTGCAGTGAAGAGAATGTTGATTGTGACTAAGAAAAATCGTTTTATTTTATGAGAAAAATAAAAAAGAAGGACGGCTTTACGTTGCCCCGCAACGTGACCACTAAAAGTGGTTTTACGTTGATCGAGCTACTTGTCGTTATCGCCATCATCGCTATCCTTGCCACGCTCGTTCTCGTCGCCCTCGAGGGAGCGCAAGGACAAGCAAGAGATGCGGACAGAGAGGGCGCTCTCTCACAAGTGAGAAATTATGCTCAGCTTTACTATACAAAAGAGAGAACTTATGATGGGCTTGATGAAGAGGGTAGCGAATTGCATAACATGGAAGATAGGGATATATTTTCTTCAAGATATTTTGACGAAGAGGTGGTGCCCTTTAGAGTTGAGACTGAAGAAGATGAGTTTTGTGCCCACATTCATCTTGAAGTTGAGGAAAAATATGTATGTGTGGACAATGATCTGGAGCTCAAAAGAGGTGATACATGTGAGGACCTCACAGAAGGAGCGAGATGTGTAGAAAATTAATTGTTTTTATGAAAATAATTTCCGAAAAAAGGAATAAGGGTCTTACCATCATGGAGCTCATGGTAGTTCTTGTTATTATTGCGGTCTTGACTTCTGTGATACTTGTTTCTTTTAATATGGCGAGGGAGAGAACGAGGGATGAAGTAATAAAGAGCGAGCTTGAGCAATTAATGGGAATTGCCGAAACTGCCTATCATCCCGAATTGCAATATGAAGAACTTTATAAAATGAGAGAAGATGATCATGAGAATATAGTTACAATAAGGAATAGGATTGAGGATGATATGGGGCAAGACTTCAATTTTAATTTTCCCGAGGACTCAGTAGATTTTGATGGCTTTGATCAATATTGTGCGTATGTACGTCTTGTTTTTGAAGATGAAAAGATGTTTTGCATAGATTACAGAGGGGTAGCTACTGCAAAGGAAGTTCCGAGAGGGGCAACCGAGTTAAATTGCCAAGAAAGAGATAGTAAATATGCCGACTGTGACCGTATAGAAGAATAAGTTGTGGTTATTGCATTGTTTCAAAATTTTTTATATTATAAAGTAAGATAATTATTATTAGTCTAAAAAAAGATTCATGATACAGGAAAAAGAAAAAGGTGTTACTCTAATAGAACTTCTTACTGTTATCGTTATCATTGGTATCTTGGCTACCGTGGTACTTGTTTCTTTGGATTATGCAAGGGAAAGTGCCAGAGATTCCACTATTGAGCAACAAATGCATCAACTAAGAAATGTTGCCGAGGCCGCTTATACTTTTGAAGATGGATATGAAAGGCTGAATACTCTAATGGAAAGTTATGAGGAGGATGGGGAAGATAATGAATACGGAATGATAAAAAATCAGATAGAAGATGTTGCCGCCGAAGAGGTTTTGGACGATGAAAAGAAGGTAGATGTCGATGAAGCTTTTGAATTAAGGGTGAACGAAGGAGATAATTACAGTGAATATTGCGCTTACGCCTATCTTGTAACGCATACCGATGAGGTTCATTGCATAGATTCTGCGGGAAACGCCGAGAGGATGGATACGGAAGAAGAAGCTGGTGTTAAGTGTGTAGAGGGTGTTGACTATGTATGTGAGATAGAAGAAGGTTTCTAGGTGTGCTATGTATTATGCGGTATTTCTTGTCTTTTTGGCAGGTCTCTTTCTAGGATCTTTTTTGAATTGCATTATATATAGAACAAGCATCGGTAAGAAGCCCGAAGGAAGGTCTTATTGCCCCAAGTGCAAGCACACTTTACAGACCAGGGATCTTATTCCCCTCTTCAGCTTTCTTTTCCTTTTAGGGAAATGCAGATACTGCAAAAAAAAGATTTCTCTTGAGTACCCCCTTATAGAATTCTTAACGGGGGTGCTTTTTGTTTTTTCTGCGTCTCACTCCGGTTTTTTGACCTCCTTTCCCGCTGTTTCCACGGTGGAGGTTGCCATTATGGTGTATCTTTTTGCTATTTTTTTCTTTCTTCTCCTTATCTTCTTCTATGATCTTAAATACTTCCTTATTCCCGATATTGCCGTTTTCTCTCTTATAGGACTCTCTTTCCTTTTCCTTTTTTCAGAATTTCTTTTCGAGGGAGACGTGGAAATTCTCATTCATGGAATTTTTGCCGCTCTGGGAGCTTTTCTTGTCTTCTTTCTTCTTTTTTATTTCACCAAAGGAAGAGGGATGGGATTTGGTGATGTAAAATTCGTTGTTTTTATGGGTCTTTTTTTGGGGGTGCCTAATATAATTGCGGGGCTTTTTATTTCCTTTCTTTTGGGTGCTATAATAGGAATAATACTCATACTTTTTAAGAAAAAGGGAATGAAGAGCCAGATTCCCTTTGGGCCGTTCCTTGTTATCGGTACTCTCTTGGCTCTTTCCTTTGGAGAGACGATAATGGAATTCTATATTAACCACCTTCTCTACTAATGACTCAAAAAAAAGCTCCCAAAGAAAGAAGACAAGGACTTACTTTAATAGAATTAATGGTGGTCTTTGCGATTGTCATGGTCCTTATTGTTTATACCATTGCCGGATACTCCGGGGCTTTTCCGAGACTTGCCATGGAAAGAAATATTGAGACCCTAAAGAGTGATATTTACAGGGCAAGGGAGCGTGCCTATAGTTCTCTGGCTCATGATTATGAGGGAGAAATAAAGAATAGTAGCTACGGGATCCTTATAGAGAATACGGATGAAGGAGCTGATAGTTATACTTTTTTTAGAACTAAAGAGTCAAACAAAGAATACGGAGAAGGTGCGGTCAATGAAAGGGTTGTGGATCTTGAGGAAGGTATTCATATAGAAAGTGAAGAATATGAGGACCTTCATATACTGTTCTGTTCCGAAGAAAAAAAGGTTTATTTCAACGGTGAAAAGGCGGAAGGTGATCTGGAGGTCACTCTCTCCTATGAAGGAGAAGAGTTTGATGATAGAATTCTCATAATCGATGAACAGGGAACTGTGGAGCTTGAATTCTGACCATGATCCCAAGGAAAAGAAAAAAAGAAGAGGGACTTACATTGGCGGAGCTAATGATAGCGATAGCTATCATTGTTCTTGCCGCAACATCTTTGGTTGTCTTGGGAGACAGAACAGTTGCGGAAACAGAATTCTATTCAAGGTATAATACCGCTATTTTCTTGACCAAAGAAGGTATGGAGATATTGAGTGATGATACTGTTCGAGGAGAAGCGGATCCCGGAGACGGGGAGGAGTATTTTATAAACTATGAGGACAAGGGAGATGGTTTTCTTTGGGAGGATGAAAATAATGAATGTGAGGATACCAATTTGGTTATTGTTGACGACTATTACAGTTATGGAGATGTTTATGAAACGAATTTTTCTAGTTTTGCCTACCTTGAAGAAAAATATGATAGC
>CAYRME010000002.1:0-15760 GCA_964425505.1 uncultured Candidatus Saccharibacteria bacterium
AGAGTGGGCGATCTCACTTTAGGTGATTGCAAGCAACTTGAGTATTTCAATGGATTGAAGTAAGGTCTTTTTCTTGTTAAACTATCAGAGGAGTAGGAATTAATTAGATAAATTCATGGAAACAATTCTGCCGGAAATTATTTTTGAGCTTGAATACTTCAATAATACATTATGGGAATACTTGGTGTTCCTGGGATCTTTTCTTTTACTTTCCCTGGTATTCTTTCTTTTGAAATTCTTTATCTTTCGGAGGATTTATAAGGTGGTAAGTCCCGAAAAGAAGATCTTTAGAGTCCTTGTAGAAGTAATGGAAAAGATAAGATCTCCTTTTTATGTTTTCATTGCTTTCTATCTTTCTTTATCCTTTATCGATATTCCGGAGTTCCTCTCGAGTATCTTCTGGATCATTCTGGTGCTTTGGGTAACCTATCGTGTGGTCGTTGTTGTCCATCAATTCCTTGATTTTGGATTGAGAACGTATTTAAAGAGGACGGAAGAAGAGGATGAGGCGATGATAAGGAATCTGGGTAATATAGGAAAGGCAATAGTATGGATCTTTGCCGTATTGTTCGTTCTCTCCGTTTTCGGGATAGATATTACCGCTCTTGTTGCCGGTATGGGCATAGGAGGTATTGCGGTAGCCTTCGCCTTGCAGAGCATACTGTCCGACCTTTTCAGTTCTTTCTCCATTTTCTTGGACAAACCCTTTACGGAAGGAGATTTTATAATAGTGGGAGATAAATGGGGTACTGTAGAGAAGATAGGAATAAAGAGCACTCGTGTTCGGGCTCTTCAAGGAGAAGAAGTGGTATTTTCGAACAAGGAGCTTACTACGGCTCAGGTACGCAATTTCGGGGAAATGGAATACTGGAGAGCGGACTTTCAGATCGGTATTATCTATGAAACGGAGACGGAGAAGATGAAAAAGATACCTGAAATGGTGCAAGATATTGTGAACAATGAAGAGGATGTAGAGTTTGAAAGAATGAATTTCGTTAACTTCGGAGATTTCTCTCTTGATCATAGGTTGGTTTACTATGTTAAGAACCCGAGTTATAGAGAGTTTTTGGATATTAATGAAAGGATACTCCTTAATATTAAGCAAAAGTTCGAAGAAGAGGGTATCGAATTTGCTTATCCTACAGAGACCGTTCATTTCTATTCCAAAGATAAAGAGTAGAGAATTGATTCTCAAAAATGCCTGATGTTATAGCGGGACTAATTGAAGGAGTGGAGTTGACTCCCGAAGTCGAACTTGCGATCCTTTTGGCTTTCGCTTCTGTTTTGGGGATCGTTTTTAAGTTGTTAAAACAGCCGTTGGTACTGGCGTACCTGGTTACGGGGATAGTCATAGGGTACTTGGGATTCTTGAGCATAGAGGACGGAGAGATGTTCGAGGTATTCTCGACACTGGGAGTAATGTTCCTTCTCTTTCTGGTGGGTATGGAAATGGATTATGAGTCCATAAAAAAGACGGGGAAATTATCACTCATAATCGGTTTGGGTCAGGTCATTTTTACGGCCACGGGAGGGTTTCTCTTGGCTTATTTTGCTTTCGGACTTGAAGTGATTCACGCCATATATGTTGCGGTGGCGCTTACCTTTTCAAGCACGGTAATAATCGTGAAACTCCTCTCGGACAAGGGGAGTATGACCAGTTTACACGGAAGAGCGGCAATAGGGTTGCTACTTGTTCAAGACCTCGTGGTAGTGGTCATATTGATATCTTTGAATGCGATCGAAATGGGAGGAGGTGTGGACGCCTTTTCGATCATAAGGACGGTTGCCATGGGAATGGTTCTCTTTGGGGTGATGCTTTTCTTGGGAAGGGAAGTCTTTCCTTATATATTCCAAAAAATAGCAAGATCTCAAGAATTGCTTTTTCTTTTAAGTATTGCTTGGTTGTTGGTATTCGCCATGGTGGTGGAGCAATTCGGTTTTTCGGTAGAGATCGCCGGATTCTTGGGAGGAGTCGCATTGGCCAATTCTTCGGAAAAGTATCATATATCAAATCGCATAAGACCTTTGAGAGACTTTTTCATTTTAGTATTTTTTGTTTATCTGGGATCTCTTATGGTCTTATCGGGATTCGAGGGACTTCTTTGGCCGGTGATCATTTTCTCCGCTTTTGTTCTTATAGGTAACCCGGTGATCGTTATGGTGCTTATGGGACTTATGAGATACAAGAGAAGAACCGGATTCCTTACCGGGGTTACGGTCGCTCAAATATCGGAGTTCAGTTTGATCTTTGCCACTTTGGGGCTTTCCTTGGGTCATATAACGGATCAAATTTTTGCCATGATAGTCGCCGTGGGTGTGGTAACCATAACCCTTTCCACTTATCTTATACTCTATGCGGAAAAGATCTTTCCTTATCTTTCCGGGGTCCTTTCCATTTTTGAAAAGAAGAATGCCTTTGAGGAAACGGAAGATAAAGATATCTCAAGATCCATTGTTCTTATTGGTGCGAACAGAATAGGAAGAGGCATCCTTAATCATATTGATAAAGAGCGTGTGATGGTAGTGGATTTTGATCCGGTGGTGATAGAGGATCTCAAGAGGAAGGGGGTTGATTGCATCTTTGCCGATATAAAAGACCCTTATCTCATTGATGAACTGAACTTGGAGAACACAAAACTTTTCATATCGACAAGTCCTCAGTTGGAGGATAATATAACACTTTTAAGAAATGTTAAGAGAAAGAATGAGGATATAAAGGTGGTAACAAGAGCGGAAAGAGAAGAAGAGGCTTTAATTCTCTACGAGGAAGGGGTGGACTATGCTTTATTGCCACATCTCTTGTCGGGTAAATACTTGGGAAGGATCATTGATTCCGAACTGGAGCTTGAGAAGTTAAAGGAACTCAAAGAAAGAGAAATACAAGTATTAAAACAAGACATATGATAGAGGTGGCAAGGAAAATAAAAGAACTGAAAGGATACCTCTTGCTTTCTTTTCTTGTCTTCGTTCTATTTTTCATGGGAGGGATTCTTTTTGTGAAATTCTACCCCTCTTTAGCGCAAAGTTCTTTTCGTGAACTTCAAGAAGCATTCTCTCCGGTGCTGGAGCTTGGCCCTTTTTCTTTGGGAGCTTTCATTTTTTTCAATAATTCCATAAAGATCTTTCTTTTCATTTTTTTGGGATTGTTGTTCGCCATTCCCACTCTTTTCTTTTTGGCAATGAACGGATGGGTTTTAGGATATGCGGCCACCTTACATTATCAGGAGTTCGGACTGGAAACAGTTTTTCATGCACTTTTCTATCATGGCATCTTCGAGGTGGCCGCACTTCTTCTAGGAGCTTCCTTGGGTCTGCACTTGGGAGTTCTTTCTTTTCGGATGATCAGAAGGGAAGTAAAAGAGAAAAAGAAGAATTTGAGAGAAGTACTTTGTTCTCCGGTAATGAAAGAGGAGCTTCATACCATATTAAAGGTTTTTCTTTACATCATTCTTCCCTTGCTCTTTATTGCGGCCTTAATAGAAACCTTACTCATATTCTTTGCTTCATGATCATTTCAAGAAAAGAGGATGGACCCATGAACAAAGAAGAGAATATCAACCTTTTCCTTAAAGAAAAGGGATTCGATCCGGAAGCTTTGGTTTTGGGTGAACAAGTTCACGGGCGAAAAGTAGAGATAGTGGGAAAGAGAGATGGGGGAGGAACAATAAAAAGGACGGACGGTCTTATTACTTCTTCAGAGGATATTATTTTGGGAGTTCTTGTAGCGGATTGTTTACCTTTGTCGTTTTCTTCGAAGGAACTTTGTGGAATACTGCACGTGGGGTGGAAAGGATTGTTTAGGGGTATAATAGAGGAGGGGATGAAAAAAGTGCGGAATCTGGGGATAAATCCGGAAGTTATGCAATTTGAAGTAGGTCCCGGTATCGGAGTTTGTCATTTCGAGGTCAAGGAGGATCTCTTAAAAAAGATGAGAAAGGTTGAAGGGGAAAGGGAAATGAATAATTTTCTTCAAAAAAGGGAAGGTGGAAGAATTTTTCTGGACTTGAAAGAGTTGACCAAGAGAAGGATCGAAGAATTAGGGGGAAGGAATATTAAGATATCAACGGAGTGTACTTTTTGTGAAGAGAACCTCTTTTCTTATAGAAGAGATAGAGAAGTTTGCAATATGCTTGCTTTACAATGGATATAGTAAAAATTCGATATTCGGATCTCGAGTTTACAAATATTGTGGTGAAACTTATAATTATTTGATTACTATTAATCTTTTTCTTATGAAAATAACCAAGGCGGTCATTGCTGTTGCGGGATACGGAACGAGGTTCCTTCCCGCGACCAAGAATCAACCCAAAGAGATGCTTCCCATTATTGATAAACCTATTGTGCATTATCTTGTGGAAGAAGCGGTAAATTCGGGCATAGAAGAAATAATCTTCGTTACACGGTGTGGCCAATCCACGCTCGAGGATTACTTTGATTCTCATCCGGAACTTGAGTCGAACCTCGAAAAGAATGGAAAAAAAGATAAGCTGGAGAAAATAAAACAAATACCCAGGATGGCCAATTTCGTATATGTGAGGCAACACAATGACCACCCTTATGGAAATGCAACTCCCTTAAAGTGCGTAGAACCATTGATAAGAGAGGATGAGCCTTTTGTATATATGTTCGGGGATGATCTTACTATTTCCGCCGAGACCCCCGTAACCAAGCAACTTATTGATGCCTATGAAAAGGATGAACCGAAAGCAGTGGTTGGAGTTCAAGAAGTTGATTGGCAGGAGGTGGAGAGGTATGGGACGGTCAAATATAAAGAAAATACGCAAGATAATCGAATAGAGGAATGCCTTGAAAAGTTACCTCCGAAAGAAGCTCCTTCAAATAAGGCCGTGTTCGGGAGATTCATTTTAACTCGAGAGGTGGTGGAAGAGGCTGACAAAACTCCCTTGGGAAAAGACAATGAATTATGGGTAGCAGATATTTTGAACAGGTTGGCCAAGAGAGGAGAGAAAGTCATTGCTCAACCGATAGAAGGGGAGTGGGATACCACCGGAGATCCCCTCAATTATTTGAAGGCTTCCGTAAAATATGCACTTGAAAGAAATGATATAGGCGAGGATTTCAAGGATTACCTCGAAAGACTTTTGAAATAAAAAAGGACTGGTTACGACAGAACCGTCCCCATGATGTTCATGTTACCTTGAATGAAATCCTTGGAGTTAACGGGGTTTCCTCCTTCGATCTGCAATCTTTTTATAAGAAGGAAATCTTTTCCTGTTTGTACGGCAAGAGCATCATTAGTTCCCAAGTAGATCTTTCCCGGGGGACCGAAAGGGCCATCTCCGGTTTGCTCTTGAATTTCGGCTTCCAGTATCTTCATTCTTTTATCTTCGATCTTGCTGTGAACTCCCGGCTGAGGATTGAGTGCTCTTACTTTTCTCTCGATAAGAGCGGCGGGCTCGTTCCAATCCACTTTTCCGTCTTTCTTGTCAAGAACTTTTGTGTAAGTAGCTTTTTCTTCTTCTTGAGGGGAAGCTTTTAGTTCTCCTTTTTTTATAGAAGGGAGAAGTTCCACAAGAAGATCTCCTCCTTTTTTGGCGAGCAACTCCTCTGCCTCCTTGTAAGTGATTTTCGGGTGCAAGCTTACTTCTGTTTGTCCCAGTATGGGACCTGCATCCATTTTCTCGTTCATTTCTATGATAGTAGTGCCACTTTTTTCATCTCCATTCAAAATGGCGCCTTGAATGGGGGTTGCTCCTCGATACTTGGGAAGTAAGGAGGGGTGGATATTGATAAAATAAGAAAGATCAAGTGTTTCCGAGGGGATCATGATACCAAAGCTCGCAACAACGACCATATCGGGAGCCTCCTCTTTTACTTTTTCGTGTAACTCTTCTTGAGAATCAACCTCCCTTACTTTTAAATCTTTTTCCAGGGCAAGGTCCTTTATGGGAAGTGACCTCTCCTTCTTTCCTCTTCCTCTTTTTTTGTCGGAGGAAGTTATGAGGACGGAAGGAGTGGCGTTACTTTCCATGATCCTCTCTAGAACTTGCTCTCCGAATGATGAATTACTTGCGAATATTATTTTCATGAAATTTCAGTATTTTAATTATCATCTTCTTTTTTCCATTCCATATCTTCTTCTTTCCCCGCAAATTCCAGCCATTCTCCATTTTTATCGATGACGAACCATTTCTTTTTCGTTTTTGACCATACCATGGGATTTCCTCTAAAGTAAGGTTTCCACTTTTTCTCTTTGGGCTTTAAGTCATTGAGCTCCGGCCATTTCTTGAAGACCGTTTCAATGGCATAATCCAAACCTCTCGAATTCGCCCAGGCGGCCACTTTATCAATAGCCCTCTTGGCTTCTTCTACCGACCCGGAAAGATATAGTAATTCTTTTGCGGGTTTCGTGTAACGAGAATAAACGATCTTCCTCTTTTTAGCATTATTTTTTATTTCTTCAAGAGAATATCCTTTGGTCTTAAAGTAATGATTAACTATCTTCTGAATGTCATTCTCCACCTCCTTTTTGCTCTTATGAGGTAAAGAAAGATTTTTGTTGCCGGAGTATTCCAAGAACTCACAGAGCGTATTGAGGTGATCTTCTGCGGTTCTTTCTTTAAGACCCCTTTCTTTTAACTTCCTTTTTATTTCCTCCAGGTCCTTGGAATTGATATCTTTTGCATCAACTTCCTCTTTTTCTTTCTCGGAAAGCCATTCCTTCAAAATATTGAGGCTTGCTTGCTTCCTTTCAATGGTATTTTTCTTCAAGCCTCTTTCTTCCAGGTTCCTTAGAAATGAAGAGATTTGACTGGAGATCACGGTTTCGTTATTCATGAATTCCATTGAATGAGGTCTCTTATTCTTTTTACCTCTTCTTCTATTTGTGGTCCTTGATACTCCGCTCCGTGATCGGGGGCATGTTTGTATTTCGAGGGTTTTTGATCGAGATGAAGGGAAAGCCTTTCTCTTTCTTTTTTGTAGTAAATATGAAAACGCGGATATCGAGTACCTCGCAAAGGTCTTGAGAAGGAAAGGGATCCTTCTCTTTGTTCTCTATCGGGGTGATATCCCGCTTTTCTCAATAGATTGCGAATATTTCCTTGGAAATTCCTTATGTCTATCTCCATATTACGTAACTATAACACATTGGATGAATAAAATTCAAAATACAAAATAACAAGTATTTGTAATTTCTAAGTAAGCTTCAAACTTTATAATTTCCAAACAATTTCCAAAGCCACAATTTCCAATCTTCAAACTCCGTTTGGTGGAAATTAGAATATTTTGATATTTGATTTTTAGTGGTGGTTTGGCATAATGAAACAATGTTCAAGAGACTTTTCTTTGCCATAGAACCTTCTCCGGAGAAAAAGGAAGAACTCTATACTCTCGGAGAGAATTTGCGGAATGACATTAAGAGAGGAGTGAAGTGGGTGGAAAAAGAGAATCTTCATATTACCCTAAGTTTCTCAGGAAAGGTGAGGGAAGATAGGGTGGGGGAGCTCAAAAAGAAAATGGAAGGGGTCGGGGGGAGTCCTTTTTCCGTTCCATTTCATAAGATAACCTATATGCCTCCTGACAAGAAGAAGGCGCGTATGATATGGATAAAAGGAGAGAGCTATGATCTTGCAGAGCTTCACCGAAAGATCGAGGACAAGATCGCTCCTAGTTTCGGAAAAAGAGTTCATACCTCATATTACCTTGGCACGAATAAAAAGTTGGGAATTTCGGAAAATGCCGCTTGCAAGCATTCCGGAAGTGGATGAAGAAATAAATTTGAGTATCCCGGTGAGTTCTTTCGTGCTCATGGAGAGTAAATTGGAAAAAGGAGGACCTGTGTATGAAGTAATCAGTAAATTCGAGTTATATGAAGGAGAGTAAAGAAGCCGGAAAAGTGCATTTGGTGGGAATTGGAGGAATAGGAGTATCCGCGTTGGCGCGTTACTTTCTTTCGAAAGGTTGGGATGTATCCGGTTCTGATGCATCCGATCATCCCGAGCTTCGAGGAATGGGAGTACGTATATTCAAAGGTCACTCGGAAAAGAATGTTCCGGAGGACCTGGATATCCTTGTGTACAGTCCTGCCGTTCCCGAAGATAATCCGGAGATAGTAAAAGCTGAAACTGAGAATGTGAGGGTATTGTCGTATCCCCAGGCCCTGGGAGAGATAACCGAGAGATATTATACAGTGGCGGTCTCGGGGACGCACGGAAAGAGTACCACTACTTCCATGATAGCGCTTGCTCTCGAGGAGGCCGGATTTGACCCCACAGTGATAGTGGGAACAAAATTAAAAGAGTTCGGAGGAACTAATTTCAAAAAAGGCAATTCTTCTTATTTGGTAATAGAAGCGGATGAATTCAAGGCGGCGCTTTTGAATTATTCGTCCGATGTGGCAGTAGTAACCAATATAGAAGAAGATCACCTGGATTTCTATAAAGATATTGATGATATAATCAGCACTTTCAAGAAATATACGAAAGAAAATTTGAACCAAGAAGGGTGTCTCATTATTAACGAGGATGACGAGAATGCGCCATTATTGAAAAAAGTTTTTCCGGGAAAAGTGGCAAGATATTCCTTGAAGGACGAGGAAACAAAAGAGCTGAACCTTTCTATTCCGGGGAGGCATAATTTATCCAATGCCTTGGCCGCATGGAAGGCTTGCTTGGAGTTGGGAGCGGAAAAAGAAAAGATTCTCAAGGCTCTTTCTGCTTTTACGGGTACTTGGAGGCGCTTTGAGGAAAAGGATGTGGTAACCGAAAAAGGAGAGGTGCGGATCATAAATGATTATGCTCATCATCCCACTGAACTGAAGAGTACGTTGCAAGCGGCAAGAGAAAAATATCCGCGAGAAAAATTGGTAGCGGTTTTCCAGCCACATCAATACGAGAGAACTTATCATCTTTTCGAGGGCCTCAGGAAGGCAATATCCTCGGCCGAAACGGATGAGTTCTTAATTACTGATATTTATACGGTAAAAGGTAGAGAATCCGAGGATATAAAGAGAAGAGTTAGCGCACGAATGTTATGTGAAAAAACCAAGAATGCTTCTTATGCGGGGAGTTTGAGAGACACGAAAAAGAAGCTTCTTAAGGTATTGCAAGGAGGCGAAGTAGTCGTTATAATGGGGGCAGGTGATGTAGGGGGTCTTGAAAGAATGATAAGCAAATTCTAATTCAAGACGTCGCAAAAAGGTCTGTTCTATAAAATTAATTCTGTATAGTATTATGGACAACTGGTTGATCATTATAATAGTTTTGATACTTGTTGCGGTAATTATCTGGTATGCGGTAAAGAACCAAGAAGATGCGGAGGAAGATAGTGAAGAGATGGGAGAGGAAATGGGTGAAGAAGAGGAGCAACAACAAGCACCGGAAGAAGAAAGAGCGGAAGAGATCGGTGCACAAGAAGAGGAAGAAGGGGAAGTGGAAGAGCAAGAGGAAGGTACCGAGGAAGAAAATGAAGAAAGATAAAGCAAAAGCATATATTCAAAAAGGGGGATCTCCATCCCCTTTTTTTGTGATTTTAATTGTCTGTTCTATTATGCTAGAATAGGCATAACTGAAAATATTATTGTTAGTAAGAAAAATATTTATGGATGTTAATATCGAAAAGAAGTCAGAGACCAAAAGAGAGGTTCATGTAACCATTCCGGCGGAAGAAATGGAAGAATATAAAGAGAGAGCGGGTAAAAAGTTGGCCGGTGAGATGGATATAAAAGGGTTCAGACCCGGTCATGCCCCCTTGGACGTGATAGAGAATTCCGTGGGACCGGAAAAGTTATATGAGAAAGCTGCCAAGGAGGCCATCCAAGAAACGTATCCACAGATAGTGGAGGAAAATGAACTCTTTGCCCTCTCGAGCCCTCAAGTAGAGATAGTCAAATGTGCTCCGGGTAATGAGGTGGAGTACAAGGCTACAGTATATGTTATGCCCGAGATCGACCTTCCGGATCACAAAAAAATAGCTCAAGAAACAGTAGAAGGGGAGGACGGAAACGTGGAGATCACGGAAAAAGAAGTAAATGACATGATAGAAAGGATCAGGGAGAATAAGGCTAAAATGCAAAAAGTGGAAAGAGAGGCAAAAGAAGGAGATTCAGTAATAATAAACTTCAAGGGTACTTTTGACGGGGACGAAGAAAAGAAAGTGGAAGAGAAGAATTTTCAAGTAACTCTTGGAGGAGGAGAAATGAGCGCAATAGAAGGGTTCGAAGATAATATAAAGGGAATGAAAGCGGGAGAAACGAAAAGTTTCTCTTTGGAGATGCCTCAAAGCGATGACAAGGGAGAGTTCTCGGGAAAGAAGATCGATTTCGAGGTTGAAATGGTAAATGTAATGGAAAAGGAGTTACCGGAGGTGAATGATGATTTTGCTCAAACTTTTCCCGAGATAGAGAACCTGGAGCAATTGAAGCAGAGAATAAAGGAAGGAATGGAAAGTGAAAAGAGGTCCAAAGAAAAAGAGAGGATCAAAACCAAGGTTCTGGAGAACATAAAGAAGGAGGTGGAATTCGAGGTTCCCGAGGTATTGATAGAGAAAGAGCTTGATAATATGATAAGTAACATAAAGAATCAACTGGAGCAGAACAATTCATCATTTGAAACTTATCTCGAGGAGATAGGAAAGAGCGAGGATGATCTCCGCAATGAATGGAGAGAGAAAGCTCAAGAGAACGTTGCTTATGCACTACTTCTTCATAAGATAGGTCAAGAGGAAGGAGTAGAGGTCTCTGAAGATGAAATAGAAGAAGAGATGGAGCGATATTTCAGTGCTACGGGAAGGAATAAGGACGAAGAGAGCGAAGAGAATCTTCAAAGAATGAAAGCATATATTCATGATACATTGAAGAATCAAAAGGTCTTTAAGATATTATCAATAGAAGAGTGAGAAAAAAATGACGGATCAAGAGTCAAATGGAAAAAAGCGAATATTGATAATCGAGGACGAGAAAATGCTCTCCGAGATGTATCAGGATCGCTTTGAAAGAGAGGGATTCGAGGTTCATTGTGCAGTGGATGCGGAAGAAGGAATGGAAATGGCAAAAAAGGTAAAGCCCGACCTTGTCGTGCTTGATATTCTTCTTCCCAGAGAAAATGGCACTGATTTCCTGGAAAGATTAAGAAACACCGAGGAAATAAGCGATACTGTTGTTATTGCTTATTCCAATTATGATGATGCCGCTTCCAAGGAAAAAGCGAAGGAGTTGGGCGCAAAGGAATATTTGATAAAGACGAACTATACTCCCAAAGAGATAGTGGATATTATAAGAAAGCACATCAAAGAAACGTGATCCCCATTGGTCCTTTGGCCAGCTCCTTCTTTTTTGCGAGCAATCGATCGCAGAAGTGCTCTTAGTCGTTCAAAAGCCCCAAATATGGAAAAAGTTCTTACACGAAATACAATCTCTTACGTAAATGAGGCCGTAAAGGTTTCCGGGTTCATCAACAATGTAAGATCTCACGGAAAAGTTCTCTTCTTTGATATAAGAGATCATTCCGGAGTCTTGCAGACAGTGATCACTCCCAAGAATGAATATTTTGAGACGGCCAAGGAAATAAGGCCCGAGTGGGTAGTGGAAATAACGGGCACGATAAAAGAGCGTCCCGAAAAAATGAAGAATGAGAATATTGAAACGGGCGAAGTGGAAATGGAAATAGACAGTATCCATGTACTCTCAAAAGCAAGAACAATTCCTTTTTCCGTGAGTTCGGACGGATACGAAGTGAACGAAGAGCTTCGCATGAAATACAGGTATGTGGATCTGAGAAGGGAAAGAATGAAAGAAAATCTCAAAATGAGACACAAATCCATTCTTCATTGCCGGAACTTTCTTCACGAAAAGGGATTCCTTGAGATAGAAACCCCCGTTCTTACCAAGTCCACTCCCGAAGGAGCAAGAGACTTCCTGGTCCCCTCAAGACTTCATTCCGGAAGTTTTTATGCTCTTCCGCAAAGTCCTCAACAATACAAACAATTGTTAATGGTTGCGGGAATGGAAAGATATTTTCAGTTCGCGCGGTGTTTCCGTGACGAAGATCTTCGTGCCGACAGACAAGCGGAATTTACTCAACTCGACATCGAAATGTCCTTTGTTGAAAGAGATGAAATGTTGGATCTTGTGGAAGAAATGGTAATAGAACTTATTGAAATACTCTTTCCCGAGAAAAAAATAAAAGAGAAGCCTTTCCCGAGAATAGCGTACAAAGATGCCATGGAAGAGTGGGGGAGTGATAGCCCTGATCTGAGAAATGATAAAGAGGATGAGAATGAGTTGGCGTTCGCGTTCATAGTGGATTTCCCCATGTTCGAAAAGAACGAGGATGGTAAATGGGGAACTGTGCATCACCCCTTTACAAGACCTGATACGGATGATCCGGAGAAAATAAAAAGTAACCCCGGAGAAATACTCGGCCTCCAGTACGACCTTGTCCTTAATGGTAACGAGATAGCCGGAGGCAGCATAAGATCACATGATCCGGAGATCTTGAGGGCGGTATTTGAGGTATTGGGACATAGCGATGAGGAAACAAAGAACAAATTCGGACATCTCCTTGAAGCCTTCTCTTATGGTGTACCTCCTCATGGAGGGATCGCTTTCGGGTTCGAGCGTCTCTTGATGGTCTTGAGAAATGAGAAGAATATAAGGGAGGTCATGGCTTTTCCCAAGACGGGAGATGGAAGGGGTTTGACCATGGGAACTCCGTCTTCGGATATCGAAAAGAAGCAATTAAGAGAATTGGGTATAAGGGTTGTCAAGGAAAATGATGATGAAAAAGGAGATCAAGCTTAAACTTGAAGAACTCAAAGGGATCCCGAGAGGAGTGTTCCTTATTATTTTCTTTGTGGTGTTGGCGGTACTCTTGCTTTTGTTCGGTTTTTATATCCTATCCGGAGATGGGTCCGGAGAAGAGAAGGAGAGTAGCGAGGAAGACAAAGAAGAACAGCGCTCTGTTCTCGAAAAAGAGGAGGAAGTTCCTTCTGTGCAACTTGAAGCTTCGGGAGCTTATTCTTTGTATTATGACAAAGAGAACGAAACTGTTCTTTACGAAAAGAGACCGGAAGAGTCTTTCCCGATAGCAAGTATAAGCAAACTCATGACCGCTCTTGTGGTGCGAGAGAATTATGATCTTGATGAAGAGGTGGGAGTGAGAGAGAGCGAGATCATCTCTCGAACAGAATTCAGGGACTTCAGGGCTTGGAGCGAGACCTCCATAGAAGAGATGCTCTATCAAATGCTCATAGAATCGAACAATAGTGGAGCATTCGCTTTGGGATTCATAAGTAGGAGGTATCTTGATAAAGATAAGGAGGATCCCATTGATCTATTCGTGAAAAAAATGAACAAGAAGGCGGAAGAGCTCGATCTTGAGAGCACTGAGTTCATAAATCCGAGTGGATTGGACGGAAAAGAGAGATACAACAGATCGACACCGAAAGAGGTTGCGGAGCTCGCCAAGTATATACTCGAGGACCATAATGAACTTTTCGAGATTTCCGTCATTCCCTCTTATAGGATGCAGTCTCCCGACGGAATGATACATTATCCCGTTTTAAATACCAATGATTTTCTTCATGAACGAGATGAAGAATGGAAAGAGGATATAGTGGGAGGGAAAACAGGATGGACTCGCGCGGCTTATGGATGCCTTGTTATTGTCCTTGAGGCTCCGAACGAAGAGGGGTATATCATCAATGTGGTATTGGGGGCTCCCGATAGATTCGAAGAGATGGAAAAGCTTGTCGAATACGTGCAAAACAAGTATCAATTCCAATAATTATCTATGTCGGAAGCGGTAATAAATGCAATAAAAGTTTTTTCCGTCGGGGTTTCGGCATTCTTGCTAGCTTTTCTTTTGACGCCTACGCTCACCCATTTTTTATATAAACATAGACTCTGGAAAAAGAAAGCGAAAGAGAAAGCAATAGACGGAAAGGAGGCAAAGTACTTTCAGAAATTTCATAGTGAAAAAGAGACCAGAACCCCTCGATTGGGAGGCCTTCTCATTTGGGTTTCGACAGCTTTTCTCACTATTTTTATATACCTCCTTTCTTTATCTTTTGACAATTTTTGGATAAATAAGATCGATTTTTTCAGTAGGAATCAAACCTGGCTCCCACTCTTTACTCTTGTTACGGCCTCCTTGGTGGGATTGATAGATGATCTCTTGCAAGTTCTTGATTTTTCGCAAATAAAAGAGAAAAAAGATAGTTTCCGGGAGAAGATAAAGAATTATTTGGGAAAGGGTCTAAGTCTCCGTCATCGCATAACCCTGGTGGCCATAATAGGAGTGATAGGGAGCTGGTGGTTCTATTTTCAACTTGGACAAAGCGCTATTTACGTCCCCGGATTTGGTGCTCTGGAATTGGGGATCCTTTACATCCCTTTCTTTATCTTGGTAATGATAGCGGTATATAGCGGGGGAGTCATAGATGGGTTGGACGGTCTATCCGGAGGTACGTTTGCTTCTATTTTCACCGCATATACAGCCATCGCTCTTTTTCAGGGACAAATAGATCTTGCCGCCTTTTCCTTGGCGGTAGTGGGCAGTATCTTGGCCTTTCTTTGGTTCAACATTCCTCCTGCGAGGTTCTATATGGGAGAGACGGGTATAATAGGATTGACCGCAACTCTTACGGTGGTAGCTTTCTTAACGAATGCAGTAGTAGTGCTTCCCATTATTGCGATCTTACTTGTCCTGACCTCCGGATCCGTTATAGTTCAACTTCTCTCTAAAAAACTTTTGAAAAAGAAGGTTTTCCTTTCGGCACCGCTACATCATCATTTCGAGGCAAGCGGGTGGCCTCATTACAAGGTTACCATGCGTTATTGGGTGATCGGTGTGGTGGCGGCAATAATGGGAGTGGTGATCCATCTCCTCGGTTGATTTTTTATGGAAATTTCGGAGTTGCACAAAAAAAGAATAGCAATATTGGGAATCGGGGAGGAAGGACTCGACACTCTTGAATTTCTTAAAAAAAATATTGATTGGGAAAAATTGGGAGTTGCGGATCATCTCACTCTCTCGGAAATGAAGGAGAATGTTAAGCAACGAATTCAAGATGAGAGAATTGAACTTCATCTGGGAGAGGATCATCTTCAGGAATTGAATGATTACGAGGTTATCATAAAAGCTCCCGGTGTACCCTTGCACAATATAAAAAAAGGAAAAGATCAAGTTATCACCTCTCAGAGCGATATATTCCTGAAAAACTGCAAGGGGACTGTAGTGGGAATTACGGGAACGAAAGGGAAAAGTACCACCTCTCTGCTTATTGCAGACCTTTTAAAGAGGAGCGGTCTTTCCACACAACTTGTGGGCAATATTGGGAGGCCTGCTCTTTCCGAGTTGGGAAATGAGACGGAAAACGACTTTTTTGTTTATGAACTTTCCAGTTTCCAACTTGCCACAGTGACCAAAAGTCCTCATATAGCGGTGATGTTGAACATTTTTAAGGATCACCTGGATAAGCATAAGGATTTTGAGGATTATGTAAGTTCAAAAGAACGGATAACAAGATTCCAGGACGAGAGGGATGTTTTGATCTACAATGAGAAAGACCCCATAATAAAAGAGAGAGTAGAGAATTCTCCGGCAAAGAAATTGGGCTTCTCTCCTTCAAGCAAAAAGGAGGGAGTGCCCGTTCCCGTAGATCCTGTAATAAAGGTCGCGGAGGTTTTCCGGATCGAAAAAAGGATCCTGGAAGAGGTTTTTTCTCAATTCAAGGGACTACCTCATAGGTTGGAATATGTCGGAGAACGTGAAGATATTTATTTTTATAATGATTCTGC
>CAYRME010000002.1:15770-25092 GCA_964425505.1 uncultured Candidatus Saccharibacteria bacterium
TCCCGAGGCTACATTGCATGCCATAAAAAGCTTGAGAGATATTGGAACCATTGTGATCGGAGGATCTGACAAGGGAGCGGATACCGAGGAGCTCATACATAAGATAGGGGAGAGCGAGATCGAGAATATTGTGATCCTTGGTGGTAGCCCTTCTTCTCTCAAGGAAGCTCTTGAGAAGAAAGGGAGAAAAGTATATTTGGCACGAGACATGAAAGAAGTAGTAAAGATCTCGTTATCAGTAACCGAAAAGGGAAAAAAGTGCCTTCTTTCTCCGGGGTTTGCGAGTTTTAATATGTTTCGGAGTTACAAAGAAAGAGGTGACCTATTCAAAAAAGAGATTAGTGATCTCCAATGAAGGACAAGGAATTCGCAAAAAAAACAAGTCCTCCGGATTATATATTGCTTTCCATTACGGGAGTTATTATCCTCTTTGGACTTTTTGTACTTGCGAGCGTGACCTCCGTGGGCACGGAAGTGCAGTTGGTAGAGCAAATCCTCCTCGGGTTTTTGCCAGGAGGGTTTTTAGCATACTTCTTTTTCAAAGTGCCTCTTTCTGTTCTTTATAAATGGGCTCCTTATCTTTTACTTGGAAGTTTGATATTAACAGCGATGGTCTTTATTCCCTTCTTTTCCGAAACCGTGAGGGGAGGCACGAGATGGCTTTCCTTGGGCGAGTGGATCTCTTTTCAGCCCACGGAACTTTTAAAGCTTACTTTCGTGTTCTACGTATCGAGTTGGCTGGTTTCCAAGAACAAAAAAAACCTCTCTTTCAAAGAAACTCTTCTTCCTTTTGCGGTGGTCTGCGGAGTGATAACACTCCTTTTGGTAATGCAGCGTGATCTCAGCACTTTGGCCATAATACTTTTTACCGGTTTTATTATCTATTTTGCGGCCAAAACTCCTTTGTGGCACAGTGTTGCCATAGTTTCCGGGGGAGGGGTGGGATTGCTCCTTCTTATCTTCTTTACTCAGTATAGACTGGAAAGGGTAATAGGGTTCCTTAATCCGGATATGGACCCGCTGGGAGCCACTTATCAAATAAAACAAGCTCTCATTACCGTAGGTTCCGGGGGACTTTTTGGGTTGGGGCTTGGTATGAGTCAACAAAAATTCGGATTTCTTCCTTTCCCCGAAACCGACTCCATATTTGCTATTATTGCCGAAGAAACGGGATTCATCGGTAGCATGTTGCTTATCTTGCTATTCCTCGGCTTCTTCTTGAGGGGATTCTGGATCGCTAAAGAGGGTCGCCATGACTTCGCAAAACTCATCTCCTTGGGTATTTGTGTCTGGATTTTTATTCAGACATCTGTTAGTATTGGGGCCATGATAGGTGTGTTTCCGGTAACGGGAATACCGCTTCCTTTTATAAGTTACGGGAAGTCCCATCTTATAACCGAGATGATCGCTCTCGGAGTGTTGCTGAACGCTTCTCAATATAAAAAGCCCAAAAATGACAAAAGAAACATATAAGGTAGTATTGGCCGGCGGGGGATCCGGAGGGCATGTTTTTCCTTTGATAGCGATAACAAGGGAGTTAAAGAGGGTTCTTCCCGGAGATGTCTTGGATTTTTGCTATCTGGGTCCCCGGGATAAGGTGTCGAAAGAATACATCGAGAGAGAGGGGATAAGAATGAAACCTATCTACAGCGGGAAATTAAGGAGGTATATAGGATTTCTTCCCGTGCTTCGGAATATTTTTGATATAGCCATCAAGATGCCGGCGGGAATCGTTCAATCTTTCTTTTTCCTTTTTTTCTATTCTCCCGACCTTATACTGAGTAAAGGAGGATATGGATCTTTTCCCGTGGTATTGGCGGGTAGACTCCTTCGTATTCCCGTGTTCCTTCATGAATCCGATTCCGCCGCAGGAGCGGCAAATCAGTTCTTGCAAAGATTCGCCTCGGAGATCTTTGTCTCTTTTCCGGATACTTCGGGAATCAAGAAAGAAAAAATGATAATTACCGGAAATCCTGTAAGAGAAGAGGTGCTTGAAGGAGAAAAGGAAAAAGGAAAAAGATTATTCGGTCTCCGAGGAGAAAAACCCGTTCTTCTTATCTTGGGCGGTTCTCAAGGGAGTGAAAGAATAAACGATCTGGTTCTTTCTATCTCGGGGAAGATATTGGAAGACTTCGAGGTTATTCATCAGTGTGGTGCGGGAAATTCAAAGGAAGTGTCAGCGGAAGTGGAGGCGGTGATAACCGATAAGGAGAAAAAAGAACATTATCATGTATATCCCTTTTTGAACGAGGAAAAAATGAAACACGCTTATGAGTGCGCGGAACTTGTGGTAAGTAGAGCGGGAGCGGGAACAATCTTTGAACTTGCCGCCAAAGGGAGAGCGGCCGTTCTTCTTCCTTTGCCGGAATCCGCACAGGATCATCAAGCAAAAAATGCTTATGAATATTCCGCTTCGGGAGCAGCGATAGTTCTCGAAGAAGGTAATTTGACCTCCCATTTCTTCTTGGAAAGAATAAAAGAACTTTTTTCACCCGTGAAGCAAATAAGAGAGATGGAATCCAATGCAAGAGGTTTCTCAAAACCGAGAGCGGGATACATAATAGCTTCATATATAAAGGAGTATCTAACAAGATAATTGCATATGAGTGATCAAGGTATAAGGGTCAGATTCGCTCCGTCGCCTACGGGTTATTTTCATATAGGGTCGGCACGGGTAGCGCTCTTTAATTACTTGTTCGCAAAAAAGAACAAGGGAACTTTTGTGTTGCGGATCGAGGATACTGACAAGGAAAGGTCTACGAAAGAATATGAAAAAGATATCATGGAAAACTTGGAGTGGATCGGAGTGAATTGGGACGAAGGAGCGGTTCCCAATGGAGATAAAGGGGATGCGGGTCCTTATAGGCAAAGCGAAAGAGGGGAGATATACAAGAAATATTTGCAAAGGTTGCTTGATGAGGGAAAGGCTTATTATTGCTTCTGTGAAAAAGAGAAACTCGAGGAGATGAGAAGAGAACAAAGAGAGAGAAAGGAACCCCCTCGCTATGATGGGGACTGCTTTTCATTGGATGATAAGGAAAAAGAGAAATTGATAGAAGAAGGAAAAGATTTTACCATAAGATTGAAGATCCCCGAGAGTAAAACCGTGGAATTCCATGATAAAATAAGAGGAAAAGTGAGCTTCAATACGGACGACATGGGAGGAGATTTTGTTATCGCGAAAAAAGATATGTCTCCTTTGTATAATTTTGCTTGTGTGGTGGATGATCATGAAATGAAAGCTACTCATGTAATAAGGGGTGAGGATCATGTCTCAAACACTCCCAAGCAGATACTTATCCAGGAAGCGTTGGGATTTTTCGTGCCCGAGTTCGCTCATCTGCCTCTCATCTTAGGTCCGGATAAGAGCAAATTGAGCAAACGTCACGGGACGGTCTCGCTTTCAAGTTATCGGGAAAAAGGTTATCTCCCCGAAGCTCTCGTGAATTTCATAGCACTCCTTGGGTGGCATCCAGGAACCGAGGAAGAGATATTGACTTTGGAAAAAATAATAGAAGAATTCGAGTTAGAAGATTGCCAGAAGTCCGGGGCCATATTCGACACCAAAAAGCTCGATCACATAAACGGCCACTATATAAGAAAGAGGAATCCGGAAGATCTTGCGGCAATGTGCATTCCATATCTTGTAGAAAAAGGATTCTTGGAGGTGAGTTTTGAGGAGGATCAGTATCCTCCCGCTTACGGAGGGAAAGAACCAAGGGCTTCTTATTTTGCACCTTTAAGAAAGAAAGAAATGAGCTTTGAAGAGATAAAGGAGATCGTCTCTCTCTATCAAGAGAGAATGAAGGTTCTTTCCGAAGCGGGGGAATTAATGGATTACTTATTCGGAGAAATCCCAAGTTACGAGAAAGAATTACTTTTCTTCAAAGATGCCACAAAGGAAGAATTAATAGAATCTCTGGACAATATTTCTAAAGTATTGTCTAATATAAAAGAATGGAGTAGGGAAGTGATCGAAGAAGAAATGGTAAAAGTGGCTAACGAGGCAAGAAATAGGGGAGTAGTACTTTGGCCGACAAGAGTTGCTTTGAGTGGTAAAAAGGCATCCGCTCCGCCATTTGATATTGCTCATGTACTGGGAAGAGAAGAAACTCTAAAACGAATAGAAAAAGCAAAAGAGAAGTTGCAATGAGAACATTAATTATTATAGGTCTTATAATATTGTTCCTCTTTATTTCGTGGTTCTTGATCTTTCGAGAAGAAGATTACAGAGAAAGAACGAAAGAGGAACTTATAAGGATGGAGCATGCGCTAAGGGATTATTATCATGAAATGAAAGGCGGTATATATGATTTCTTGGTGGAAAGAAAGGAGAACTTACAAGAAGAAATACAAAAAGAAAGAGAAGTTTTGATGAAGGAAGCTCGGGAACTGGGAAGTAATATATGGGAGGGATTGATGAGTATTTTCCTGGACAAGAATAAAGAGAACGAGGATGAAGAAGAAAGGGAGGATGATTTGACAAAGAGGGAAAGAGAAACTATACTTCGTATAATATAACTTTATCGAAGTATAAGAAAGGATTTTCAGGATAAACCTCTCCCCTTTAAAATATATGAAAAAAAGCGATACCCCTATAATAGATCATATACCTCGCTTCTTTGAGTATCTTGATATCGAAAAAGGTCTCTCCAACCGTACTCAAGAGACCTATCACCGCTTTCTTAAAAATTTTATTGATTGGCTTCAAAAAAATGATCTTGAAGCTTTGAAACCACATGAACTCACCGAAGAACATATATGGAAGTATCGTGTCTATCTTTCAAGGCGTGTTAATCATAAAAAAGAACCCATTAAAAGAAAAACTCGCAATTATTATCTTATATCTCTCAGGGCTCTTCTTGGTTATTTTGCGGACAGGAACATCTCTTCTCTTCCGGCGGAAAAGATAAAACTCACCAAAGATGACAAGGAGCGCACCGTTAAATTCTTAAGGCTTGAACAAATAAAAAAACTTCTTGAAGCTCCCGATACCTCAAAGGTCGTCGGTCTAAGGGATCGTGCCATCCTTGAAACTCTTTTTTCTACGGGAATGAGAGTTGCCGAGCTTGTCGACCTTGATCGTGACCAAATAAAAATAAAACCCGATACGGATATTTTAGAGGTCTCTATCGTGGGAAAAGGAGGTCACCCCAGAACAGTTTATTTCTCAAATCGTGCAGTTGAAGCCTTGCGCAAATATCTTGAGACGCGCGAGGATGATGAAAAACCTCTCTTTATAAGATACAAGGGCCCCAAAGACTCCTCAAAAAGGATTACTGTACGTTCTGTGGAGAATATTGTAAAAAAGTACGCTAAGAAGGCCGGGATCCCTGTAATGGCTACTCCCCACACTCTTCGACACTCCTATGCTACCGACCTCTTGGCGCAAGGAGTCGATCTTAGGGTCATACAAGAGTTCTTGGGTCACAGGAACATTGCCACTACGCAAGTCTATACTCATATAACCAGCCAAAAATTAAGAGAGATACATAAGAAGTATCACAGTGGCGAGCAACTTGAATAATAATATACTTCGTATAATATAATCCCCTCTTTCCATCTCCTCACGTCGATTTTTCTTGACATCAATAAATATATATTTCTTCGTAAAAAATATTATTACTCATTCTCTCGTATTCCAGTGGCTCTTTTTCTTCTATCTTGGCTGAAATATAACCGAGAGAGAATGAGAGTGTTACAAGAAGTGATATGGCGATAATGTACAATATATTCTTTTGGTTTCTTTTGACAAAATCCCCTATTTCTGATACCATAAGTTTGTTAATTCCGTAATATTTAATTTTAATCAAATATGGCAAAGACAAAATCAGCCGGTACGGTTAAAACAGGTAGAGATTCTAGGCCAAAGTATCTAGGAGTAAAGTTACATGGCGGAGAAAAAGTAAAAACCGGCAACATCATTGTTAAGCAAAGGGGTTCCAAATTCCTTGCGGGAAAGAATGTAAAGAAAGGAAAGGATGATACTCTCTATGCCGCAAAGGATGGAACGATCACTTTCGCCACTAAAAGGAAAACCGGGTTCGATGGAAAGCAAAGGAAAGTCAAGGTAGTTAGCGTTTCTTGAGGGAAGCTCTTATGAACTCGGAAAAGAGCGGATGAGCATCGAGCGGCCTTGATTTGAATTCCGGGTGAAATTGCACCCCTATAAAGAAGGGGTGATCTTTTATTTCAACCATCTCTACAAGGTCGAACTCCGGGTTTCTTCCCGCAATAACGAGACCATTATCTTTTAAGGTGGAGACGAAATCATTGTTCACTTCAAAACGGTGACGATGCCTTTCACTCACTTTTTCTTTATTGTAAGCCTTGAAGCTTGTGGTGTCACGTGTTACCTCGCACTCATAAGCTCCTAGCCGCATACTTCCTCCATACCCCTTTTTCTTGTTGACGATCTCTTTTTGAGAGTGCATGACATCAACGACAGGATTTTCCGTATCCTCTTTGAATTCTGTGGATGCCGCATCCCGGATCCCGCAAACATTGCGAGCATATTCGACCACTGATAACTGCATTCCCAAGCAAAGTCCTAAAAAGGGTATATTATTCTCCCTAAGATATCTTATGGCGCGAATCTTACCCTCCACTCCCCTTTTTCCGAACCCTCCGGGAATTATAACGCCGTCATACTGAGAAAGCTCTTTCACCCTCCCTTCTTCTTCCTCGTAATTCTCGGAAGAGAGCCATGTTATTTCTTCTTTGCAATTCTCTTTACCGCAAGCATGTTTTACAGCTTCTATTACGGAGATATAAGAATCCGTAAGTACGAATTCCCCGGTTTCAAAATATTTACCCACAATGGCAATATTTACTTTCTTTTCCGCGTTTCTCAGGCGATGAACAAAATCTTTCCATTCTCTTAACCCTTCTCCCTTTCTTCCTCTTTCATCAATACTCAGTTTTTTCAATATTCTCTCCCCTATTCTCTCTTCATTAAGAAGCAAAGGAACCTCGTATACGGAGCTCACGTCGGGAGCGGAGACCACATCTTGAGGATCGATGTTGCAGAAAGAAGAGATCTTCTTTTTTCTTACTTCATCCATCTCTCGGGAAGACCTTCCCACAATAATGTCCGGTTGTATCCCCGCTTCATTCAGGAGTCTGCTTGCGGTTTGGGTGGGCTTGGTTTTCATTTCCCCGATAGTACTCGGAATCGGTAAAAAGCTTACCAGGGTAAAAAGTACATTCTCCGGGGATTTCAGGTGCATCATTCTTGCGGCTTCCAAGAACAAAAGATTTTGGTACTCCCCTATTGTGCCGCCTATCTCGATAAGAACAAAGTCCGCTTTTGACAATCTTCCGGCTCTTTTTATGCGATATATCACTTCGTTGGGAATATGCGGGACAACTTCTACGCACTTTCCGTCATATTCAAGATTCCTCTCTTTATTTATTACTGTTTGATAAATCTTGCCGGTAGTGAGATAATTGTCCTTAGTTATATTCACTCCCGAGAATCTTTCGTAATTCCCTATATCTTGATCGCATTCCGCTCCATCGTCAGTAACAAACACTTCCCCATGTTCTACGGGATTCATGGTTCCCGCATCAACATTAACATAGGGATCTATCTTCATTGCGGTTACTTTATATCCCTTGGATTGCAAGATACGAAAGATGGAGGCGGCGGTTACCCCCTTCCCTATTCCGGACATCACCCCTCCCATGATGAAAATGTATTTTCTCTTCATGTTCCCAAAAAAAAGAAGAAGAAGAGAATTAACTCTCTTCTTCAATTGTTAGTTTTATTTCCGAACTTACATCCTCCACAAAGTTTATCTTTACAGGATATTCTCCCAATGCTTTTATGGGTTCTTCCAGTTCCACTTGTTCCTTGCTCACCTGAAAACCCTCTTCCTCTAATTTATCAGCTATCTTTCGAGGAGTTATGGATTCAAAGAGCTCTCCTTTTTCCCCCACCTTCATTTTCATTTTGAATTCTTTATTGTGAATCTTTTCCGCCGTTTCTTTCATCTTTTCTTTCTCCTCCTCTTTTTTCTTTCTTTCAAGCTCCTTGAAGTTCTCGATCTTCGATACCTCCTTAGAGGTAGCCGCTTTTGCCAAGCCTCGTTTTAGAAGATAATTCTTTGCGTAGCCATTGGAAACCTCTTTTATTTCATATTTCTTCCCCAAATCCTTTATATCCTTAAGAAGTATTACCTTCATTTCTCTTTTGGTCTCGCCCTTATATAGCAAAAAACTAACTTCGAGCGGACCCTCTTTCCTCTTAAAACAAGATCACTTGTCACTTATAACTTCCAGTGCCCTCTCCAGTTGCGGATCCTCGTCTTCCTCCCAGTGTTCCCGGGTGATCTCGACTTCGAAATCGGGCTCTATCCCTTTTCCATTTATTAGATCGCCTTCGGGAGTAAAGAAATATTTTTCCGTTATCTTTATCATGGACCCTCCCGAGAGATCGTGAAGTCGCTGTATAGAACCTTTACCGAAAGACCTTTTGCCTACAATGGGCGCATCTCTTTTATCTCTCAGTGCTCCCGCCACTATTTCGCTCCCCGAAGCCGATCCCTCATCAATAAGCACTACTACTGAATGATCCTCAAATGCCGGAAGTATCCCTCTGGCCTCGATCTCTTCCGCGTCTTGCCCTTTATCTTTTGAGGAAGATTCTACGACCACGGTTTCGTTCAATCCCACAAAGTGCCCTGAAATATCAATGGCCGTTTCAAAGATACCCCCGGGATTCCCTCTTAGATCCAATATTATTTTGTCAGCGGGGCTTTCTTTTACTTCATTTGCCATTCTTGAGAATTCCGTTCCCACATTCTCATGAAAATGAAAGATCTCTATATGAACCGTATCTTCTTCAATGAAACTCCATTCCAACGAAGGAGGTTTAATAGTATCTCTTTCTACGGAGAAGTCCTTCTCTTCTCCGTTTCTCAATATCCCGAGCACCACCTCTTCTCCTTTGGGACCCCTTATTCTGTGAACCGCCTCTTCCAGCGTAAAATCTTCTGTCGAATCCCCATCTACGCTCATTATCACATCTCCCGATCTCAATCCCGCCTTATCCGCGGGAGTTCCCTCCAAGGGAGAGATAACTTGCAAAGCTCCGTCTCTTATACCTATCTCTATTCCCACTCCCTCAAATTCACCCGCTACATCTTCCAAAAAGATCTTGCTTCTTTCGGGGTCAAAGAAGGCGGTATGAGGGTCATCCAAAGCTCCTATCATCCCTTCTATCATACCATGCACCAACTCTTCTTCACTTGTATCCTCAAATTCCGGATGATTCAGTTCCAAGCGATGATAAACCTCTGAAAGAAGGGAAAGATCCATT
>CAYRME010000003.1:0-23959 GCA_964425505.1 uncultured Candidatus Saccharibacteria bacterium
AACTTCCCTGTTGTCCACCCCCGGGGTGGACAACGGGCAGGGTTTGACAAAAGACCAATGTCTGTTATTCTTAAGAAAGCCAAGGAAGCTAGGAGCGTGTATTATGTCCGTCCAGAAACGGGCATTAATTTTTTGAAGAAGAAAAAAATAGTATAACAATTAAAAATATTTATGGACGTAAAGGAATTCACTTCATCCATCTCTCAGCTTGCGGCAGAAAAAGAGATACCGCAAGAAAAGGTTTTGGATATCATAGAGCAAGCAATAGCTACTGCCTACAAGAAAGAGTACAGGGAAAAAGGAGAAGTTATAAAAGCAAGTCTTGACCAAAAGAGCGGGGAGGCGCAATTCTGGCTCATTAAGACCGTGGTGGATGAGAACACGGCGGTCTTTGAGGAAAGCGAGGAAGAGAGTGAAGAAGAAGAGGAGGTAGAAGAAGGAAAGGTGAGATACAATCCCAAAAGACACTTGACCCTTGAGGAGGCAAGAGAAATAAAAGAGGATGCGGAAGTTGGCGACGAGATCGAAATACAGCTTGAGCCCAGGCAGCAGTTCGGAAGAATAGCGGCGCAAACGGCGAAACAAGTAATACTTCAAAAGATAAAGGAAACGGAAAGAGAGATCGTTTTCAATGAATACAAAGACAAAGAAGATGAAGTTATTTCCGGGGTGGTGCAAAGAATAGAGGGTAAGAACACTCTCATGGACATAGGTAAAATATTGGGAGTATTGCCCAAAGAAGAACAGATTCCCGGTGAGAATTATCGGGCGGGGCAAAGATACAAGGTGTACGTTCTTAGTGTCGAGGATAGTCCCAAAGGGCCGAACGTGACTCTTTCCAGGGCTTTTCCGAAGTTTGTCTCGAAGTTGTTCGAATTGGAAGTTCCCGAAATAGCGGCCGGGACAGTGGAGATAAGGTCCATTGCAAGAGAAGCCGGATCAAGGACGAAAGTCGCCATTCATTCCGAGGAAGAAGGAATTGATGCGGTGGGAACCGCAGTGGGACAAAGAGGAACCAGGGTAGAGGCCATAATAAACGAGTTGGGAGGAGAGAAGATAGATATAATAGAATATGACGAAGATCCTTCGGAATTCATAAAAAAAGCCCTCTCTCCCTCGAAGATCTCCGAGGTCGAGATGGAGAAGAGCAGAGCTTTAGTGACGGTACCCGAGGATCAATTGTCCCTGGCAATAGGAAAAGAGGGTCAGAATGTACGCTTGGCTGCAAAGCTTACGGGGTGGAGGATAGATATAAAGGCCATCGGCAAGGACGAGATAGAGGAAAGCGCAGAAGCGGAAGAGTGATCTTGCCGTCCTTCCTGTCGCCCCAATTTCCAAGTTCCAAATATCTTCAATTTCCAAACCCACCACCCCACCCAATTTTCAGTTTCGAATTTCAAATTCGTTTGGAAATTAAGTAATTGGAAATTAGAACTTATCTGGAAATTGGAAATTTAAAATTAAATTAATTATTACAATCATGAATCTCATTCCCACGGTAATAGAAAAAACTCAATACGGCGAGAGAGCTTATGATATATACTCTCGTCTCCTCAAGGAAAGGATCGTTTTTATTGGTAGCGCCATTGATGACAATGTTGCCAATGCTGTCATTGCTCAGATGCTCTTTCTCGCCAGTCAAGACTCAAGCAAAGATATCAAGCTCTACATCAATAGTCCCGGCGGATCGGTGACGGCCGGTCTGGCCATTTATGACACTATGCAGTACGTTGATTGCGATGTTTCCACGGTTTGCGTGGGAATGGCCGGATCGATGGGAGCGGTTCTTCTTACCGCGGGGGCGAAGGAAAAGAGGTTCGCTCTTCCCAATTCCGAGATACTTCTTCATCAAGTGATGGGGGGAGCGCAAGGCGCGGCTTCCGAAGTGGAGATCACCGCCAATCAGATCGTCAAGATAAAGGAAAGATTGAACGGAATAATTGCACATCATACCAAGCAACCTTTAAAGAAAATACGAAAGGATACTGATCGAGATTTCTATCTATCTGCTGAAGAAGCAAAGGAATACGGGGTTATAGACGATGTAATAAAGAGCAAGGAGAAATAATTGGTGTAAAAAATTATAAAATTCGAATTTTTTGCAACCGAGTGAGTTCTCGATTTGACTACTTGAAATTTTTGTTCTAGATTACAAAGGTGTCATGCTTGGCACCTTGTTAATGCGGGCGTAGTTTAACGGCAAAACCGTAGCCTTCCAAGCTACTGATGGCGGTTCGATTCCGCTCGCCCGCTCCAATAAGATGGACCAAAAAACTCCCCTTTTCAAAGGGGAGTTTTTTAAAAGTGGTAGAGTCTCTTACACGAGTTATTTGGCGTAGTCAACTATTCTTTGTTCTCTTATGAGAGTTACCTTTATTTCTCCCGGATACTTCAACTCGGACTGGATCCTTTCCGCTATCTCTTTGGCGAGTTTCTTAGCTTCAAGGTCACCTATTTCATCGGGTCTTACAAAAACTCTCACCTCTCTTCCCGCTTGAATGGCGTAGGCTTTCTCTACTCCGGAGGCGGAGTTTGCCACCTCCTCAAGCTCGCTCAATCTCTTCAGGTAATTCTCCAAACTGTCCTTTCTTGCTCCGGGCCTTGCTCCCGAGATAGCATCTGCGGTTTGAACGATCACTGATTCTACGGTCTCGAAGGGATATTCCTCGTGATGGGATTTCATCCCGTCTATGACCTCTTTTTCCACTCCAAACTTTTCTAGGACCCTGGTTCCTATATCGGTGTGAGATCCTTCTACTTGGTGATCAAGAGCTTTTCCGATGTCGTGAAGGAGTCCCGCTTTCTTGCAGACGGAAGTGTCCGCTCCGACCTCTGCAGCAAGAGCTTCGGCCAAGAAAGCTACTTCCAGGGAATGGCTCAAAACATTTTGACCGTAACTGGAGCGGAATTTAAGTCTCCCCAAGAGATTGACCACTTTGGGATCGAGATCGATTATCCCCGTCTCATAGATAGCATTCTCTCCCGCTTTCTTGATACTGTCCGATATCTCTTCTTCCGCCTTTTCTACCATCTCTTCGATTCTTGCCGGTTGTATTCTTCCGTCAAAGATAAGTTTTTCAAGCGCTACTTTGGCCACCTGTCTTCTTATGGGGTCGAAACTCGAGAGTATTACTGTTTCGGGAGTATCGTCCACTACCACCTCCACTCCCGTCATTTTCTCCAGTGTTTTTATGTTCCTTCCTTCTTTTCCTATGATCCTTCCTTTTATGTCATCATCGGGAAGATTTACGTTAGTGGTAGTAAGATCTTCTACCTGAGAAGTGGAATACTTTTGGATCACGGAAGAGAGTATCTCTTTCGCGCGAGTGAGGTACTTTTCTTCTCCTTCTCTTTCCAATTTGTTCATCTTTTCCATTATTTCCGCCTCGTTCTCCTTTTCGATCTTATTGTAAAGCTCTTCTTTCGCTTCTTCTTTTGATAGTCCCGCTACTCTTGATAACTCCTCTTCCGCTTGTTCTCTCATTCTTTCCACTTCTTCCTTGAGCTCCTTTAATCTCTTCACTTTCTGATTGAAGGCCTTTTCCTTCCTCTCGTACTCGGAAAGTTTCTTATCCACGGCGTTCTCTCTTTTGAGGATGAATTTTTCCCTTTTGAAGAGTTCTTCGTTCTTTTCTTCCGTTTCCTTTTTTGCTTGTTCGATCATCTCGGAGTACTTTTCTTTCGCCTCCTTGATGATCTCTTCACTTCTTTTCTTTGCGTAGTCCAGTCTTTTTTGTACTTTTGTTTCAAGGGCCTTATGATCCCTTTTCGCTATGGATTGACGGGCAAGGTACCCTAAACCCGCCCCCACAAGCAAAGCTATGGTTGCTATAAGAAATAATATAAGGTCTTCCATGTTCGAATTTTTGGTGCTTGATACACCCTACCCTATGTTCTGTCCGATGAGATGAAAACGGACCGCTACCGATCCAGGGAAAGGACGGTCATTTTCTTGTGAGATTTTTTTGAGAAGTGTAAGTAGATGGTCATGCGAAAGAAGGACCTTTTTCGGACACAGTACTTTAGGGAGAAAACTCCTCTTGAGGGTTTCAAGCCCAAAGGTTAATTATTTAATTGCATTTTATAGTATCAAAATAGAGGCCCCTTGTCAAAACATATTGGCAAGGTGATTAGGACGAAGAATCCCATGATTTTGCTACGAACAAAGAGGTCCTTCCCCCGAACCATACGGTTCGGGATTCAGGATGACAAAAAAGAAATTTATTCAAAATTAACCCCATGAAATACAGCGTAGCTGTATCGCCAAAGGCGAATTTCACGGGGTGAAAAACTCGAAATTGAAAATTAAGGCGACGGGGGTGGAGGATTTGGAGCTTATTTGTGATTTGATCCTTGTTATTTGAAATTTGTTATTTGTAATTTCCCCCTTGGGGCGGGGTGGGCGATAAATTTCTATAAACTTCAACCAATTTCTACAAATTTCCGGGCGGTGCGGCTTTGAAATTTGGTCCTTGGAGCTTGGAACTTATTTGTAATTTGGAGCTTTCCCCCTTGGGGCGGGGTGGATTTGAAAATTGCCTCGACCTTCGTAGCTGAAATTTATTTCAGCGAAGTAGGTAGAATTGAAAATTAAGAAATGGTGGCGTTGAGTTTTTGGCGGGGGATTGATAAAATAAGGTTGCCGGAGAGTGGTGTAATGGCAGCACGCATCCTTTGGGAGGATGTAGTTCGGGTTCGAATCCCGGCTCTCCGAATCAAAGACTCTCAAGCCGGAAAATTCGAAATGCATATGCCCCAAGAAAAAACCCTTCTTCTTATTGATACCAACTCTATTATTCATCGTGCATTTCATGCACTTCCTCCTTTAAAGACCAAGGAAGGAAGTCCAGGGGGAGCCATCTACGGCTCCCTTCTTGCTTTCTTTAAAATGCTTTCGGACTTTGATCCCGACTTTGTGGGTGCGGCTTTCGATTTTCCGGGGAAGACATTTAGGCACGAGAAGTATAAGGAGTATAAAGCACATCGTCCCAAGGCTCCGGAGGAACTTATTTCCCAGATCAAAGAAACGGAAAGGGTTTTTTCCGAAATGGGGGTAAAGGTGCTAAAAGAAGAGGGATTGGAAGCGGATGATATAGTGGGGAGCGTATGCTCTCTTTCTCCCGCGGGAACGAAGGTAGTAATAGCTACGGGCGATCTTGACCTTCTTCAGCTTGCGGGAAGTAAAATAAAAGTATATACTCTGAAGAAGGGAGTTAAGGAGAGTGTTCTTCATGACGAGAACAGTGTTAAGGAAAAGTACGATGGCATTCTTCCGGAGAGGATCCCTGATATAAAGGCACTCCAAGGAGATCCTTCGGATAACATCCCCGGGATCGAGGGAGTAGGTGAGAAAACGGCGATAAAGCTCATAAAGGAATTCGATACCATCGAAGAACTTTATGAGCAAATAAAAGAGAACCCTTCTTCGGAGTATCTTTCCAAAAGGATAGGGAAAAGCACCTTCCGGAAACTAAAAGAAGGAAAGAGAAAAGCTTTCCTTAGCAAGGAACTTGCCTCCATAAGAAGTGACGGACTCTCGGGGCTTGATATTAAAGACCTTTCGTTCACAAGGGACGAAGAAAGAATAAAAGAGGTGCTTGATCGGTTAGGATTCAAAACTTTGGCAAACCGTTTTTCCAGAGGTGCTAGCGAAGAGGAAAAAGAAGAAGAGGAGAAAAATTTGAGCTTTGGATTTTGACCGACGGAAAAAGAACAAGGGTTGCTTGAGTGTATTCAATTAAAATGGTATTTTTTAAAAAGACCAATTTTATATATTTATATTTACTATGAGCTATGAACTCACCGAGGAACAAGTGGAAGGGCTTCTTAATAAAGAGGGTGAGGTTCGCGGTGTCGTTTTTAAAACCGACCGGAAGTACATAATGAAGCATGCCGGAGAAGAGGGTCTTCGTAAAGTGCAGGAAGAACTCGAAAAATTGAGTTGTTCCTTTGATTACAAGGAAGAGGCGGATAATATGAGCTTTTATCCCATAAGCATGAGAGTGTTCTCTCTTGTTGCCATAAGCAAAGCATTTGATCTTGGCAAGGAGGATATAAGAGAAATGGGATTTAACGCTCCCAAGTTCTCCTTTCTTTTGAAATTCTTCATGAGATACTTCACTTCTCCCGAAAAGATAATGAAGAAAGCGGGAGATATGTGGGAGGAGCATTATACCGTGGGAACACTGAAGGCAGAAAAAGGAGGAGATGAGAATTCTTTGCGAGCTTATCTTTATGACGTTGATCTCCACCCCATCCTTTGCGATTACCTTTCCGGGTACTTTTCTTCCGTGCTTGCCATGGGGGTGGGAAAAGAGGTGAAATGTGAAGAAGTGAAATGTATTCACAATGGAGAAGATCACCATGAATTCTTGTTCAAGTGGTAATATCTTTAAATGATGGAAGAAGAAAAAAAAGGGTCGGGATCGGAAAAGGATGTGTCCTTATTGGAAAGCTACATAGAGGAGCTATTTTCTTTTACTCCCCTACCTCTTTGTTTCATCAACCCGAAGGGGATCATCTTGGAGGCGAACCCGGCCTTCTTGGAGAAAACGAGATATGAGGAAGAGGAGGTAGTGGGAGAGAATATAAGCACTTTTGTCAAGGAAGAGGATATTGAAAAGATGGTGGAAAAAGTGAAGGAGGAGGATTCGATAGAAAATGTCGAGACGGAGATGTTGGCCAAGGATGGGGATAAGTTCCCTGTAGCAGCTTTCGCTAAGTCCCGCCTGATCAATAAGGAGTTGGCGGGGATCTTCTTTTCTTTTTTGGATATCTCCGAAGTAAAAAAGAAAGAAAAGGAGGCTAAAAAGGCGAACAAGAAACTAAAGGAAAAGGTAAGCGAAATGGAAAAGATAAACCGTCTTACCATTGGAAGAGAACTTAAGATGGTCAAACTAAAGGAAAGGGTCAAGGAACTCGAAAAGGAGCTTGAAAAACATAAAGGAGAGGATTAATTTCAAATTATGACGGAAGAAGAAAAAAAGGAGGAAAAAACTAATGAGGAGGGCGGGGAGCTCGAGGATCTCCGTCGTTACATAGAAGACCTTACTTCTTTCTTGCCCCTTGCATTTTGCATGGTCAATCCTCTTGACTATATTCTTGATATAAATCAGACCTTTGAAGAGATAACCGGCTACGAGAAGATGGAGGTTATCGGTAGTAAGATAGATTTTCTCTTCAAGAACAAGGGGAAGCTGGAGAGTTTTGTTGCTCGTGTTGCAAGTAAAAAGGACACAGTAGAGGAAGAAATGAGTTTGACCACCAAGGGCGGGAGGGAAATACCCGTGAAGGTATCCGCTCTTGCGAGAAGAGACAATGAGGGTAATTTCTCCGGGTACTTTCTTACGATTGATGATATTACGGAAACGAAGAGATTCGAGGAAGAGCTTGAAAAGAAGATAAGGGAGAGAACCAAGGAGCTGGAGAAGGCCAAAGAAAGACTGGAGGAGAACGAGAAGGTATTGGAGGTCAAGGTCAATGCGCGAACCAGAGAATTAAGAGAGATGAATGAGAAACTTGAAGAAAGGGTTCAAGAAAGAACCAGAGAACTGGAGAAGAAGGCGAAGCAATTGGAAGAGAAGGCCAAGGAGACCAAGAAGACCCAAACTGCGCTCTTGAATATCGCGGAAGATAATGAAAAGGCTTTGCGAGAGGCTCAACAAGAAAAACAAAAGACCCTTGCCATTGTGAAGAATTTCGTGGACGGCTTGCTCCTTTTCGATACCAAAGGAAAGCTTGTTATGGCGAATCCCAAAGCGGGAGAGATGTTCGACGTAAAATTAAAGGATATTTCCCAGAAAAAGCTTGAGGACCTAAAAGAATTCTCTCGTTTAAAGCAACTCATTGAAGGGGTTATCGGGGATGAAATAAAGGAGGTTTACCGTGAAGAGATGGAACTTGAGAACGAGATATTCTATGAGATAACTTCTATTCCCATTAAACATGAAGAAAAAGAGATCGGAAGGCTGGTTACCGCTCACGATATAACCAGAGAGAAGCAAATAGAAAAGATAAAGAGTGAATTTGTTTCGGTTGCGGCCCATCAGTTACGTACTCCTCTTGCAGGTATAAAATGGACTCTCCAGGCTGTTCTTGACGAAGAAGAGGATGCGGATATTCCCGAAGAAATAATGGAGTTCATAAAGAAGGCTTATGAGGCGAACAACCGCATGGTCAATCTTGTTAACGATCTTCTTAACGTGACTCGCATAGAAGAAGGGCGATATGCTTACAAGCCCGAAAAGGAGGACTTTAATGAGGTATTAGAACCGCTCATAGAAGAATACAAGAGCAAGATAGAATCTCAGGGGCTTGAGTTCAAGGTTGATAGACCGGAAGAGAGTCTTCCTCAGGTGGAAATAGATAAGGAAAAAGTATCGTTAGTGGTTCAGAACTTTCTTGATAATGCTATGAAGTATACGAAAGAAGGAGAGATCACGCTCAATATAAAAGTAATAGAAGAAGGAAAGAAGATAAAGATCGCGGTATCCGATACGGGAGTCGGTATTCCGCAAGATCAACAAGAAAGGATGTTCAGTAAATTCTTCAGGGCTGCGAATGTACAACGCATGGAAACTGAAGGGTCCGGATTGGGGCTTTTTATCGCCAAGAATATTGTGGAGGCCCACAAAGGAGAAATAGGGTTCGAGTCAGAGGAGGGAGAGGGGAGCACCTTCTACTTCACTCTTCCCGTACCCGAAGATGAAATGAAGGAGTTCATGTAAGGACCATGGTTCATATTTGACATTCTTTTGCGGCGCGGATAAAATGAAATCAATAAAGGTCTCCAAAAGAGTATACTCGATGTTTAAATATTTTTGGATATGAAAAAAATAATAATAGTCGAAGATGAAGAGATCCTCAGGAATCTCTTGTACAAAAAATTAACCGGAGAGGGTTATGAAGTGGAAACTGCTGAGAACGGAGAAGAAGGGCTCTCAAAGATAAAAGAAGGAAATCCGGACCTGATCTTGCTTGATATCATAATGCCCAAGATGGGAGGTTTTGAGATGCTTGAAAAGATGCAAGAAGAAGGCATTTCCGGTACTCCGGTTATTGTGGTTTCCAATTCGGGGCAACCCGTGGAGATAGATAAAGCTCAAAAGTTGGGGGCTACGGACTGGATCGTGAAGACGGAGTTCGACCCTCAGGAAGTAATAAATAAAGTAGCGGAACAGATAGGTGAAGGAGAGTCGGGAGAAGAAGCCGAAGGTGGCGAAAGTTCCTCGGAAGAAGAGGGTGATTCGGGGAAAGAAGAGGAACAGAATTCGGAACAAGAAGAAGAGGAGCAGCAAGAAGCTTCAAAAGACTCGGAGGAAGAAGAATAAAAATTGATCGTAAAATCATAAGAATCGAAGCTCTATGACTAAAATATTGGTCGTTGAGGATGATAAATTCCTGCGAGAGATGATCTCTCGTAAACTTGATAAGGAAGGTTATGAGGTAGTTCAGGCAGTGGATGGAGAAAAGGGAGAAGAAAAGATAAAGGAGGAGAAGCCCGATCTCATACTTCTTGACCTTATACTTCCCGGGATAGACGGTTTTGATGTATTGGAGAGAATAAAAAAAGATGATGAGGTCAAGGATATTCCCGTTATCATTCTCTCCAATCTCGGACAAAAAAGCGAAGTGGAGAGAGGTTTGAACTTGGGAGCGATCGATTTCTTGATCAAGGCTCACTTTACTCCCGCGGAAATAGTGAAAAAGATCAGGGAGACCATCTCTTAGTGTTCTGAGTTTTCATGCCCGAACTCCCGGAAGTGGAAACCACTGTCCGTGCCCTCCAGGAAGAGGTCTTGAAAAAGACCTTTGTTGATATTTGGACGGAAAGGAATCTGGAAAGGTTGGACCTTCTAAAGGGTGACCGGATCGAAGCGATAGAAAGGAAAGGGAAAAATATAGTATTTTTCCTTAAGAGCGGAAGGACTCTTCTTGTTCATCTTCGAATGACGGGGTACCTTCTCTTGGGCGCAGGGCTTCTCAGGAAAAGAAAGGAGAGTTTTTTGAGAGTTATTCTTTTTCTTGATGATGAGAGGCAACTTGCTTTGTCCGATGCGAGGAGGTTCGCGAAGATATCCCTACTTTCCCCGGAAGAGATCGAAGAGCTCGAGAAGAGGCTGGGTCCCGATCCCCTTTCTATTGAGAAAGAGGAATTCTTTTCGAGGATCGAGGGAAGAAAAGGAGCGGTAAAGATTCTCCTTATGGACCAGAGCTTCCTTGCGGGAATAGGAAATATATATGCCGTGGAAATTCTTTTTAAAGCGAAAGTGCACCCCACACGAAAAGCGAACTCTCTCTCCGACGAAGAAAAAGAAAAGATCTTCTTTAAGATGAAAGAGGTTCTTCGGAGAGCCATTTCCTTAAAGGGAGACAGCACCAGTGATTTCAGATTACTTGACGGGAGAAAAGGAGGTTATCAGAATGAACATTTGGTCTACAGGAGAGAAGGTTTACTATGTCCTGATTGCCAAACTTCAATAAAAAGGAGTGCTATTGGTAATCGCGGAACCTATTATTGTCCTTATTGTCAAAAATAGAAAAAGGATTCATGATCATACTTCTTTATGGAAAGGATACCTACCGCTCGAGGGAAAAGTTAAAGGAAATAATCGAGGAGTATAAAAGGAAATATGAGAGCGGCATGAACCTCAAATTCTTCTCTTCGGAGGATGTCTTCGAGGATCTTGAGGATTGTGAGAAGCAAGTGTCCATGTTCGGAGAAAAGAAACTTTCCGTTATCCGGGAGGTCTTTTCCGATGACAAGCTAAAAAAGGGCGTATTTGAACGCAAGGAGAGGATGGCAGCGTCAGAAGATATCTTCATCATTCACGAGGAAGGAGAGATAAAAAAGAATGATGAGCTATTGGACTCTTTTTCCAAGAAAAATGAGGGGGTTATGGTCCAGGAGTTCGCCCCCCTTTCCTCAAAAAAACTCCTTTCTTTTATAAAGAAAGAGTTCGAGAAGAACGGGGTGGAGGCAAACAAGAGGGCAATAGAGAAATTAGCTTCTTTAGGAGGAGAGGATACGTGGAGAATAAAGAACGAGATCGATAAGTTATCCCTTTACAAAAGAAAAATAACGGAAGAAGATGTGGATCTGATGGTGAGAATGGATGCTCAAACGAACATATTCGGTACTATTGATGCCGTGGCGGAAAGAGAGAATGAGAAGGCGCTCCTTTGTCTTTATGACCACCTTAAAAAGGGAGACAACCCTCTTTATCTCTTGTCCATGCTTGGATATCAGTTTCGAAATCTTCTAATAGTGAAAGATTTTATACAAAGAGGATGTTCTTATGGGGCAATGAAACAAAAGAGTGACCTTCATCCTTTTGTTTTAAAGAAGAGTTACGGTCAAGCGAAAAAATTCTCTTTTGAGGAGCTTAAAGGGGCCCATCATGAACTCTTTGAAATGGACCTTAAGACAAAAACGGGACAAATGGATCCCGTTTTAGCGCTTCATATCTTTCTTTTTAGGTGTGAGGTTTCTTAAGATCTTATTCCTGCCTCTACTCCCTTAGTTATCCTTGATTTCTTTCTTGCGGCGTTGTTCTTCTTTATTATTCCTCTTTTTGCGGCTTTATCGATCATCTTGTAGACAGTGGGAAGTTTTTGTCTTGCCTCTTCATTCTTCCCCGCTTTCAAGAGATCCCTCACCTCTTTCAGAGACCTCTTCATTCTCCTTTTGTATCTTAAATTCAAGACGTAACGTCTCTCATTCTGCCTGATCCTCTTTTTTGCCGATCTTGTTATAGCCATAAGGTATTCTTATTAAGCAGACACATGTATAGCATTTTTTCACTTTTTAGTCAAACTTTGATATAATTCCCATCAATCTTAAAAAAGAAACCCATGATCCATTACTTAAAAGGAAAGATAACCAAGAAAGAGAAGGACTTTGTAGTGCTCGAAGTGAATGGTGTTGGTTATAAGATATTTGTTTCTCCCGAGATCAAAAGCTCCTTAAAGAGCGATACCACTCTTTTCTGTTATCATCAAAGAACGGAAAAAGAGGATCGTATATATGGATTCCAAAAAGAGAAGAGTCTTGAGCTTTTCGAGAGGCTTTTGAGGATATCGGGAATAGGACCGAAAACCGCCCTGCAGATCGCTTCCCATACTTCTTTAGAAGAACTCAAGGAAGGAATAGAAAAAGAGGATGAAAGAATACTTCAAAAGATCTTCAGTATCGGAGAAAAGAAAGGACAGCAAGTAGTTTTTGAGATATCAAGGAAACATATAAAGAAAAGTTGCTCCGAAGAGAGGGATGAGGCTCTCGAGGCTCTAAAAGAACTCGGCTTCAAAGAAAAAGAAGCAAATGAAGCACTGGAAGGAGTTTCGAAAAAGAAGAATAAAGAGAAGAGAGTGGAAGAAGCCCTTAAGAAATTGGGAAACCATAATAATGAAAATTAACTAATTTCCAAGTAATAAATTTCCAAATAATTTTCAATTACTTAATTTCCAAACGAATTTGAAACTTAAAACTAAAAATTGGGCGGGGTGGTGAGTTTGGAGATTGGAAATTGAGGATGTTTGGAACTTGGAAATTACAAGTGCTTGTCATTTTGAATTTTGATTTTTGATTTAGTGATCCTATGTGGTGGTTAATAGAAGTAATAAAGAATATTTATCATTTTCTTTTTTCGTTCTTGGCGGCACTTTTCTATCGTTTTCCTTCTCGGAAAATAAAGGTGCTGGGGGTTACGGGGACCAATGGAAAGACCACTACTTTAGATCTCACTTCTCGTATATTGAAAGAAGCCGGTTTTAGGGTGGCGGCGTTCTCTTCGGTCAAATTCGAGATAGCCGGCAAAGAAGAACAGAACCTCTACAAGATGACCATGCCCGGGAGAGGTGTGCCACAAAAACTTCTAAGAAGAGCGGTAAAAGAGAGTTGTGATATGGCTGTCATGGAGGTAACTTCGGAAGGAATAAAGCAACACAGACATAGGTTCATAGATTTCGATGCCGTTTGTTTTACCAACCTTACTCCGGAGCATATTGAATCTCATGGAAGCTTTGAGAATTATAAACGTGAGAAGGCCAAACTTTTTAAGGAGAACCGGAGAACGCATATTATTAACATTGATGATCATCATGCGGATTTTTTTCTCCAATTCCCGGCAAAGGAAAAAATACTCTACGGGATAAAGGAAGAAGAGAAAAAGGAAAAGGAGGCTCATATTGTTGCCGAGAATGTAGAGGTGGAAAAAGATTCAGTGAAGTTCACGTGGAAAAAAGAAGAATTCCTTCTTAATCTCTCGGGGAGATTCAATGTTTATAACGCTCTTGCCGCTATTTCTTTTTCGGAAAAGGAAGGATTGGAACGGGAAACCATAAGAAGAGCGTTTCAGAAGGTGAGAGTGATACCGGGAAGGATGGAGGAAGTTATTTCCTCTCCTTTCAGTGTTATTATCGATTATGCGGTGACTCCCGACACGCTGGAGAAAGTCTATTCGGAGATAAAAGAAAGTTTTTCACCGCGAAGGATGATCGCGGTCCTTGGTTCTTGCGGCGGAGGGAGGGACAAGTGGAAGAGACCCGTTATGGGTGAAGTGGTTTCGAGTTATGCGGACATCATTTTCTTAACGGATGAGGATCCTTATGAGGAAGATCCGGCGGAAATAGTATCGATGATAAGATCGGGCATAAAGAGAAAAGGTTTCAAGGGAGAAGTGCACGAGATACTTGATAGAAGGGAGGCTATCGGGAAAGCAATGGAGGTCGCTAAAGAGGGGGATGTGGTTATTGTCACGGGAAAGGGTGATGAGCCTTGGATATGTATTTCGGGAGGAAGGAAGATCCCTTGGAATGAAAGGGAAATAATAAAGGAAGAATATGAGAAAAAAGGATTTCCAAAAAATAAATGATTGGCTCTGGGAATACAAAGAGAGCGAAGGAGGAATTCCTGCAAGGTTGTATGCTTCGGAGAAACTCCTCGAGGAGACGGAAGAAAAGGCTTTGGAGCAGTTGATCGATATGACCAAGCTCCCGGGCATAGTTTCTTATGCACTTGCTATGCCCGACATACACTCCGGATATGGACCTCCTATAGGCGGAGTGGGAGCCATAGAGGAGGAGAAAGGGGTCATCTCCCCTTCTTTTATAGGTTTTGATCAAAACTGCGGGGTCAGGATACTAACTTCCGAGATCAAAAGGGAAGAAGCGCAGAAAGAAATGGAAAGATTGGCAAAAGAACTCTATAGGGAAGTTCCTTCGGGTCTCGGGAAGGGAGGTTCCCTAAAGCTGAATGTCGAGGAGCTAAAAAAAGTTCTGGAGGGAGGAGCCCCTTATTTGGTCTCTCTGGATCGTGGCGAGGAGAGGGATATTGAGAATTGCGAGGAAGAAGGAAAAATGAAGGAAGCCCGCTCGGAAGCCGTTTCCGGAAAAGCAAAAGAAAGAGGAAGGGGTCAACTTGGTACGCTCGGTTCGGGAAACCATTTCTTGGAAGTGCAGGAAGTAAAAAGAATATTCTCAAAAGAGAAAGCGGAAAAGATGGGTCTTTTTGAGGGACAGGTAGTTGTTATGGTGCATACCGGTTCCAGGGGGTTGGGACACCAGAATTGTAGCGATCATTTAAAGGAAGCAAAAGATTCAATGGAGAAATATAACATGCCTTTCATAAACAAGGATCTCACGTATTTTCCCTACCATTCTGAAGAAGGAGGCAGGTTCTTTAGTGCAATGGCGGCGGCTTGCAATTATGCTTGGGCCAACAGGCAAATGATAACCTTTCGTGCCAGAAGAGCATGGAGAAAGGTTTTCGGGAAAAGAGAAAAATTATCCCTTCTTTATGATGTGGCGCACAATATTGCAAAAAAGGAAGTGCATAAAGTTTCCGAGAAAGAGGAAGAGTTTATTGTTCACAGAAAAGGAGCTACTCGAGCTTTCCCGGAGCAACCGGTTATCATTCCGGGAAGTATGGGAACCTCTTCTTACATTCTTATCGGCAAAGAGAGTGGGCATGCTTCTTTTTACTCCGCTTCTCATGGTGCGGGAAGGAGGCTCTCAAGAAATGCCGCCAAAAAGAATATATCCGGAAAAGAGACAGTTAAAGGACTTCAGAAAAGGGGCATAAATATCAAATGTGGTTCTCTTGCGGGAATATCGGAAGAAGCTCCGGAAGCTTATAAGGACATTGAAGAGATCGTGAATGTGGTTTATAATGCCGGACTGGCGGATAAGGTTGCAGAATTACGTCCCCTGGCCGTCATTAAAGGAGAATAAGAATCTAAGGAATGAGGCTTATGAAAAAGAAAAAACCACCAAAGAGTGTAAGGAGACATATAAGGAATGAAAAAGCTCGTATAAGAAGGGAGGTGTTGGACCCGGAAGAACAAAAACGGCTCATCAAAGAACTTTTGGATAAATACAAATTTAATTCCGGCCCGCAAAAGGAGTCCCGGTAAGTGGGTGCGGAGATCTCATGAAGGTAAAGGAAATATATGAACTTGCTCTCAAAAAAGGAATGGAGGCCGATCCTCGCGGGGAGGAGAAAGCTAAAGAGATACTGTCAAAGAACAAAGAAGAGTACGAAGAATTGAAGGACGAAGAAAAGGAGGAGTTTGACACGGAAAAATTAAGGAATCCTTATGATGACACAAGGCTTCTCTACGGAGATGAAGAAAGAGAAGTAAAGAAGATCTTGGTAGGGGTGGATATTGATGGAGAGGAGCTTCTCCTTGCCAAGGAACTCGGGGATGTGGATCTTGTTATTTCTCATCATCCGAGAGGGAAAGCCCTTGCGGGCCTTGACGGAGTGATGGAACTCCAAGTGGATATGTTCCACCAATACGGAGTTCCCGTGAATGTGGCGGAGAAATTATTGGAAAAAAGAATAAAGGAAGTTTCGAGGAGTCTCTCTCCCGCCAATCACCAGAGAGCGGTGGATATGGCCAGAATTCTTGATATACCCTTTATGTGTGTTCATACTCCTTGCGACAATCTGGTGGCCCAATTCGTTGGGAAGAAGATAAGGAAGGAGGAACCTGCAAAACTTGGAGACGTTATAAGATCCCTAAAAGAAATACCCGAATACAAGGAGGCTTCTCAAATGGGAGCTGGACCGGAACTCTTTGTGGGAAGTAAAAAGAGTAGAGCGGGCAAGGTACTTCTTACCGAGATCACGGGAGGGACCGAAGGATCCGCCGACATGTACGAAAAGCTTTCTCAAGCGGGAGCCGGAACTATTGTGGGAATGCATCTTTCCGAGAAGAACAGGGAAGCGGCGGAAAAGGCGCATATCAATGTGGTCATTGCCGGCCACATCTCTTCGGACTCCATAGGAGTTAACCTTTTTCTTGACGAGATAGAAAAGAAAGGAGTAGATGTTACTCCTTGTGCGGGATTGATAAGGAAGAGCAGGAACTAATTCTCCTTCTGGAGATCTTTTACCATATAGGTCTCTTTTAGGTGGTAATTCATCTCCCTCCAATACTTTCTTACTCCCACTCCCGCTATTACTGCCAGATGATCTTTCCGGAATTCTTTCTTGGTTATTTTCTCTGCTTTTTTGATCATTTTTTTTCCCAACCCTCTATGCTGGGGGGAGGATTCGTTTTTTGAATGGAAGGGAAGTTGTTCTCCGTAGGTTTTGATCTCTCGTATGATGCCGGCGTCCTTCAGGGAAGAGAAGAGGTGACCGGAAGGGTCTCTCATTCTCAATAACGCATAGAGCTTATCCCTTTTTTTGTTCTCTATAGTAAGAAAAACTTCTTTTCCTTCCGAAGCTTGATAGTCCTCTCTGAACAGATCCAACTCTTCTTCGGGATCGTATTTACTTTTTACTTCTCTGCAGCGAATACACTTACATCTCCACCCCTCTTCTTTTGCGCGTTTTTTTATTATCTCTCTGAGATTTGATGTCTTGCATCCTCCCTCTATTTCCGGTACGGGTATATCCCGAAAGAGTCTCTGGATCCTTACGTACCGAGGAATAATATCTCTCTTTATTCGCACAAGGAGTTCGGTCAATTCCTCGTCGGTGTATATTTTGTGACGTCCTTCTTTATAGAGTTCATGCAAGGGAGTATCCTTTATTACAAGACAAGGATATATTTTTAGGAAGTCGGGACGAAAGGAAGGGTTATCAAAAAGTTCCCGGAATGTCTCAAGGTCCTTTTCGGGAGAGCTCTTGGGAAGATTGGTCATGATTTGGTAGCAGATCTTGAATCCCGCGTCCCTGAGAAGCTTTGTTGCTCTTACAGTTTCTTCTTTACCATGTTCTCTTTTTACATAAGAAAGAATTTCATTGGAGAGTGACTGTACTCCCATTTCCACCATAGTGACCCCGAATCTTCTCAAGTTCCTTATTTCTCTTTCATCGATATAATCGGGCCTTGTTTCTATAGAAAGACATACTATGCGATGACTAGCCTCTTCGTTCTTCTCTTGAGCTTCTTTGAGTGTTTCACTGTTCTTTTCGTTGCAAGCATCAAAACATTCTTTTATGAACCACTCCTTGTATTCCTCGGGATAAAAGGACCAAGTCCCTCCCACGATACGAAGCTCTATTTTGTCGGTGGGATGCCCGGTTCTTTTTAAGGCTTCTATTCTTTTTTGAACTTGTTCTCGCGGATGATAGTCATTCTTTAAAGCTCGCATGGCGGCCGGCTCTCCATCAAGATAACTCTTGGGCATATTTTCCTTTTCGGGGCAATAAATACATCTGCCGGGGCAAGGATAGGGTTTGGTGAGAACAGAGATATTTACCACTCCCGATAACGACCTCACGGGACGAGTTCTGAGCAAAGAAAGGATTCTCTTATTCTTCCCCTTCATTTTTTGATATTCTTGTAGTAAACTGGTGTTAGTGGGAAAAGAAGAGGCACCGTATTCTTTAACGACTTTTCGCTTTATGCGTTCCAAGTCCTCCTTGCCATATGTCGTTCGCGAACGACATGGCTTGCCAAGGTCCTTTTCCAGTTCCTCGAGTATTTTCTTTTTTACATTCATATGGAGGAAAAAGATGCCAAAATCATAATGGAAAGACTGAAAGAGGATTATAACCTTATCTCCTCTTCTTTTGCAAAAAGCAGGGATCGAGATTGGCCCGAGATGAAGTTTCTCTTTGATGAAGCAAAAGAGGGTGAGAAAGTACTCGATATTGGCTGCGGAAACGGACGTTTTTCCACCCATCTTGAACATACTGATTATACGGGATTGGATTTTTCCGAGAGAATGATAGAAGAAGCTCGGGCTCGTTTCCCGGAAAGGAACTTTATCGTGGGGGACGCCCTTTCCCTTCCTTTTGAGGATAATTCTTTTGACAGGGTGTACAGTATTGCCGTTCTGCACCAGATACCGTCCAAAGAGTACAGAATTAGAGCGCTTGAAGAGATGAAAAGAGTACTTAAGCCGGGAGGGCATCTTTATGCTACAGTATGGAATATATGGAAAAGAAATAAACTCTTTTGCATAAAACAGATGATATGGAATTTTTTCTTCTCACGCTCATTGGGGCCCAGAGATATATTCTTAAAAAGGGACCGCTACTATTATGTTTTTCGAAAGAAAGAATTGTCCTATCTGGCAAAGAGAGCGGGGTTTGAGCCCGTAGAAGAAAAGGTCGTGGAAAAAGGAAAAAGAAGTAATTTCTATCTTATAGCCAAAAAAGAAAAAGATAAATAGGTCCTTTATGATGAATTATATGAAATATTTTGGTGCTTTTCTTGTGGTGCTGGGGGTGGCAGTGATCTTTTATGCGATGTTCTTCGCGAGCGAAGTTTTTTTACAAGGAGAGCCTCCTCCCGAAGTTTTCAAGGAAGGAGAAGTACAACTTGAGGAGATGCTTGCTCCTGAAGAGGCGGAGGGAGAGCTTGAGATGGAAGCGGGATTCGAGGATCTGGTACCGGTAAGTGACGCACTTAATACTGTTGCTGTGGCTCTTTTCTCGGTCATCCTTATCTTTGCGGGAGGAAAGCTTTCTTCGATAGGGATCTCCATACTTAAGGGGAAAGAATGAGTGCAGTGGTCCTCTTGACTAAACATCTCTTTTCGTGTATCATTATGATGCTATTAGATTCTATACACATGGGGATGTGTGTATCGACGGGATCTCTGGAAAAAGCAATGCAAGCCGAGCCGCAGCCTCGTTAAACCTGCTTCAACAAAATAAGTGCCAACTTATTTGAAGAAGAACCCGCGTTAGCAGCAGCTTGAGCGCGGGCATCCCTCGCCGAGGCCCCATAGGCGAACAGGGGTGTCATAATGGGGATAGAGCTCAAAGGGCGGAACCCCTCCTTTGAGCTTGATACTCTAAAGAGGGTTCAAGGGCAAGGGGGTTTGGTCCGGTTCACACCCCTTGTTCCTTCCAAGGAACCGGACTAAGCTTGTAGACTTGCTCTTTCCGGGTTCCCGGACAGGGGTTCGTACCCCTCATCTCCACTTTTACTTTTTATCGCTTCGGTTTTTAGAATCGGCCTTGAGGCGATTTCATTCATAATAACCAAAATCTTGAAGAAGAATAAAATACTTACAAACGACAAGATACGTGCAAATGAGGTTAGGGTGGTAATGGAAGATGGAGAGCATGTGGGAGTGATATCCAAGGATAAGGCTCTGGAGATGGCAAAAGAAAAAGGGCTTGATCTTGTGCAGATGACTGACAACAATGTTGATCCCCCCGTTTGCAAGATCATAGATTACGGAAAGTACGCTTACGAAGAGAAAAAGAAACAGAAAAAGAAAGAAAAGGGGCATAAGGCTCAGGTGAAATCGATAAGACTCGGATTCTCCATTTCGGAGCATGATATGGAAATAAGAGCTAAGTCCGCGGAAAAATTCCTTGAAGAAGGTGACTCGGTAAGAGTTGTTTTACCTCTCAAGGGCAGACAGAAAGCCCTCGAAGGAGTGGCAAGAGAAAAGATGGAGCAATTTCTTGATATGCTACAAAAAAGAACTGATGCAAAGATACAGAAGAGTATAAATAAAGAGCCGCGAGGATTGACGGCCACTATCATAAAAAAATGAGTAATTCCAAGCCCAAAACAAGAAAATCTCTAAGTAAGAGATTCAAGGTGACAAAGAATGGAAAGGTCCTAAGAAGGGTCTCGGGCCAGATGCATTATAAGGCGAAGAAGGACGGAAAGAAGAAAAGGGAACTTCGTCGTTATACTGATGCCTACAAACCCAAGGCCGACAAGATCAAGAGATCCTTGAAGGATTAAATATTATGCCAAGAGTAAAGAGAGGAAAAACCGCACAAAAAAGAAGGAAGAACGTGGTAAAGAACGCGAAAGGTTTTCGCTGGGGAAGAAAAACGAAATATAGGGCGGCGAGGGAGGCTCTCATGAAAGCCTGGAGTTATTCTTATCGTGACAGGCGAACGAAGAAGAGAGAAATGAGAAGACATTGGAATCTTGTCATAAACAATGCTTGCAGAAAGAACGGAACCAATTATCGGGATTTCATTCATGCTCTTAAAGAGAAGAATGTGGACTTGGACCGAAAGACACTGAGCGCTATTGCCAAAGAGCAACCGGAAACCTTTTCCAAAATAGTGCAAGAGGCGATGAAATAAAAGAACAAAAAGAGTAGAAACTTAAAAGACCGCAACCTTGAAGGTCGCGGTCTTTTTTATTGTGTGAATTCAATCATCTTCCCACCCGTCCTTCAACCAGGGGTCACTCCTTATGGCGAGGTAAGTTACAAGTAAGGAGATGAAACTGGTAAAGGAAATAATGACAAAGAGAGTGTTGAATCCCAAAAAGGAAGCGATCATGCTTCCAAAGATCGCGGAAAAACCGAAGGCGAAACCGAGAGAAGCACTTTGAAGCCCCCATGCATAAGCTTCCCAGTTCTTGTCAACATGCCTTGTGAAAACTCCGCTCAAGGTTGGTTGAACCATAGCAAAGCCAAATCCTCGTATGGCTTCCAGGAGAAAGATGTGCCAGACGTCGAAAGAAAGAATATAAAAAAGAGGAATGATGGTGGCTATAAGGGTTCCCCGTAGAAGGAAAACCATATCGTCGTGCTCTCCTTTGACCACATCCATCTTGTAAGCCAAGAAAGGCTGAGAGACCGCTTTCACGAGCCAAAAGATCCCTACCGCTATACCCACTACTTCCAATGAACCTCCCGCTATCTCATCGGTGACGAATATGGCGTAAATGGGAGTAATAAGACCCCATCCGGCATTCACGAAGAAGCTGGTGATAATGAGCTTGATAATGAGGTTGTTGGGCCTTATAACCTGCATGAGCTACTTTATGTTGTCCTTTACTGTATCTATGAAATTACGGATCTCGGAGTCCTTTACTACTTCCTTTGACCTCTTGAGCCAAAGATCCTTATTGATCCTATCATATCTTTGGTGGTACTGCATTGCTTGAAGGAAGCTTACGGCATAGTTGCATTGATGAACGAAGTTACCTTCCGGGGTATTCTTGTCTCTGAACTCCCTCCAGAGCTCGGAAATTTCTTCTTTTATTTTTCCCTCAAGATTTGAAATGGTATTTGCAATACTTTCTTCCTTCTTTTTTCTTTTTATTCTTTCCATTTTTTCTCTTTGAGTTTCCGTGGGGCGAGCATTCACGGGCTTTATGCTCTTTATCTCCTCTTCGGTGACCTCTTTTTGCTCCGAGAGAGAGGCCGCATCGTAAGGAGTGAAATCCGGACCGTTCACTTCACATATGTCGTGTACAAGGGACATCTTGAGAGCCCTTTCCATATTGACCTCTTTCCTTTCGTGCCCCATGACCCAAACAAAAAGAGTGAGATGGTAAATATGTTCCGCGGTGGTCTCGGACCCCTCTATTTCGTGGATCACCCATCCCCTTCGCGGCTTCCTCTTCAAGCAGCAAATATCATTAAAGAATTTGATTATACGGTAGGATTCCTTGAGGGCGTCGGGTATTTCGTTCTTGTGAAACCTTAACTCCAACACCTCCATGAATTCGAGAAGAAGGGGGTCGTCAAAGAATTCTCTCGCCCATATCCACCATGGATCCAGGGGCGGTTTCTTGTATTTTTCCCAGTATTCATAGGCCTGAAGGAAGTTCTCCATTCGATCTGCTTGATTGAAGAACCTTCCTTCAGGGGTGATCTTTCTTTCGTAATCCATCCAATATTCTCTTATTTCGTTCTTGAGAGAAGGAGAGAGTGATTCAGTCAAACTTTCCAAGGAACTCTTCTCTTTTTCGTGCTTCTCTTTCTGTTGTTTCTTCTTCTCTTCATTGGAGAATCGCGGCCAGGTCTTCATCAATTCTTCGAGATCCCTGTTATTGTTCGGAAGAACGGAGTCATAGGGTGTGGCATCTCCCGCGTAAACCTCGCAAAGATCATGAGAAATAGCTATTTTCATGAGCTTCTCTATATCGAATCCTCCCTTCTTCTCTCCAAGGATCCACCCCATCAAGGAGGCACGAAAAATGTGTTCCGCTATTGTTTCCGGGTCTTTGAGGCGGTTTATGACCCACCCCCTTCTTTTCATCTCTTTGAGTTTATTTGTTTCGAGGAGAAAGTTAAGAGTATTCTTCATAACGGATGTTCTTTGATAAAAATAAAAATGGACAGGTTAAAACACCTGTCCGAAGATATCACGGATCATTAATAATGAGAATGGTGATCAGTCCTTTTTCTCAATATCATTTTCTATTTCCGTTAATAGCTTTAAGAGAACGGGGTCGTCGATCACTTCTTTTGCTCTTTTTATCCATAGTTCATATTCGATCCTTCCGTATTTCTTATAATACTCCATCCCCTGAAAGAGGTTCAATGTTTTATCGGCTTGTTTTACGAACTTTGCTTCTTTGGTAAGACCTTTCTCGTATTCCTCCCATAACTCCCATATCTCTCCTTTGATATCGGAGGAAACTCCTTGGAGCAATTTATCCATTCCTTCTTGCTCAAGCCTCTTTTTTATTTTTTCCATTCTTCTTCTTTGTTCGGTGGTGGGGTATCCTTTGTTCAGTTCGTTGTGTAGGAATTTTTCCTCCTCTATCTCCTTTTCCTCCGGATCTTCCTTTAATCCCTTGGTGTCGGAGGGCGTGATATCCGGGGAATGGACTTCGCAAAGGTCATGTATGGTGGCGATCTTCATCGCTCTCTCTAGGTCAAAGTCTTTTTTTGATCTTCCCAGGATCCAAACCAAAAAAACGAGATGAAAAGAATGCTCGGCCGTAGTTTCGGGATCCTCGATGTCATGGATCACCCACCCTCTTCGCGGCTTCTCCTTGAGGGTCCCCACTTGTTTCAAGAGCTCGAATATATCTTTCATTCGTAACGTACTTCTTTAATCTTGTATACCGTCTTCACGGGAGAAGAAACGGGAACTTCTTCTCCTTCTTCACGTCCCATGAGAGCTTTTCCTACCGGGGATTCGTTGGATATTTTCCCCGTATTGGGGTCCGCCTCCATGGTTCCCACAAGTAAAAATTCATCTTCTTGTCCTTCCGCCTCTATTCTCACTTTTGCCCCTAAGCGAACTTCTTTGCATTCCTCTTTAGGGGGTTCTATGGTTTCCGCATTTCTTAGGACCTCGTCAAGCTTCTTTATTTTTTCTTCTATGATACTGAGATCCCTTCGGAAAGTGAGGTATTCGGGGTTAACATCTTCGGAATGAAAAACCTCCGGTGCTTCATGCTTAAGCTTTTCTCTTCTTTTTGTCTTGAGATCCTCATACTCCTTTCTTATTCTTTCCAATCCTTCTTTAGTTAGATAGTGTTTTTTTTCCATAAACGGGTCCTATAAAAACTTATCCCCTTTGTGATGGGGAGGTTGGGCGACTTTTCTTTTCTTCCTTTTTTCTTTCTTACTCCTCTCCCCAGCCGGAACTCATCGGCACCAAGAAGGAAATAACTCCATACTCCCTTGCAGGGAGTATTTTGAAGGTCTTTCTTCTTGTGCTCTTTTCTTTCTTCATAGATGAACTAGTTTTGCATTTTTTTCACTTTTTGTCAATCATTTGTACTGGTTCATATGATATGATACACCCCGAGGTTTCAAAAAACCATGAAAG
>CAYRME010000004.1:0-21181 GCA_964425505.1 uncultured Candidatus Saccharibacteria bacterium
AGTTCCCGAAGAAGCAAGAGAAGGAATAGAAAGAGCAATGGAAAACAGTATGAGAGGACATGAAGAAGCTCTGGGAGCTATATCACAAGAGCGAAGAGAAGAAGTAATGGAAAGAGTAGAAAGCAAGAGAGAAGAAGCCAGGCAGAGAATGGATGAATCAAGAGAAAGATGGGTGCCTACCCCTGAGATCCCGGGGCGTGAAGATGAAGAAGAGGTCGAGGAGGATGTTATCCCTGAAACTCCGGGGGATCCCGACGAAGTGGATCCGGAAACACCGGGAGCTCTAGAGGAGCAAGAAGAGACAGAACCGGGGCCGGAAACACAAGACACTCCCGAAGTCCCTGTGGACAGACCTTAATAGAGGTTTCGATATCTTACTTTAAGAAAGTTGACCGTTTCTCTCTTTCTTGTGGTACAATTTAAATAGAAAGGTCGGCATGAAAATCAATTAATCCAATATTATGCAAAAACTTACCACAATCGGAATAATATTTGTTTTTGTATTTGGAATGGCATTTATGTTTGCCGGCGGAGTTCACGCCGAAGAACATGATAGAGGCTTGACCGAATCCGGCGGATGGATGAAGATCATGGAGAATAACCCACATGTAGATGAAGGAGATTTAGAAGACTTCGGTCGTCCTGGAGATTTTGGGGATCTTCCTGCTGAGCCGCAAGTAGATGAGATGCCAGCCAACCCGAATCCTGCCAATGAAGCCAGGGAGAATTCACCTGTGTTTCCAGAAGAGCATATCGGCCCTCCTCCATATCCTGGACCTAGTTTTATCTTGCTCTAACTGTTTGATATTGAAGTAGATTAAAACACTCTCGCAAACTACTTACCTTCTCTCCGAAGTGGTTCTTTGAGTTTCCCATTTTCGGAACCCGTCTCCTGGCATTTTTACTGCCTTCAACGCATTGAATAGTAGGTGGACGTCCAACGTCAACGTGCGGATTTCAGTACATAGGAAAATTCTTGCTCTTGACGTTTATCAAAAGAGAGGCAAAACTAGGGGGACAATAATTTTAGTACAGAATTTTTTAGTCAAGTTTATCATGTCTTTTCTATTCGCCGGTTTTATTGGAGGATTACTAAGAGGCGGGGTGGGGATCTTCAAGTACATGACCTCCTACAAGGATGTAAAAATAAGGCCCTATTATTTCTTGGGGTCTATTCTTCTTACGGGGGTTGTGGGTTATGTAAGTGCCCTAGTGGCCCAGGATGCGGCGCAAATTTTTCTTGAATTGGAAACGGTTCCCGTATCTTTTGCCCTTGTTGCGGGATATGCCGGAGGAGATTTTATAGAGAATATCGCAAAGATCGGAATGAAGGATCCCGATCTCCTTAAAGTGGGAGAGAAATTGAAAGGAATGTTCAAGAAAGAGGAATAATATTCGTTGATGTTCATAGATATTCATTGATACTCAGTTGATACTCATAGTTAATTCAAAATTAGAAAATAGAAATTGATGCCAAGTCTCATGAGATCCTTCCCCCGTACCAGTTGGTATGGGATTCAGGATGACAGGAGTGTAAGTGCAGAGGAGGGGAGGATGTTTTTGGGGTTATCTGTCATTATTACCGAGTTTGATGTGGATATAAACAAAAAAGATATACCGATACTCGGGGGTGCGATCGCGAATAAAGCCACTTATCTCTTAACAGGTGACAAGAAGGATTTCGGTGAACTTTGGGGGAGAGAAGTACAAGGTGTCAAAATTGTGTCACCTCGAATGCTGGCTGAAGAATTGGTGGAAAAAAGGAATTATTGAGCATTAGAAAGAGAGACATAATCGGCTAATCCCTTTTGAGGTGTCAGAGAGGGGTAGCGGGGGAGAGTAAAAAGTGGTTACCACCCCCACTTTCTTATCCTTCAAGCCCTTTATTTCATCAAGATACTTACAAACAGAAGGAGGAACAGAGCCCCACTTGGGAGATGCTATGATCACTCCATCGAATTGCGAGACATCATTGTAAGATAGTGACTCTATTTCATGCCTCGGTAGAAGCTCTTTTTTAAATAACCTTTCCCCGAGAAAGAGGATCATGATATAAAGATCCAAAGGAAGAGTCGCAAAGAATCCAGGCTCTTTAGTTGTTCCAATTCTTTCCGTTGTTACTTCGCTCCCTTTGTTTTCCAACTCTGAGCGAACTTCCTCAATGAGTTCTTTTGTGTTTCCCGTTCTTGAATAGTAGGCAATAAGTATTTTCATGATCCTTCATTTTATTGTACAATGAAAACGTTAGGAAATAATACCATGAAAAACATTTCTACTAAAATAGGAGTTATCATTATAGCAGTGGTTGCGATCGCGGTTCTTGCCGTGGTTTTTCTTACCGATGTTAACGAGAGGATCACGAAAGTTGACATCGATCCGCTTTCTAAGGAAGAGGAGAAGGAAGAAGAAAAAGAGAAGCTGGAAGTGGAACACGTAAGAGAAGAAGGTGAAGAGGCTCAAGTTCTTAAGGTGGTAAACGAAGAAGGGGAAACTTTCTTTGAACTCACCATAGAGGAATTGAATGAATGGACAAAAGAGAATTGGGATATATTCGACGAGCCTCCCGAAGTGGGGATGAGAGAGGTGGAACCCGGAAGTTTTGGATTTTTCGGAAGAAGCTCCGCCATTTCTCCCAACAATGAAAAAGTGGTTTTTTCCGTTGACGACTATGCGGCGGCCACTACGGTCTCTTTTATTCTTTATGCCGATATTGAGAGGGGGGAATTGAATATGGTAGATGAACCGGCAAGAGGGTCGGTAGAGAATTTTGTGTGGTCCGCGGATTCGGAGCTTGTAGCTTATACCTTGGGTACGGCAAGAGCGGGAGGGGACTTTCTCTCCGTAGATGATACAAAAGAGGGAAGGAAGGTATTTACCTTGAACGGAGAGGAGATATTTGAAGCATTGGATCTTGATGAGGAAACGATGGATCCGGGCCAGGTCATGCCTTATTTCAGAGACCTTGAGTGGAGTGACGAAAGACTCTTTTTTACCACCGATCATCCTGAAAAAGAGGAGAGTGTAAAGTGGTCCATTGACAAAGAGGGGGAAGAATTGCAAAAATTGGACTAAGAGAAAGGAGGGTTTCGGATGGCTCAATTATCCGAAATGTTGTTCGTTTCCAGAAACGGCACAGAGATATGTATCATTTGCAAGAAAGATACAGGAATACCTGCTCTGTACCACATAGAAGATGCAAGAAGAAAAGAAAATTATGTGAAAGGTTCCGGGCAACTTTGTGAGAGTTGCGCTGACCATGTAGAAAGGAATTATACTTAAATCCCGTTCTTAAAGGACGGGAATTTTTTAAGGTTGACAAAAAAGGCAAGATATTTTACAAATGCGAATTACCGTCTTTCAAAAAATGAAAAGGAGGGATTTAAGAATGGCGGTACCCCAGGGAACTCTTTATGAAAGGGAGTACAGGCAGGAGATCGTAAAGATGTTGTTGAACAACCCCCAAGAGTTCAATAGGTGGCGAGAAAGGAGCGCCATCGAAGAAGTGGACCTCAGGGGCGTGGATCTTTTTGGTGCGGAACTTGAAGGGGTAAACTTTCATGGAGCGGACCTCTCTTATGCAACCCTTCGGGGCGCCAATTTAGCAAAGGCTAATCTTGAGAATGCTCAGTTAAAGGGAGCGGACTTGAGGGGTATCACATATGATGGAGTAAAATTGAGAGGTTCCAACATTTGGAATGCCCAAGTATCAGAGAATTTCTTCCATTATTATGTGAAGCAGCTATGGAAAGGTTTAGTTCATTAGTATTTTTTTAAAGACCCTTCATTGAAGGGTCTTTTTGATTGACTAAATATATTGATTGACCTAAAATTCAGTTAATATATAAAATTTACTCATTTTAAAAAATACACTATGAAAGTTGCCATCATCGGCGGAGGCATAGCGGGTCTTACCTGTGCTTACCGCCTAGCTCAAAAGGGAATAAAAAGCAAGGTCTTTGAAAAGGAGGTTACTCCCGGCGGAAGAATACAATGGTCCACGGTAGTGGCTGGTAAAGAGCTCCATCCTTACACTTACAACCTGGTGGAGGAAATAGGTCTTGGGGAGGCCATCTCTCCCGTGGAATTGAGCGAATTTGGATCGATAATGCCCGACGGGAGCCTTATGAAGATGGAGGACTTCCCCAAAATGGTGGAAAATTTCTCGGATGAAGAAAAAGCTTTCTTTGGAAAGATGAACGAATTCTTCGGAAATCTGAATATTGATGTAAAGAACCTCCCTTCCGAGTTAACAGAATTAAAAGAGATGTCCTTTGCCGAGTACTTGGAGAAACAGGGTTGCCCTGACAGCATGAAACCTCTCTTGGGCCTTGAGATAAACTTGCGCTTTCTTGAAAGTTATCCTGACAGTTGGAGCATGATCTCGGCGGAATACGGCATGATGTGCATAGCTCCCTTCTTTACGGTGATCCCCAAGCAAGAAGTGTATGTTTTTGAAGAGAATATGGCGGTTCTAACGAATGTTCTCTCCAGAAAGATAGAAGAAAAAGGTTCCCGAGTGGAAACCGGTGTGGAGGTTCAGGAGGTGAAGGAGAAGGATGGCAAGTTCCAAGTTTCTTACGAAAAGCACTTCGAGGAAGAAAGAGAAGAATTCGATAAGGTGGTTCTTGCCACTCCTTTGTCGAAAATGAATGAGATCTTTCCCGAGCTGGAGTTCGAGACCGATATATGGGAAAGCAAGGGTAAGTGCTATATAGTAGAAGGAGAGTTAAAATCTGAATACAGCGAGAGAGATGTGTTCTTTGTTTTTCCAGGTCATGAATCGAACATTTGTACTATAAACGCCATAGAAAGCTATGAGCATCGTCTCTATTCACTAAAACCCGAGGAGGAAGTGAGCTTGGACACTCTTTACGATAATTACAAGATCCTTTCCGAGAAGGAGCTTGATCCCGCTTGGCACATTGTCCCTCCCAAAGGAAAAATTCCGAACCTAAAGACGGACATGGAAGGAGTTTATCTTTGCGGAGATTTCTATCATTTCGCGGGGCATGATGTTTCCGCCGCTACCGCGGAGATGGTGGCGGACATGATCAAAGAAGAAGAATAAAAAAACAAATCCATGGGATGGGCAGAAAAAAGAATAGAGGCCTATCGAGAAGGCGAGGAGCCTACCTTTCTTGAAAGGAGAGCTCTGGAGCACGCCGAGCCCGTGAACTGTATAGCAAGCGTTTTAGGACTTGCTTCTCTTGTTTACGGACTCTGGATGCATGACTGGCTCTTTATAGGGTTTGCGGTCCTTATAGGCTTTATAGGACATGTGGTATCTTGGATGAGATAGGAAATTGTAACTCTAAAGAATGCCTACCAAAGAAAGAAAAGAGAAGATAGAGCGTGCTGTCCACAATCGTCAGGCGGGAATCGTGGTGGTTCTGGAGGATATGTATGACCCTCATAATGTAGGTGCCGTAATGCGTACCTGCGATGCTTTCGGGGTGCATGAGATCCATGCGGTATATGACAAGCAAGAGAAGGTGGATCTCAAGAAAGCGGGAAAGCAAACCTCGACTTCCGCAAGCAAATGGATCTCGGTAAAATACCACGATTCGATCGAGAATTGTGCCTCATACCTTAAAAATAAAGGGTATACTATAGTGGGCACGGTTCCGGACGAGACCGCAAAGAACATTTTTCACTGCGATCTCTTGGAGGACGAGAAGATAGCCTTCTTGGTGGGAAATGAACATGAAGGACTATCGGAGAAAGCTCTCAAGGTTTCCGATAAGAAAGTTCATATCCCCATGACGGGAATGGTGCAAAGTCTCAATGTTTCCGTGGTCACCGCCATCCTCGTTTTTGAGGCAACGAGGCAGAGAGTGGAAGGGAATAAATGGCGAGGATTCTCTCAAGAGGAGAAAGATGATCTTATCAAAGAATGGTCTCGATCCTGAGACCTTTTTGTTTTCCGGACACTCTTACTTTTCTTGATCTTCTTCTCTTCCACTATTTTAGAGTACACTTTTTCATATCCTCTCACCATTTTATCAATACTAAAATACTTCTCCGCCCTATCTCGAACCCTTTTACGGTCTATCTTGTCAGTTACCTTCATTGCCTCTACCATATCGGCAACTCTATCTACTACGAATCCCGTATCATTATGGGAAACTATTTCCGGAACAGATCCCTTGTTCCATCCTATTACCGGAGTTCCGCAAGACATGGATTCGATCATTACTAACCCGAACACTTCTTCATATTGGGTAGGGAAGAGAGTAGCTCTTGCGTTACGATAAAGCTTGATCTTGTCTTCCAATCCAACCTCTCCCACATATCTTATTTTCTCTCCGTCAATATTCTTTTCTATTTCTCGGTGCCAATACCCTTCTTCCGGGTAACTCTTTCCGGCGATAACGAGCGGCACATCCGCTTCTTTAGCGGCTTTTATGGCCAAATGCACCCCCTTTTCTTCCGTGATCCTTCCCAAGAAAAGGAAATAGTCCTCCGGATAAGGATTGAAAGAGAAGAGTTCCGTGTCTATGCCGTGGTAGATATTGGCTACCCAGTTAAGATCGGGCAAAGATCTCCTTTGAGCATAAGAGAAGGAGATATAGGGGTGATCCTTGAAGTGAAGCAGGAGCGGTTTCAAGGATTCGGTAATGGGGCTGTGAATGGATTGTACAGTGGGAGTTTCCACCAGATCACTGTAGAAGGAGTTAAGTAGATTGAAATGGGAGTGAATAACATCGAACTGAGAAGCATTCTTATAGCATTCTGAAATTAAGAGGTGAAGATAATGTCTTTTTATTCTTTCCTCAAGATCGAGGGAACTTAAAGGTTTCTCGGTAACGGAGAAGAGCTTCCCTCTCGTTTCGGAGTCTCCGGAAGCAAAGAGGGAAACATGATGCCCTTTCTTCATGAGTTTATTGGTGAGCCAGGCCACATGAGAATATATCGCTTTATTCGAAGAAGAGCTTACTTTATGAAAATTGGACACGAGTTGGGCTATCTTAAGGTCGTGCATTGGTAAAAGTTTAAGATTTTTAAAAACCTTGGATAACAAAAAAAGCCCCTTTGCAGGGCTTCGTGAGAGCATCTTACTATAAAATGAAATAATTGTCAACGTTGAGAGCCTTGCCACTTTCGAAGTACTTCTTCATGATCCCCATTCTCTATGTCATGAAGAGATTCTTGCACCCTCTCCGTAAGACCCGCTTGCTTCTTTTTAATCTCTCCTTTTACGGGACAAGGAAGAGAAGTGGGAATTCCCATGTAGTGCAACTTAAAACTTTCCCCGAAAACCTTTTCAAATATATATTGCGTTCTTTGAAGGTAGAGGTCGGAGGTTATGACGACACCTTCCGTTTCCTTCAAGGGAAGAAAATACTTTGTTTTCGTATAGAATGCCTTCATGACCGTATCTTGCGAGTTCTCTTCAAGCAACATGTTTTCTTTTTTCACTCCCTCTTTAAGAAGGTGTTCGTACATGGACCTTGCTTCGGTCTTTTTGGGTATATCACCTTTATTGCGGAGAGAACTGTATTTTCCGGAGAGAAGAAGGGGAGCGTTGTATTTCTTATGGAGCTTCTTCGCTTCCTTTAGTCTTTTCCTTGCCTCTTCTGAAGGAGAGCCGTTCTCCTCAACGCCGGCGCCGGGCACTACAATGATCATAAGAGAAATTCATTATTTGTCATTATCCACTCTTTAATTTAACATGGTATTTAATCATGAGAAACCTCGAAGTGGAAATAAGAAGTTTCTTGGACGAAGAAAAATATAAGGAGCTTGATTCTTTCTTCAAGGAGAATGCTCAATTCCTTGGAGAAGAAGATCAAGAGACGATATATCTTACCGGAGAGAAGGATCTGAGAATCCAAAGAAGTGACTCTCATTCCAAGATATGGCTCAAAGAGGGTAATATGCATGACAAAGAGAGAAAGGAGGTAGAATTGCCCTTAAAGAAAGAGGACTACGAGAAAGCGAAAGAGCTTTTCTTTTCTTTGGGATATGAAACGGAGATCATGTGGAAAAGAAAGAGAAAGAAGTTCAAATGGGAAGATATTGATGTTTCCTTGGATCATACAAAGGGCTATGGTTGCATCATAGAACTTGAAAGGACGGTCTCGGAAAAGGAAGGGGAGGGGGAGTACGAGAGATTGAAAGAAAAGCTTGAGGGTCTGGGAGTGGAAATAACGCCCAAAGAGGAGTTTCAAAAAAGATTTCAATACTACAAAGAGAATTGGAAAGAACTTTTGTGTTGACTTACTCTTCCTCCATGAATTCCTTTACTTTCATGAGGATGGTTCTTTCGAATCTTGCACTTTCTTCCAGTTTTTGCTCTATATATTTTTTATTCTTCTTCAATCTGGGAATATGAACATGTTCCAAGGAATTCACTCTTCTTCTTGTGCTTTCTATTTCCGCCGCTATCTTCCTTATCTTCCCTTCCAAGGTGGCGTATTCTATTATGTGCTTTAAGATATCCTGCGATCTCTCTTTGGCACTCTTTAGACTGTGATCGGTGGATATCTCTCCCAGGGAGGTGTCTCTTATTTCCTCCTTGTTCTCAATATGGAATTCCTCAACCTCCACTCCCATGATATTCATCTCCCTTGATTCTATGCTTGCTGAAGGTATGTGAGAGATAAGGGCCTTGGTCTCTTCTTTGCCCAAGTTGTTCTCCGCCTTCAGATAATCAAGAAGAAGCTCGTTCATTCTTGCGTCTATCTCCTTTCTTGCTTTTTGGAGTTCCTTAACGTGGGACATGAACTCCTGCACCAAGCTGTCAAGCTTGTTCTTAAGGAGCCTGTGTCCCGATTCAGCAGTCTTTATTTGCTTCTTTAACTTAAGAAGCTCTTGTCTTGTAGGACTAACTTTCTTCTGCATCCAAGTATTTCTCTATTTCTTTTTGTTTGACCCTTTTTAATTCTTCTCGTGGGAGGTGTTTCAAGAGTTTCCACCCTATATTGAGAGTGGTTTCTATATCCCTATCCTCATCGGATCCTTGCTTTAAGAGCTTCTCTTCGAACATGTCGGCGAATTTGAGGAATTTTCTGTCATTCTCCGATAGTGCGGATTCACCAAGTACTACAGAAAGCTCCCTCATTTCTTGCCCTTTTGCGTAAGAGGCGAATATCTGGTTTGCCCATCCTTTATGATCCTCTCTTGTTTTTCCTTCACCAATACCCTTGTCTCTCAATCTTGAAAGACTGTTTAGAACATCTATGGGAGGATAGATCCCCGCTTGATGAAGGTTTCTTGAGACCATCATCTGTCCTTCGGTAATATATCCGCTAAGGTCGGGGATGGGGTGAGTTTTATCATCCTCGGGCATGGTGAGGATGGGGATCTGTGTGACCGATCCCTTCTTTCCCTTTATCATTCCCGCTCTTTCGTATATTCCCGCAAGGTCGGTGTAAAGATACCCGGGGTAACCCCTTCTTCCGGGAATTTCCTTTCGGGCCGCAGAGATCTCTCTTAGTGCTTCGCAGTAATTGGTCATGTCGGTAAGTATCACCAAGACGTCATGGCCCTTGTGGAACGCCAGATATTCCGCGGCGGTGAGAGCTATTCGCGGCAAAGAAACTCTTTCGATAACAGGATCATCGGCGGTATTTATGTAAAGGATCGATCTTTCCAGAGCTCCCGTGTTCTTTAGTTCATTCACGAAGAATCTCGATTCCTCAAAGGTGATTCCCATTGCTCCGAAGACCACCGAGAAGTCGCCTCCCATCTTTGCTTGTCTCGCTATCTGGGTTGCTATCCTGGAATGGGGAAGTCCCGCTCCGGAAAAAATGGGCAACTTTTGACCTCTTACCAAGGTGTTCAAACCGTCAATTGCCGAGATCCCCGTTTGTAGGAAATCATCCGGGAACTCTCGGGAATAGGGGTTCATGGGAGCTCCGTTTATATCAAGTGAAACTTCTCCCATGGGATCCGGGTATCCGTCAAGAGGCTTCCCCGATCCGTCAAATATCCTTCCCATCATCTCCATGCTTGCATCTATTTTCATGGTCTCTCCCAAGAAAACCGCTTCCGCGTTCTCAAGTTCCATTCCTCGAGTCTCTTCAAACATTTGAATGAGAGCCTTGCCTTTCGCCGCTTCAAGAACTCTTCCCATTCTCTCTTCCCCGTTTGGCATCTTTATTTTGACGAGCTCCTCGTACTGCACTTTCTTTACCCCTTCCACGAGGACCAGGGAACCGACGATCTCTTTTAGTCCTTTGTATGTTACAGACATATTATTTGAACTTTAGTTCCGAGATTTTTTTCTTCTCTTCTAATTCCAAGACCTTTTCTATGCTTTCGTTATTGTCGATCATCTTCTCTCCCTTGTCATGGAAGTCCAAGACGGCTTTTAACATTTCTGCTTGCTTTTCGGGAGAGCAGAAGGTATCCACTTCATCGAAGGCGTTCTGCATCAAGAAATCTTCTCTCAAAAGCTTTGCCGTTTCCATGGTCAATTTATCCTTGTTCGAGAGAGCTTCAAAACCGACGAGTCTCACTATCTCTTCAAGTTCCGATTCTTTGGAAAGTATCTTCATTGCTTTTTCTCTGTTCTTCCTGAATTCCTTGCCCAATCTTTTGTCAAAGAATCCTGCAAGGTCGTCCATATAGAGGGAGTAACTATTGAGCCAACTTATGGCGGGGAAATGCCTTGCATTGGCAAGTTCGTCCTCCAGACTCCAAAAGACCTTCGTGGTTCTTAGGGTATTCTGTGTAACGGGTTCGGAAAGATCTCCTCCGGGAGGAGATACGGCTCCGATAACGGTAAGGGACCCCTCTCTTTCGCTTCCTCCTTTGCACTGTACGTACCCCGCTCTTTCGTAAAAGGCGGCGATCCTGGATCCCAGGTAAGCGGGATACCCTTCTTCTCCGGGCATTTCTTCAAGGCGTGCCGACATTTCTCTTAAGGCTTCCGCCCATCGGGAAGTGGAGTCCGCCATGAGAGCCACCTTGTAACCCATATCACGGAAGTATTCGGCAATGGTTATTCCGGTATACACGGAAGCCTCTCTTGCCGCTACAGGCATGTTAGAGGTGTTGGCAATGAGAACGGTCCTTTCCATTAACGGCTTTCCGGTCTTGGGGTCTTCAAGCTCGGGGAATTCCTGCAATACTTCCGTCATTTCGTTTCCTCTTTCACCGCAACCAATGAAAACTATGATATCGGCATCCGACCATTTGGCCAATTGATGTTGAACCACGGTTTTTCCGGATCCAAAGGGTCCCGGGACACTGGCGGTTCCTCCCTTTGCCACCGGAAAGAAGGTATCTACCACTCTTTGTCCCGTAATGAGGGGTTCTTGAGGGAGAAGTTTTCCTTTTATGGGGCGAGGACTTCTTATGGGCCAAACTTGCACCATTTTAACACCCACTTCTCCTTCTTCCGTGCTTATTTTCGCCACTTCTTCCTCCACGGTGTATTCTCCTTGTTTTACGGAAGTAACCTCTCCCTCCTTTACGGAAGGAGGTACCATTACCTTATGAGAGAGCGCTTCCGTTTCTTGTACTTCTCCGAGGACATCTCCTCCTTGTACCTTATCTCCCTTCTTCACGGAAGGAGCGAAGTTCCATTTTTTCTCATTGTCGAGAGCGGGAACCTCTATTCCTCTTGTTATGAAATCTCCGGCTTCTTCATAGATAGAGGCGAGAGGCCTTTGTATCCCGTCGTAGATTGCCCCTAGTATTCCGGGTCCGAGAGCCACGGAGAGCTGTTCGCCCGTTCTTTTTACCGGTTCTCCCGGACCTATGCCGGCGGTTTCCTCGTAGACCTGAATGGAAGCGACACCTTCTCTCATTTCGATGATCTCTCCCGAGAGTCCTTCATTTCCGACCTTCACCACCTCGTAGATGCTTGCCCCTTCCATGTTCTCCGCCACGACGAGCGGTCCGGATACCTTGGTTATTGTTCCTTGTTCTTTCATATTTTCCTCTTTTTTATTCTGAGTCATCGCTTAAAAAGGATGCTGATACGGCTCCCCCGAGAGCCTTTTCTATTTGTTTTTCCAGGATCTCCTTACCTTCACTTCTTTTTATTCCGGGAAGCACCACCGCCTCATATCCGGCATCCGCAACAAGATCCTCGGTGGTGAAAATGAGGTCGAAACCCTCATCTCTCAACGAGGATATGCGCTTCCTTGCTTCCTCCTCGCTGTTCGCCTCGTAACAAGCAAAACCGAGGAGTCGGAATGAGTCACAGTATACCGTTGGTGCTACGAATGCTACTTTTCCTTTTTTCATAGGATCCTTAGACTATATATGATCTCTTTTATCTTGGAAGGCGAAAGATCCGCCTCTTTTCCCGATATGATGGCCCTTATGAATTTCTCCGCTCTCCATTTCTGCATGAAATAGGCGAGGATGGGAGCCAACCCCTCGTTCTCTTTTTTGTGCTCCTCAAGAAAATCGTTTTCGATCTCTCTTATTCTCTTCTCCCTTTCCTCTCCCGAGAGGTTCTTCAGGGCTTCCTCATATTCTCTCGTGAATTGTTCTGTTTCCGGGGATTCTTTGGCGTGTTCTTTTAACTTTCCCAGCTTGAGCTCGGTGATGCGATCGTCAAGTTCCGCAGGGTCTTTCATTTCTTCTATCTCTCTTAACTCTTCTTCGAACTCTCTCTTTAATTCTTCTTTGCTTTTTCCGGAAGGAATGAGCTCTCCCGCATCAACTCCCGTTGCTTTCTCTTTAAGGATCATGCGGAGATTTGACATGTCCTCCTTTAGAAAATAGAGGTCCGTCAATCTCTCATACCCCATTCTGGAAAGTTGCTCCTTGAAGGCCCGCTTCTCCTTTCCGATGGTCTCCTCAAGTGAATTACTCTCTAAGGCATGAACTCCGTAATCCGTGTCATGGAGCACTTCCATGGCGGACTCTCTATCCTCGCTGTTCATCATGCGATCAAAGTCCGTGTGGTCCGCGACGTGCTTCTGTCGGGCTTCAAAGTAGGAATTGAGAAAGAGATATTTTTTATCGTCACTCATTTGAGATCACTTTTCACCGAATAATTCCCTTGCGAATTCTTTCTTTTTTTCTCGCATCTTTTCCTCCAGGATCCCCTCCAGGGTTATCTCCACCGACCAGTTATCACCTTCGAGGATCATTCCTTCCCTGAAATCGGTGCTCTTTTGTACGGGGTCTGCGTCCACCCCCGCTTCCTCAAGGACTCCCTTGATCTCTTCCTTCTTGTTCTTGGGCACGGAAACCTTCTTCACTTCCTTGAGAAGTTCTTTGTGCTCGGAGAGCGAGGAAAGAAGGATTTGTTTCCTTTTTTCAAGAGGGAGGGCGTAAAGATCCTCCAGGATCTTCTTTTTCGCTTCTTCGGTGAGCTCCTTCTTCAATCTCAGTCTTTCCATCTTGAGATCAAAGGCCTTCTTGCGCTCCCTTTGCGAGAGCGAGCGTTCCTTCTTTTTCTTTCTTTCTTCTTTCAATTTCCTCTCAAGTTCTTCCACGGACTCTTTTCCCTTTCTGTCCAGTTCTTCTAGCTTTTCTTTTTGTTTCTTTTCGAGCTTCTCCTCCTTCTCTCTTCTCTTTTTATCCACTTTTGCGATGAGATCTTCTATGGACATGGGTTACACTGTTATTCCGTTAAGGATGAGAATGGTCAAAAGTAGTGCGATAACGGCGTAGGTCTCCACCATCGCGGAAAGGATGATGGCCTTACCGGTCTCCTCGGGCTTCTTGGCGAGAGTGGAGATCCCGGCTGCGGAAACCTTTCCTTGCATCACACTGGACATTATTCCCGCAAAGGTAATGGGGATGGCCGCCATAAGGATCTGCCAACCTACTTCCGCGGGTACCGCCGCTATCTCGTCCGCAAAGAGGCCGATCTCTTGGAGAACGAGAACTGCGGCCAAGAAACCGTATATTCCTTGAGTTCCGGGAAGTACCTGCAAGAGCAGTGCCTTACCGAATTTCTCGGGTTCTTCCGACATCAAGCCGGCCGCTGATCTCCCCACCTGCGAAAGTGATATCGCAGAACCTATGCAGGGCAGGGTGACCGCCAATCCGGCTGCGAGCATTGCCAATATTACTCCTGTTTCCATATTTCTTATTCGTTAATCAACTTAATAAAACGACCTTGCTTGTTGAGCGGCTTTAATTCCTCTCCGCCTCCTTCCATGAACTTGGAGAAGAACTCCACGAACTGCAATCTTGCGGAGTGAATAAAGGCGCTTAAGGCATTGATGGCCAAATTGGCGAAATGACCAAGAACCAATATGATCCCGGCTATGAGTATGTTCAGGCCGGCCACGGGGATCATCTCCATGGATATCTCGGCGATCATGTTTATGGTCATGCCGATGATTCCCGTAGCAAGCCCCAGTGCGAGAAGCCGGGAGTAAGAGAGGACATCACTGAAGTATCCCACCAGATCGTAAAGGGAACCGAATCCTCCCATTATCTTCTTTGCAATACTTTCTTCCTTCTTGAAGAAGATATTGAGACCCATCATAAGGGCGATGAAAGCGAAAAGTATGGGAAGGCTCTCAGTAAGAAAGAAAAACCCTAATCCCGCAAAAAAGACCAGTGAACCAAGCTTGGGACCGAAAGCGATGTCCTTCCTTCCGATCCTGAGATTCCAGATGAGTCCCACTACGAGTCCCGCAACTATTTGAATGACTCCGAGAACCGAAACGAGGAGCATGATGTTGATGGGGTTCTCCATGGCGTCCATAACCCTTAGTCCTTCAAAGATATCCGTTCCGAAGAAAGTACCCGTAAGGATTCCGGCCACTATGGTGAAGGCTCCCGAAATAATAAAGAGGTTAAAGAAATTCTCCGTTTCCTCCATGGTTCTTTTCAGGAAATAAGAAAGAGCGAGGAGGAGTATTCCATATCCCGCATCAGAGAGGGCGAGACCGAAGGCCACCGCAAAGAAAGGAGCGAGGTAGGGGGTGGGATCGGGCTCGTCCCTTTTGGGGAACCCGTAAACTTTGGTCACCACTTCAAAGCTCTTCATAAGACCTTCATTCTTTACGAACACGGGGATGCTCTCTCCTTCTTCCGGTTCCACTTCTCTTATGGTGAAATAGGGAGTTCTTTTCTTTAATCTTTTCTTGGTTTCTTCTATCTTATCCGGCCTCATCCAGGCTTTGAGGTAAAAATAGGCACTTGTTTCCTCTCCGCTTTGAAAGGCTTCCAATTTTTGGAGCTCCCAAGTGTAGAAATCTATGAGAGCCTTGAATTTGGGCACCTCCCGGGAGAGTTCCGTTGCTCTTTTCTTTTGTTCTTTCTCTTCCTTTTCAAGGTTCTCCAGCGCTTCCTTCTTTTCTTTCAGGGCTTCTTTGGGCTCTTTTTCCCATGTTATGGATTCCTTTCTCGCTCCCTGTTCCTCGGCTACCTTAACGAGGCTCTCTTCGTCCTTAGGGTAAACCATGCAAAAACCCACATCTCTCTTCTTTTCTTCTTCTCCCCATTCCAAATAAAAGAAGATGCTTCTTTCTTTTAGAGCATCTTCCAGTGTCTCTTTTTTATTCTTATCAATGGAACCTACATAAATATTGAAGAGATCGAGCTTCTTCTTTGGCACAATGGAGATGCCAGAGAATTTTTCGAGATCTTCGATCTCTCTTTTGAGATTTTCTTTTTTATGTTGTATTTCGTTGAGACTCTTCTCCAGCTTCTGAACCTCCTTTACCGTTTCCTTCGTGGTGGGGGAAGAGGCAAGGTTTTGGAGCTCCTCCATGGTATGTTCTTCTTTGGAGGAAAAGAAACTGTTGATGACATCGGAAAGGAATCCTTCACTTGGAATAAAGGGAGTGAGAAAATCTTTTACGAACCTCGCTTGTGCCAAGGAAAGCTCCAGGGAGCGCTTCCTTTCCTCAAAACCCCTTTTTTTCACCGACCCCTCCGGGTCAACTGTGATCACCTCTACTGCCCCACTTGATTGGAGTTCTTCCAAGATCTCTTCATATCTTTCTTTGAGGGCTATGATCTCTACTTTTTGTGCGGGCAAGTTCATAGAAGTTCTTCTGTCACTCTTTTTGAGAGGGTGTCCAAGTTCTTCTTATAATTGTCCTTGATCCTTTTTACTTCGTTCTCATGTTCTCTGAGTAATTTACTCTCTCTGTCCTTCCATTCTCTCTCTATTTTACCTTCAAGAGTTTTCAACGATCTTTTATGATTCTCGAGAGCGGTTTCTTTCTTTCTTTTCCAGAATTCTTTCCTTTCGCTTAACTTCTCCTCAAGCTCCTTCTTTTTCTCTTGAAGTTTCTCTTGAGCTTCTTCTTCCGCTTTTTTAATTTTTACAAGGGAGTCTTGCATGGTTCTTTCTTGCTTTTTTTATGATTTGATTCCACCTCGAATTTCCCGCCTGATGCGGACTTAAAACGGGCCACTCGCTGCCCGCACCAGGTAATACCCTAACACTTACCCCTTCAAAAGTCAAATTTCGAGGGGCAAAGGGGTCTATCGCGTTTTTCGAGGAACCTTTTTGTGTTATTCTTAAAAAAAGGTTGATTGGAAATTTTTAAAATAAGAGAATATATATGGAAAGACAAAAAGCATTACTTGCATCTGTGGGTATTCTTTTTATTGCTTCCTTGATAGTGCTTGCGGTAGTGGTCACGGGAAACGAGATAAAGAGGGGCTATCATGCGGGTCTTGATGAAACGAGAAGTATTGAGGTACAAGGAGAGGGAGAAGTGGAAATTGTTCCCGATGTTGTTGAAGCCTCTTTCTCTGTAAGAACAGAAGGGGACACGGAAGAAGAGGCACTCGATGAGAACAACGAGAGAACGGAAGGTGTCTTGGAATACTTAAAAGAAGAAGGGGTAGAAGAAGAAAATCTTCAAACTGCCGGATTTGATGTTGGTCCGCTCTACAGGGAAATAGAAACAGAAGATAGAGAAAGAGAGCGAGAAGTTTACGCTTACGAGGCTCGCAATGTGGTCGAGGCTGAATTCGAAGAGATGGAGATGGATGAGATCGGAAGGCTTGTTGATGGAGCGGTAAGAGCCGGCGCCAATGAGGTAAGAGGGCTGAATTTCAAGGTGAGTGATGAAGAAGAGTATGAAAAAGAAGCAAGAGATGAAGCGATAAAGGACGCGAGAGAAAAAGCGGAGAGAGTTGCTTCTTCTTTGGATGTTTCCTTGGGAAGAGTGCTTGATTTCTCCGAAGAAAGAGGTTTTTACAGGGCTCCCGTAATGGAAGATGTTGCACAAGAAGCGGCAGATGAAATGGAAGAAGAAGGAGAAGTACCCCTGGAGCCCGGAGAAGATGAGATCACTTCGCAAGTAAGAGTGGAATATGAGATAAGATAAAAAGGTTTCTTGAAAATAAGAAAGACCCTTTTTATAAGGGTCTTTTTTTTATTTTTCCCTCCTTAACTTGTACTTGGTTGCGGAGAGAAAGAGGAATAGCCGGTCACTCTCATGGAGGATCGCTCGCATAGAGCTTCCCGGTGCCCCGGTAAGGGATCCCTCTCATTCTCTCCGCACCAGAAAAAGGAACTCCTTTCTCGGGTTCGGAGAGAATTAAAAAACCTCCCGAATTTCCCTGGGAGGCTTTGTTTTTTGTTCTTTATTTTAATCTACAACAACAAAGCCTCCCTCTTTAAGAGGAGGACTACAACTACGTTAAGTACTACGTTCTTTGTAAAGATTTCTTTCATGATCTAAAAGCTTTGGGGTCATTCTAAGTCACCTTTCCTTGAGATGTCAACCCCTTTTTTGTTTCATGAAGGACTGGAAAAGAGTGGGACAGGATAGGACAACGTATTCTGTCCTAGGGCAAAAGGTGTTGTCCTATCTTGATTAGGTTATTTAACGTTCTTACAATTTAAAGAACTGTTATTTTTTGCTTTTCTTTCTTTGTAGTGATACATTGATCATATGAAAGTTCTCATTGTTTATTATTCACGCAGCGGTTCTACTGAAAAGGTTGCGAACAACCTCAAGGAAAAACTGGAAAAGGAAGGACATGATGTGGACGTGGAAAGAATAGAACCCGTAAAGGAACGAAGTTTTTGGGGATGGCAACTCACAAGGGTTTTCAGATCGAGATGCCCTATCAAGGAACCTCGTATAAAGGATGTTTCGGAGTATAATGTTGTTTGCATGGGAAGCCCCAATTGGACTCGTCTCTCATTGCCGGTTGCGGAATATATAAGAAAAGTGAAAGGGATCAAGCACAAGAAAGTGGGCTTCTTCTTTACGAGCGCTCTTCCCGAAGCTCTGGAGCAATTCATATTTTCCGGATATCTCTTGAATTCCACTGCCCAAGGTGAGGTAGAAGCAAAGAGGGCCAGGGTGGTGGACATGGTTACCTTTTCAAGTGTTTTTACGACTTGGAGTGTATCATCCGCCTATGGGAGAAAGAAGATAAAGAGGTTCTGCGAGAACATCGAGGGCTCCATCTCTTCCATAAAAAAACACCTCCTGGAAAGAAAGAACATCCTGGAGAACCAACTCCTTTCCGTGGTCTTTTCTTCGCTTATCATACTCCTTCTCATTTCTCATTTGTTTTCCCCGGGAATCACCGCTTTTCAGTATGGTCTCGCTTACTTCATGAGTTTCTTGGGATTTATTGTTCTTCAGTCCCGCATAAAGGATATGGAGTTCAAGAAGTATGCCGCTTCGTGGTTGCTTATCTTCATTTTCATTCTTCCCGTAATTTTCTTTCCGGAATTGAGGCGAATAGCTGTGATCTGGTATTTGTTCCTCTTCCTCCTTATGGCCAGCTTCAAGGACGTGAAGTTGGTGATTACAAGCGGCTTCATGGGATCCGCGGTTTTGCTTCTAGTTGCCTTGACGGGCCCTGTTGCGGAATACTCGGAAGCGATCTTCCATACATTGACATTCTCTATTGGATGGGTGATGGTGGCTCTTTTCACCTTCAATCTTAACAGGGATTTCATGAGCATACTTGAACAGCAAGAGGATCTGGAAGCTTCTCGAGAGATGCTCGAGGTGAGAGTCAATGCGAGGACCAAGGAACTTCAGGAGTTGAATGAGAAGTTGGAGGAGAAAGTCAAGAAGCGCACTAAAAAGTTGCAAAGCAGAATAAATGATCTCGAGAAGTTCCAGAGAGTTACGGTGGGAAGAGAATTAAAGATGCTCGATCTCAAAAAACAAGTTAAGGAGAAGGACAAGAAAATAAAGGAATTGCAAAAGAAATTAAAAGAACTGGGAGGAGAGCCCGAATCAAAAAAGGAGAAATGATCGCCTTCCTGTGCTATGTTGCCTGCAAAGGATCAGTTGTGTATAATACCACGAGGAAAACATAGAAAAGGTCGAATTCATTAAAAAGATATCAATTAATTTTTAAAAGATATGGAAAATAAATCACTTATACTTCTCATAGTGGTTCTCGTTATCGCCGTTGCGGGAGCCGGCACTGCCTTCTTTGCTCTCAATGAAGCAAGAGAGGCGAGCGAGGATATTCCCGAAATAGGAGGGCTGGAGAGTACTGTGGACAGGATCGACAGTTATACTCCTCCTTATGTCTATACCGGAAACCCCGTCAGCTTGATATTTGAGTTCGAAAATGACAGAACCTTTTACTTTGGATCGGATACCGGATTGAACGCCGAGATGGAAACGGTGGTCAACAGATATCACGATCCGGATGCCGCCTTTATCCCTATTGGTAACTTCTACACCATGGACCATGAAGCGGGGGCTTTTGCCGCTTCCCTTATAGAACCCTCTGATTACATTATTCCCAATCACTACGCATCTTTCCCCATCTTGGAACAGGATCCCGATGATTTCTTTGATGAGGTGGAAAAGTATAACTTGGCCGCGGAGACCAAATGGATGGAGATGGGAGAGACCGAAGAGATCACGGGAGTAGATACTACTTGGCTCGGCCACGGAAATTGGCTCTTCGAGACTCCTGAAGGAATGAGATTTCTCGTGGATCCGCAAATTGAGTGGAATGTTAACTATCCTGAAGAGGAATGGGGAGATCTCGAGGAATTCGAGCAAATAGACATGATAGTTCTTACTCACGGTCACTTCGATCATACCACCATAGAGGATCTTCAAACCTGGGAAGAACACTTCGACCCCATTGTGGTTGCTCCCTTTGAGCTAGGATTGTGGTTGAGAGATTATCTTGATTCCACTACTATCCCCATCAACATGGGAGCCAACATCTCAAGAGATGAGATAATCGGGTACAAAGAAGGAATACTCGGATTCGAGGAAGAGGATGCGAGGGAGCTCGAGGAAAGGATTCCCGAGGACTTTAACCTCCATTTCATCAATGCTACTCACAGCTCTTCCGGAACTCCGCCCGAAGAAGATCCCGTATTCTAAATTTGATCACCTGAAACAATGAGGAGACTTTCCTTGCACCATATAATAATGGTTGCGTGCGGGGTTGCGGTACTCTTCTCATTCGCCATCATCTTCTTTGGAATAGATACATGGAGAGAAGAGGTCATAGATAGGCGTGTAAGAGACAGAGAGGCCTTGGCCGCGATGGTCAATGAATCTCTCTATTCCCCGCAATTGCAATTCAGAACCGCGCTTTGGCACGGCCTGGACATTGTGTTACTTGACGGTCTTGCGAGGATCGAGGATGTAAAGTATATCCAAGTGCTTGAAGAAGATGGAACGGTGGATGTTTCCAGTCTCGACCAGGACCGCACTCCGCATGAAGGTCTCCTGAAAAACGCGAAAAAGGTCATCTCCACCGATCGCACTCAAGTAATGGACGACACTCTGGAAGAAGAAAGAGTAAAGAAAGTTATTTACCCGGGGTATGGGAACAATGCCGTAGTGGTGGCAACTTCTATAGAGGATCTTTTGGAAGAGGTGAGAGTGTGGGCTTGGACGGGATACACCTTGGGCTTCCTCGTTCTGGCGGGAGTATTCATCTCTTTCTTTTTCTTCCTCTATAAGGCGGTGATCGTTCCTATCCGGAGAGTATCCAGAGAGCATGAGAAAGTAGGGAGAGGAGAGATGGAGTCCGCTATTCTTGAAGACCGAGGTCCCAAGGAAATACGGGATATAGCGACATCTTTCAATCAGATGGTCTCGAAGTTGAAGAGCTACCAGGAAGAAGCAGAAGAACAAAAGAAGGTCTTGGAGGTCAGAGTGGATGCGAGAACTAAAGAACTTAAGGAGTTGAATAAAAAGCTTGAGAGGCAGGTCAAGGAGCGTACCAAGGAGCTGGAAAGGCAAGTAGAGGAGTATGAGAAGGCCAACAAGTTGATGGTGGGAAGAGAATTAAAGATGATGGAGCTAAAGAAGCAGTTAAAGAAAGCAAAGAAGAT
>CAYRME010000005.1:0-21111 GCA_964425505.1 uncultured Candidatus Saccharibacteria bacterium
GAGGACCTCATTCTCTTTACAACTCCCTTTACTACCTTCCTTATATCGGCTTCCTCTTTGTCGATCTTAACTCTCCCCGATTGAATACGGGAGATATTTAAAACATCGTTGACGAGGTTTATGAGCCGCTCATTGGATTCATAAACATTCTTTATTATCTTCTCTTTCTTCTTCTCGTCTTCATACATCCCTTCTTGGAGCATAGAGAGATGCCCTTTCATAATACTTAAAGGAGTTCTTAGTTGATGCGAGACAATGGACATGAACTCCGTCTTCATCTTATCGATCCTTTGCAGTTTCTTATAAGCCTTTTGAAGCTCCTCTCTTTGTTCCATTTCTTTTATAACACTCTTTATGAGTTGCCATCCGAAGATAAGGAAGATAATTATAATACCTCCTTTCACCCCTTGCATCCACAATTCCTTCGTGAGAAAGAGGAGGTCAATCCCTAAGAGAATGGCGATAAGGACCACAAAAACAGAAGTCACCGCCACCTTTATATCAAAGAGTTCCTTTTTGACTATTGCATAAGCGGTAAAGCCGAGTAAAAGAATAGCAGTATAATTACCAATATAAGCCCAAGGTATCATCCCATAAACAGGAGAGATAAAAACATTAAAAACAAGATTGGCTACAAGAAAGAGAGTTAGTCCGACAAGAAAATATTGAATTTTAATTCTCTCACTCCCTTTTGTCTTTGAATATTTCTTATAAATATTCTTCAAGAGAATCAAAAACATTACAAGAATCAAGAAATATATAAAAGGAACTCCCTCTCCAAGTACAGGATGAGAGTATTCTTGATAAATTTCAGCACCTTCCACTAAGAGATCACTAAAAAGAGTAACAAAAGAGAGTAAGACTCCCGAAAATATCATTATTCTATCAGTAACAACACTTTTCTCTTTTTCTCTCACAGGAAAATACTTCAAGAAGAAGTAAGTGCTTACCAGCCACCCAAAAACTCCTACATAAGCCACTCTAGTATTTAAAACAACGGTTTCCGCTGATTGAGATGGCAGTGTTATAAGGTACCCAAAAAGGACCCACATCAGCAGAAAAATAGTTGACAAGAGAAATAATTGATTTCTTTTTTTCTTAAAATCATTAAAATAAACCAACCCTGCAAAAAACAGACCAACACTTAATACCAAAAAAAGAATAAGAGACTCTATCGAAATAGGCATCCTATTTTAATCCTTCACTAATAATATGCCCTTCTATTAAATTTTCTAACCCTCTTAATATTTTTTCTATACTGAAGGAGTTCACTTCCTCTTTGTCTATAGAATGATAATTCTCTTCCCCTTCAAGCAACCTCTCTCTTATAAGCCCCTCTTCATTGATCTTAAACAAAAGGTAATCATGATTTTTTCTGTCAAGTATATCGGCATTGATGACTCCCCTTGATATCATACGAGCAAAAACTTCACTTGTAAAATCATCTTCTTCGATCTCTCTCTTGAAGGTAGTAATAGAATTGCCGATCCTGCCCATTCGCTGAGCTTTCCAGAAAATCTCCCTTATTTTGTGGATTTCTTCCCTTTTAATCTCCGAAGAAGCCATGAGATCAATGGTAGAAAGAACCATCATTTGCATATTATTCGACAAATATATTTTATACTCTGGAAGGTTAATAACATCTTTTTTTTCATTAATTAAGTGACCGTACAGAGCCGCATTATAAAATTGTCTATAATCATAAAAAAGCAACTCTTCAAAATCCCTATAACCCGGATATCTCTTAATCTTGTCAAAGAAAGCATTTTTTATTTCCTCTATCAAGTGCAAATAATCTTTATCTTCGGGAGCATAAGTTCTTTCCAAAAATTCGTCAGAAAAAGAAAAGAAGAAAATCTTCATAGAATCCAATAATAGACCTCTATCTTTTTTTTCGTCCGCAATATCATCAATCAAAGCATTAATAATTATAGTAAGCACTTTTGGCACAAGAATTTCTTTCCTCCGATTCTCCGGAACACTAGTAAGAGTAAGTTCTTCCGCTTTCAAATACGTCCACTTCCATATAAAATCTTTTCTTCTCCCTACTTCCTCATATCTTTCAACCCATCTTTTGATTTCTTCGGGCAAGCTTACGCTTTGTACTTCTCCTATCTTTTCTTTTATTCTTTTCGACGTTAAGTCTTTTGTTATTCGCGATATTACAGGACACTGCTCTTCATTTTCTCGCCCCAAGTGTTCTTCAAAAAAAAGATTATATTTTTCTCCTGAGCTACTCATCATATAAAATTTTATACAATTACTCCCCTATTATCATTATTTGATAAGAGCGGGGCCTGGCGCGATCAAGCTCCAGGAACATTATTCTTTGCCACGTACCAAGTTGCATCTCTCCGTCCACCAAATTAAGAGTTACAGAAGAAGGAAGGGTGACGGCCTTGCAATGAGAGTGTCCGTTATCACATTCATCCGCACACATATTTACCGTACGAACTTCAAAATTATCATGCCTATAACTCTCCTCCATAGAGGCGAATTCCTCCAATTTCCTTTTTATATCCTCAAGAAGAAGAGGTTCGTTCTCATTGAGAATAAGGGCCGAGGAAGTGTGCATTATTTGAATATTGACCATTCCGTTCTTGATCCCGCTTTCTTTAACGAATTTAAGGATGTCATCCGTTACATCAATAAAATCGTAAGCTTCTTTGGTACTTAAATTGTTCTTTGTGTGAAATGTCTTCATATCTTTTATTTTTCCCTTTTTAATAATTCATCAACCATGTTCACCATTATATCTCGCTCCGGTGTTTGAGAAAATCTCTCCAGTTTCTCCTTGGCCTTCTCCGCATGCTCCTCGCATAACTCCATTGCCCTTTCTTTTGCGTTCGTTTCACTTATTATCCTTGTTGCCTCTCTAAGGTCCTCATCAATTAAATCCTCTTTTTCTTCCAAGAATTCCCTCAACTTCTCTCTTTCTTCCAGAGCAAAGAGAATGACCACATTCCCTCCCTTTCTCTCCTCTATATCCTTCCCTATCTTTTTTCCGAATTTCTTTTCCTCTCCGAAGATATCAAGAATATCGTCTCTCATTTGGAAGGCCATCCCCAGGTGAAATCCATAACTTTTCATTTCTTCTACTCTTTCTTCTGAAGCTCCCGCACAAACCGCCCCTATTTCACAACTCGCCTCGAGGAGCTTTGCCGTTTTCTTTTCCATCATGGAAAAAGCATCCTCTATATCAACCTCCTTATATTTCCACCTTCTGAAAAATTCCTCTTCCTCTCTACCTTTCCTCTCTTGTAGTACATCCATCATTTCTCCCTCCACAAGGACCTGCAAAGCATCGGAGAGAATAGAGGACACTCTAGAGGGAGAAGGGCAATAAAGAGCACCCCTGAAAACCGATGCGGCATAATGCATTCCTATACATTCCGTGGCCGCTCTTCCCCATTTCTTCCAAACCGTGGGATTTCCCCTCCTCGTTTCGCTCCTGTCTATGATGTCATCCACAAGAAGAGAATAATTGTGAAGTATTTCCACCGCCACCGCGGGATAAATAGCATCCTCCTCATTGCCTCCCAAGGCTTCCGTACCTAAAAAAACAAGCGCTGGTCTTAAGCGCTTGCCTCCAGTACGAATGAAATAAAGGAAAGGTTCTTCAAATCTTTCCCCGCCATGTCGCAAAAGCAACTCCTCCAGGGCGGGATCCACCCTTTCTCTGGTCTTTCTGAGGAATTCCTCCACCCTTTTCTCTTTTTCTTTTTGGTCCTTCATTTAATTTCCTTTCCTAAGAACTCCCTACTCTTTCTCGTGATCCTCTCTTAGAAACTCTATCGCTTTCTCCGTAGTAAGAAGGGAATTTTCAATATAAGGGTAATAATAGAAGTCCCCACAAATATAAACCCCTTTTCTTTGTCTTATATTCGGAGCTCTTGTTCCGGGAGCCATAACAGTAAAGGGACTCTTGACCCTCGTCTCATCAATAACCACAGGGTTCTCCTTATAAAGCAAAGAGAAGTCTGTTTCCTTCTCGGGATCATGGGGAAAAATTTGCTGCTCTTCCTCGTAAACATCATAAAAAACTTTTATATTCCCCGTCTCCGAAAGAACCGTGCTCTTTTCAGTTATCGGCTCCCCTTTTACCGAATAATACTTGGTCTCGTAATAATTAATTCCCTCTCCCGTGTCAATATCAACATCCATCTCCCGCAACCTATTCAAAGGAGTGGTAAATATCACCGCATCAACCTCCTCCTTCTTTTCACTCCCCGCTTTCCAAAAAGAGATCACCTTCTTTCCTTCTTCTTCCTTTACTCCCTTAACTGTAGAGAAAAGGGAAACCTCTCCTCCTTTTTCCATCAACCTCCTTTCCAGAACACTTGTTACAACTTTTAACCCCTCGTCCTTGGAGAACATTTCCACTTCGGGTTTTAAGAATTCACTTACAAGGCGGAACTTGAAGAAAAGATATTCCGCAGAGATCCTTGAGGGGTCCAGAGGGCTCATGAAAGTGAGACTGATAAGAGGGAAAATGACGCTCTCTTTGAAGTGTTCACTACAATCCTTTATATGATCTTCCACGGAAACATTTCTCAATTGAAGCATTCGCTCCTCGGGGTGAAAGGGATCGAATCCACCTGCAAGAGCCTCTTTTTCCATTTCGTCATAGATCTTTTTATCTTCAGGGGAAAATTTATCGTAAGAGGCCTTGAATCCCGGAAAATCCACAACCCCCTCCGGAGTAAGAACACCTATACCACCAAAAGGGACTAGAGATTCTTCTAGGTTGAGTTTCTCTATGAGGTCATAAAACCTGGGATAAAACTCCTTGTTGAGAATCTTTATCGCATGATCGAACCTTCCTCCCCCAAAAGCCGACTCCTCAAAGATAACACAATCATAACCCTTACTTTGTAGATGATAAGCTGCGTAAAGACCGCTTATTCCACACCCTATGATACCTACTTTCATAAAAGAGAGTTTATTTACAATTGTTTTATTATAGCATTTCTTTCTTCACGAACAAAAAACCCCTCAAAAGGGGTTTTTTGCTAGCATGGACTCTCCTTCCTTATGCACCCTGCTGTGCAAGATGCACTCTGTTGGTCCTCAGGACTTCGATGAAATCGTAGTCACTCTTTGACCAAGTAGAAGAGTTGCCTTCCTCGTCCTCCCATTCAATACTTTCCACCGCAAGTCTCACCCATCCGTACTCTGTATCCGTAGCTTCAAAGATACCGAACACCTCCAAAGTTTCCTTGTTTCCTTTTTGGATAGTGGACTCGGAAGAAGTACCCGTCCAGCTCGAACCGTCATAAACTTCCGTACCGTCAAGCTCGATTATCACATCCCAGTGATCACCGTAAGTAAGATCGGTAAGCTCTATATCACCCTCCAGGGCTTCCACTTCAATAGTAAGGTAAGCATCGGCAAGATCTCTGTCGTCACTTCTCTCTATGTCATGCTCCTTGAGAGTGAACTCCGGCATCGATGGATACAAGGCCTGGAACTCTCCTTCAAGGTCTCCCTTGAGATCGATATCCTTATCGGTGTCGTATGCGTAGGCAATGCCCTCGTTCTCGGAGGCGAGAATGTCGGCCTTGATCTTACTTCCGATCTTGGCGCCGTCATCCTCCATGTCCATCTCGAAAACATCGGCATAAACGCTAAAGACCACCTCCTCTCCGGCATCAATGTCCATCTCGACATCAAAGATCACATAACCCTCTTTATCGTCGGTAGCCTCTACAATGGTCACACTCTGAACGTCGATCAAAGTATTTCCTTCATAGAGAAGTACATCCTCGAATAGTTCCGGGAGATCGTGATCACCCTCGAGTTCCACTCTGAGATTCTCAAGATCGATGTCGGAATCGCTCACGTCCAGAACGAAGTTGAGTAATTCCACTTCCGTATTGTCACTCTCGTCCACCTTGACCACTCCGGTCTCGGGAGAAGCCTCGTCCTTTATCTCGAGCGTACCGGTGGTATCATGGTCGAGATTGAAATTTCTCTCGGCAGCATCTCCGGCATAAACAGTAATACCCGCTGTGTCAATTCCTCGAATAGCTCTTTCTCCGCTCGGACCCACAGAGTAACTCGTGTTGGTGAAAGTGCTCTTGTCCGCCGCCTCAATGGCAATGACAATATCTTCGTGTCCATCCGCGGGAACTTCTATATCAAGTCCCGTGAAGCGGATATACTCGTCATCCCTTGATACTGTGGATCTGCTTATCTCTTTCTCTGAGATCACTTCTCCGTCCACTTTGATCATCATCTCCTCAATGTCGCCCCTGAACTCGACCATCGTTCCTCCCGAGACATAAACATCGAATCTCTGAACATCGATGTCCGAATCATCGGCTTCCATTCTGAACATGGCCACTTCCTTGGTCTGAGCGGGACGTACATCAACGTTCCTTATGTCAGACCTCAAGGAGACGCTCAATTCACCTTCTTCTCCGTTAACACCGGTCTCCAATGCTGCCACACGAGCCGCAAGCTCTTTTACAGATTCCGAAATCTCCTCAAGCATCTTGAGAAGTTCACCGTTGACAGGATCCTTTACTTCCGAAACCCCTTCAGTCAATATCTCGTTGAGCTTGGCTCTCGTATAAGTTCCCACAAAACCGGTGGGATTGGAGGCTCCGGCGGGAACAAGCACCTCACTGCGGTGCTTTTCCTGGAACTTCCGAACAGCGGAATCGGTTATAGGACCGAAGTACTCTGTTTCGTTACCGGGCGATCCGGCTCCGCTTTGAGCAAGCCTCGTGTCAGGATCGCTGTTCAAAACTATTTGAAGGTATTTCACGGCTGTTCCTCTGGATCCTTGTCTCATATTACTGCCAAAGGTAAAGCCGGCGGGCACACCCTCAATGCCCTTCGTTGTTTGGTCATCCTCGTCATCACTATCGGTGGTCCTCACCTGTTCTGCGAGCTCCTCCAGCATTTCCTCAATGGCGTCCATTTCGGCACGGATATCATCTCTTTCATCCGCTTGCACAAAGGATAATCCCGAAAAAACTATGGCCAGGGCCAAGATACCGACAAGAATGTTCTTTTTTACTTTCTTCATCTTTCTTCAGGAACCGTATTCCTCATACAGTTCACGGTTAATAATTGTTATTACTTTTTTCGACCTTTTCATCCATTAGGATCTTTATTATTGTGTCAAAAGCTTCTTCTTCATTATCTTCCTTCATGTCTTCCAAAAGCTCTCCTTTTCCCTTCTCCTCTATTCTTTGAAGGTGATGATCTATTATCTCTTCCTCTTTCATTCCCGCACCCTCGTCATCAATGTAACTCTTTAGTATTTCATTTCTCACATCCCGGAAATTCCCCTCCAGTGTGGCAAGATCGTTCTTTATCTTCTCTATCTCAAGAACATCGTTACCGCTTTTTACAACATTATTATCTTCTTTTACTCCTTCTATCTTTCTTTCCATTTCCTCTCTTTCATGAGAAAAGGGGGGAATCTCTCTTGGAACGTGCAATTGACTGAAAAGCAAAAGAAAAAGCATCATCAACGCCACCATCCCTCCTCGAAATATCATTGCCTCCATCAGAAGATCCGCTTGAAGTCTTTCTCTTCCCAGTATCGATCTCTTGGTCTTTTCCTTGAAACCACGCTCCGCTCTTACAAGAGAAAGTATTCTTATTCTTTTTTCCGTTAATCTTTTCATCGATTTTTTGATTGATTTAACCTTCTTTTGCCTGCACCTATAAAGACGTGGTTCCATGAGATTTGTTACACACAAAAAACCCGCCATACGGCGGGTCCTTTGGAGGATCGGTCCGGAAAAGAGATTATAATCTCTCCCAAACCACCCTTCTCCCTTCTTTCTTAGTTCTTCTCCCTCTTTTTCTAGAGCGCACGAACTCCTCTTCCTGCACTCCCTTGGCAACATTCTTGCCAAGCGGTTTTCTTTTTTTCATGGTCAGAACCTAAAAAAAATGAGTAATATACCGACCTTTGAGTGCCTTGAAAAAGGTTTCCTTTTCGTTCTATCTTTAAAGACGCTGATTCTTTGTTTTTGTTACACTTCCCACACTCCCGAGGCTTGTTGACCTCCGAGGTCAATATACAGCAACTTGTTAATTGATTTAGTTTACAACTACCTTAGGTTTGGTACAATTTTAAAAAAGGTCTATATCTATATTGAAAATAAATTAATAATTTATGAATAAAACGGTAAAAATAATACTTATTGTCGTTGTCGTCCTGGTTCTCATTTTTGCCGGTCTGGTATATATCGGCTGGCGGTATGCGGGCAACCTCCTGGAAGAAGGGCCGGAGGCAATCGCAGAGATGTTCGGGGAGTATGCGGAAGATGTTCCGATTGAAGAGGTGCCTGTTGATGAGATAGAAGAGGAAGAAGATCTCACACCTGAAGATCCCGAACCTACAGAAACCGAAGAAAATCCTTACCACCTGGAGGAAGAAATAACCCCCATGACCGATCGTAATATAGCGGTGAATGAGAATATAAAAAGAGTTATGGAAGAAGTGTTCGAGGAGGACCCCAAATTGATCGAGACAGCCGCTTATTATGATCTTACCTACATTACAAACAGAGTGATCACCGAGGAGGATGTTCAAAAGGTAAGAGATGTTTTCACGGAAAGTGGTTTTGAAATGGAAGAAGAGACTCTGGAGGTTGAGTTGGACGATATGAGCGCGGACGCCGAAAGCTACAGCCTCAATTTCATCGTGAAAGAAGAAGAGGAAGAGGATGAGCTCAGGATGATATTTTTCACCACCGAAGAAGGAGATGATACCCAGCTTATAAAAATAAGACTTTAATAATTTGGTATCTCTCAAATGAAAATGCCCGGAACTTCCGGGCATTTTTATATTTTTGCTTTACAAAAATTCCGCCAAAAAGTGGAGTAACTGTCTATTTCTGACAAGTAGGAATTTCTGTTTCCTCGGGATATTGATGACAAGGAACATGCTCCTCTTCCAAGGAAACTATTCCCATCCATCCGGTAGAATCCACGCAAGATATTTTCTCAGGATCACTTGCCAAACGTGCATAAGCACAATAGTCTTCATGATCCTCACTTACATGTAATTTAAAAACATCATCTTCCTCTACATCGCCGTGCCTAATAACATCTTGAATCTCTTTTTTTATTCTTTCTATTTCTTCATGATTTTCCTCTTTCAATCTTTGCAATCTCTCGTATCCATCTTCAAAAGTATAAGCAACCTCGGCAACATTTCTTAATTGATGCATTTGTTGCTCAATATGGCTATCCTCACCGTGAACTACCGGATCGGGAGCCACTTCCTCTATGAGCTCATCCAATTCTACATAATCGGAAGGAGGGAGAATATGGAAACTTTCTCCGAAATCGCCGAAATTAGCGTTTATTTCTAATTCTTGAATTCTCTCTACCTCTTCCATTTCCTCTTTTTCCAGATTCAATCTTACCTCTGCCGGGTAACCATCAGTAACCCACAAACTGAATTCCTCATAATAGAAAGACGGGAAATCGTCTCTTTTCATTTCTCCTTCGGCTTCTCGGAGATCATCTTTAGCCTTTTCCGTATCCACGGACATTTGGGGAAACAGTGCTCTCAGAAACTCTTCATGTTCAGGATCATCTTCAAGTAGATTAAGCAACCACCCGGGCAATCGACGAGGGTCGGTACTTAGGGTGTATCCCGTAGCCACTTCCCCTTCCCGAAAAGTTTCCTGAGAACTCTCCACTATTAAAAGACCTTCACGTAGAGCTTCCTTCACCATGCTTTCCAGGTGAACATCGACTCCTTCCGCGGCTTCCATTATCTCTTTTAATTGTTCCCTTTCACAAGGAGGAAGTTCCTGAAAAAGATCTTCTTCTATGTCCTCGGAAAGAAGTACATATTTTCCTTCTATGTCCTCCTTTTCTACTCCCAAGTCCTTCGCCAAGAGAACGGGAACCTCTTCCATCTTTCCGTAAAGCTCATCACCGGAAAAAATAAGTGAAAAATCATCTATTCTTATTGAATCTTCGGGGGCTTCTATCTTTGCTTCACCGTGCAACTCTCCCATCTCGCTCTCTTCCTCCGCACGTATTTCAAAATCCAATTCGAATCTTCCCCCTTCCTCCGTCACGGGCTCCCAAACATCGATATTTATTTCCAGATCAACAGCAAAGGATTCTTCTTCCAGGAGAGCAGCCAACGCCTCGGCCAATTTCTCTTCTTCCTCGGAAAGCCTCTCTTCCCTTTCTTCCACATGTTCTCTCAATTGTTCTTTGAGAGTAGATGCCCTCTCCTTGATATGGATGAGAGTCTCTCTTTGCTCCTGCATTCCTTCTTCGCCTTCTATGCGATCAAGAAGCGAAGAAGCGGCCTCTTCCACCCCTTCCAATCTTTGAAGTTGCTCTGTGTTCTGAGCAATCGCATTGCTCGCAGGAGTAATACTCAAAGTAAGGAAAATAAAAAGGAAGATCAATATGGAAAAACAGAAATAATAGTATCTAAACATAAGTGAAATTTAAATGATAAATAAGTTTAATTTGCCTAAGATATCACAACAACGGAAAGAAAGTAAAATGAATAGAATGGTAAGCATGTAGCAAGGCAACATGTAGCACTCTATGTTCATCAAAAAGGAGTTGCGATCAATCCAAGAAATGAACTTGCTTGCAATTTACGGAAACTAACTATTTTCTTTATTTTTATTGATCAAATTATAATTGCAACACATCGGCTCTCCTTTATCGAAGTCCCAGAGATGCATGCTTTCTCCTTCGCAAAAATCCCAAAGAGAGCAATCTCCGCAGTAACTATTCTTTTTCCACTCTCTTTCCCGAAACATTTGATACTCGTTTTCCCATATTTCTGAAAATCTCCTCTCTCTTATATTTCCTTGCTTGGTATGCTCCCTTGGTATAATGGGACAAGCCGCTACATCACCATTGTAAAGTATGCTCCCTACAGTAATACCGGCCCAACAATAAAAGAATTGATCTCTTACTTCACCCTCGTAATCCAACCCCAAGAAACCCTCATCACAAAAGTTAACTTTCAATTCTTTCTCCTTCCTTTTTTCTTTTATGTAATCTAGGACAAAAACCTGTTCTTTGGGGGTTAAGGAAAAATCATCATCCTCTTTTGCTCTTCCTCTACGGACAACGGTAAATATCCTCCAACCATCCACTCCCAAGTCCTTGCAAAGTTCATAGATCTCATCCAACTTATCAATGTTCTTCTTGCTTACGCAAGTAATAATTTCTATTTGTTTAAAGTGCTTTGAGTCAGTGAGCATTCCGGTTCCTTGTGTCGCTTCCTGAAAAGCCCCCGTCTTCCCCCTTATTTCGTCATGAATGTCTTCCGTTCCATCTATACTTACCGATACTGTCAACATTCCCGCCTTCTTCATTTCATGGACAATCCTCTCATCAATTAAAGTCCCATTGGTCACCAACCCCCAAGAAAACCCAAGACCGGAAGCATATCCCATTACATCAAAAACATCTCTTCTCAAGAGAGGCTCCCCTCCCGTCACAGCGATCATGATCCTTTTGGGATCATAATCTTCTGCAATGGACTTAAAAACATTTTTTATTTCTCCGGTGGAAAGCTCTTCCTTCTTCGGTACTTCCGGACCGCAAGAACTTCCACAATGGGCACATTTAAGATTGCACCTTAGAGTAGTTTCCCAAAAAACACAAAGCAGGGGATGTTTGTCTTTTTGCCCCCTGCAATACTTTTCCCAGAGCATGAGCTTGCCTTCTTTGAAGAGCTTTTTCATGGATCATCAAGAATTAATTGAACCGGTTGAACTAAAGTTGAACCAAAGAAGACGAAAAGAGAAAATAAACGAGCAGACTAAGAACAAAAAGAGAAAGAAAAATTATTACAAGGATCTTCGGCCATCTTTTTTCCGGTTTTCTTTTTCGGAAAATGAGAAAAATTGCAAGAAAAACAATTAGAGGAATAAAAAGGATATTGCTTGCGAATTTTGCAGAGGAAGCAATGATCTCGTCTAACGGAGGAGAAGGAGCATAAAGTGGCACTGGTTGCCCTCCTGGAAAAGTTTCACCTCTTACACTTCCCGTAAAAAGGAAAGTTAAGATCACACTCCATAGGCTTACTCCCCACCCCTTTATTTTTACAAATATCTTCTTTGTCTTTTTATTTTCCTTTTTGTCGTTTTTTTTGACCATATTCTTATAGTCGATCAGAACATTACTTTTATTTTAAAAGCAATTCAGTAAAAGCACAAGGATACAAGTAAGCCCCGCACAGAAATAGTTTCAAGTACTAATAAGAGGTTTGCTTATAATTTTAATCCCAATCCTCCACATCTCCCGGAGGTTCTCCCGTGGAAACCCAAGCGGCACCCACGAGGAGATCCAATGCTTTAAATATTAGATATCTTTGTATGTCCTGTCGGACCTCCTTTCAATGGATAATATAAAAATATCTTCTTTGGATTTGCGAAAAATTATACGAATACCTCCTTTTCGAGCACGAAAGATATCGTCTCGCCCTTTCAATTTCTTAACATCCAAATTTCGGAAGTCTCCTTTCTCGATTCTTACAAGGAGATTTTTTACCGCCTTCTTTTCCTTCTCCGTTAACTTTTTAAGAGCTTTTTCAATTTTATCCATGACCTCAAATTCGGGAAAGAATATCCTTTATATCTACGCCACCCTTCTTTATCTTGGTAAAATCAACCACTTCTTCCCAGTTCTCTTCCTCATTTTCAACGGGAGATATCCTAAAAAGCGGCTTGGATCTGCGCATTACAATCAGGTTCTCGCCCTCTTTTACACGCTTCACATATTTATCCATGTTCTGCCGCAATTCTTTTAAGCCAATAAATTTTTCCATAACACTTTAAATTAATTAATAAGTTCACTTTAAGTTTAACTTAAAATGAACTTTTGTCAATCCCAATCCTCCACATCTCCCGGGGATTCTCCCGTGGAAACCCAAGCGGCGCCCACGAGGAGATCCACTTCATCGATCTCACTATTTTCATCATCCGCTTCCGCCTCTTCACTACAGGAAGTGTGCTGTATTCGAAAAACGCCATCTTCTCCCTCCCTCTCATCTTTTGTAACTTCATGCTCTAAAGAAATCCATTCCTCGAAATCAAGAGCTTGCCAATCGGAGTAATTTCTCTGACTATATCCGGGCCGGAGAATTCCCACTCGCGCATACCCCTCTCCTTTCACTTTTATTTCTCCGTAATAAGAAATCTCTTCGCCATCCGCCTCCTCGTGAATGAATTCGCTCTCTTCATTGTAAGGACCGTCATAACTGTGAGGTCCGAGTTTTAGAGAATGATCTCCTATAAGACCCTTGCCGGAGTCGGACTTTTCCGCTTGATTATCAAGATCCCAACCATCCGGCTCTCCATCATAAAAGGGGCGGTTAGAAAATTTTCGAGATCACTTCTCCCTTTTTGAAGTTCAAGAAAAAGATTTTTTTGTATCTGAAAAACATACTTTTATCTCTCACAAATCCTATTATAAATAGTAACCTTCACCTGAAAACCCCTTAGTTTTCCACAGGGTTTTTCCCCAGATTCTTTCCACAATACTTTTCCCCAGTTGGGTAGGACAAAGGTAGGACAAGGGTAGGTCAATGATAGGACGAAAGTAGGTCAAATCCCTTTTTGTCCTATCTTTGTCCTACTTTATCCCTCTTTACTTTTTAATTTTTCATACTAAAATAAAAAGCAAATAAAAGGAGGTGAGTACCTTGGAAAAGAAATTTGGGAACTTCAAAGATTGCCTCGAACACCTGCAGTTTGATTCGACGCAAAGAATAGGAAGAAGAAATAAATATCCGGATGATGATGAATACCTTTTCCCTCTTTGCGACCCTTTTTCTGTTGACGAGACCAAAATAATGCTCTCCAAGGCATACCGCCGAATGGAGAGGAAAACACAAGTATTTTATTCACGGAGAAACCCCCATTCCCGAACTAGAATAATTCATACAGCGGAAAGTGCCGCTTTAGCTTCCATTATCTCAGAAACTCTCGGATTAAATGCTTCTCTTTGTCGCGCAATAGCATTCGCCCATGATATAGGGCACGTTCCTTTTGGGCATTTGGGGGAGCGTTTTTTATCCAAAAAGCTGGGGGTTAAATTCAAGCACAATGCTTTCGCCGTCATGGTAAGTGAATTCGTGGAAAGAAGCGGAAAAGGTTTGAATCTCTGTTACGAAACCCTGGAAGGTGTATACCATCACTCAGGAGGAATTGATAACTTCAATGAAGAAGACCTTCCTCAGGAGTATCTTGTTGTTAAAATTGCAGACAAGGTAGCTTACACGCTAGCAGATCTGAACGACGCCATTAGGTTGAGATTTCTAAAAGAGCCTCCAAGTGTCTTTAAGGAGCTTGGCAAAAATCAAAGACAGAGAACAGAAAATATTCTGCTGGCTCTTTTTGAGGAAAGTTGTGAGGAGGGAAAAGTGTCTTTCAAAGAGTGCAAAGAGAGTCAGGTATTTAAAGAGGCACGAAGTTTCCTTTTTGAGAATGTCTATGCCATGGCAGACAAGGAAGTGGACATGAATGTCTTGGAAGATGCTTATACTTTTCTTGAAGAAACAAAGCAATTCAAAGGCAACGACCCGGCAATTTCCTTCGCTTTCCTCACCGAATCAGAAATAGAGTCTCTCTCCTTAATGAAAAGAAAGGGAGAGGATAGCGATCTAATAGAAAGAATGGGAATAAGCGAAATGCTTCCCATGGAAACAAGCTTCAGTGATCTTGCTTCTTTTCCGTTCCGGAAAGAAGAATTTTCCAAGGCAAAATAAAAGCGCTCCTACCTTGAAGGAGCGCTCTTTTTTTGTGCGACAAAAGAGGTTCTCCTCTTTTTACGACTTCTTGACGTTCATGTAGACCACGATAGCGAGAATAATAACGATCACACCAACGATGATCCAGGTCATCATTCCTTCCTCTTCCTCTAACTCTTCTTCGAATTCCTCTTCCTCTTGAAAGGGATCCTCGTCCATGGGCTCGTCCTCTACCGGGTCTTCATCAACAGGATCCTCGTCCACGGGTTCATCCCCTACCGGATCCTCGTCTTCAAACTCCTCATCCATGGGATCCTCGCCTTCTTCCATTATATCTTCCTCGAGATCGAATTCTCCATCTTCTTCCGGATCGTAATCCTCCACATCTTCTACTTCTTCTCCCTCCATCGGCTCAACCTCTATCTCCTCAGCACCAGTAAGGGACACCACTCCAAGCGTCAAAGCAAGTGCTACCACGGAAACACCAAGTGTCCTAAGTATCTTTGGGACCATAACAACTCTTCTTTATTAACAATAAAACCGACCTTTTTACTCTGTGATATTTCTAGCACGGGCGATAACGGTTGTAAAGAATCAATTATCTTTGTCCTTGCAATTCCTGCTTCCTCCCGGACAACCCACGTGTGAATACGCTTTAGGGGGGTTCTTATGATCCGTACAGAAAGATTCACCGTCCGGTAATTCTATGAGAACACAATACTCATCCTCTTCAGTATTACACTTTGCCTCCAGGCTCCCGTTCCCATACTTCTCTTGTATTGCTTCAAGTTCGTTCTCTATTTGTATCATCTCCTCCTCATCGCACATATTCTCATAAGTTTCATGGGAGGCCCTGTAAATTCCCGCCACAGAATCAGCTTGCCTGAGCGTAGAAAGTTTTTTGGAGTCCCTCGCACTCCTTTGAGCATCCTGGAGGGAGACAAGAACAATAGTGGCAAGTATCGCAATGATAGCGATAACCACCAGGAGTTCTACAAGAGTAAACCCACGTTCTTTTTTCATTACTTTCATTCTAGAACAAGAAAAAGAAAAAGCCAATTCTTGTGAATTGGCTTAAATAAAGTGCTTTTCCTTTTCGATATATATCCTTTTCGCTTCCATCATTTCCATGACCGAAGTATCGAAAAGATTTTTTGATTCGGGAGCAAAAACTCCGTATCGATCCAATCTACCTTCCGCGATCATCTTCAAGGCAAAGGCCATGGGGAGACCTGTTAGGACGTCCATGGGACCTGCTACCTTGTAGCTTAAGCGACACTCCTTTTTGTTGAAGAAACCCTCTACATCCACCCTTATTCCCGAGACCTCGGGACCCAGGCGCGCTATTCTGCGCCATAAAGGAAGAGTTTTTTGAAAAAAGAGAGCCGTGAGATCACGCAAAAATGAGAGTTTGCTCAACCCCAGCCTATTGACGAGAATCGAGAGGCTGTTGAAAAGATCCTCGTTGATTCCTCCTTTTAAAACGATCTCCGACGCATCAGGGAAATTCAAGGGCATCGTTACAGGTTCCGGATGTCCTACATTGTAAACCGCAATATCTCCCAAAGGTTCCGGGAAATTGACCACTTCCCTCTCCGAGCCGGCGGGAACCATCTTCATTTCTCCACCTCTCAAGGAAGGAACTTTCCCCGTAAAACTATTGAGAACGTGAAGAATAACAGCAAGCCCCATCTTGTTCTCAGTATTCCCGGCCCAATAAACATAAATTCTCTTTGTTTCATCAAGGAGATCGACCCCCGAACGCGCCAAGAGGCTTGAGAGTCCCGGTGTCCATCCCATGCCGGTTATTGCCGTTACTCTTCTCTTTTTGGCCTCCTCATCCAGTTTGAGGACCTTCTCCGCGGCATCATGATCATCACAGAGACTCACATAGTGTGCCCCCGCTTTCATGGAGGCCCTCATAAGCATTTCTTCATAGCGATAGAACGGACCCGCCGCATTTGCCACAATATTGCTCTCGCCGATCACTTCGGGAAGGTTGAGGCAATTGTCGAGATTCACATTCACAAACCTTAGCTTGTAAGATTTTTTTCTTTTCTGGTACATCCTTTTCACCAATTTTTCGTAGCCCTTGCGATTGCGTCCCACTATGGTGATCAACTTTATACGAGGATGATCGCAGATCTCTTCCACAACTCTTTTTCCCATGTCCCCGGTCGCTCCAAAGAACATGATCTTCATCTTTCTCCCTCCTTTTCAAAGGTGCTTTCAGAGCTCCTTTTATTATAGAACCCCTTACTATTTTGTCAAAAATTTAACTCATTAACTCTTTTCAGTCTCCTCCTTTTCCTCTATCAACACCTCGAAGGGATAACTATTCTCCTCTCTGTAGCTTCCACTTTCTTCTTCTTTTAGGAGTTTCAAGGTATATTGACCACCTTCTTTTATAACAAGTCCGTCAAGAGATATTCTATGCTTGGTAATAGGTCCTTTATGTAGAGGCACCTCGTATTCCGGGCTTTCCATGAGCTTCTTTCCCTCATCGTCAAGAAGCTCGCATTTTATCTTGAAATTCTCTCTTTCCTCGTCCCCTTTTTCTTTGCTCCAAAAAGAAAGAAGCTTGAACCTGCCCTTGATCGAGAAGGCCTTTCCCTCTTCTTTTCTCTCGGGAGGAACCACCAAATTTATTTTCTCCATGTGCTTGTGAGTGCTCCATTGACCCGTATCCCTATCCACGGAAATGTCTTCACAAAGTATCAAAGAAATGTTCTTCATAGGTCACTTTATTCTTTATTTTATCAATCTTCCTCCGCTCCTCCTTCTTTTTCCTTCTTTAATTCTTGTAACTCCTCCCTTGTCTTTCTTAATTGTTTTTTCAATTCCACCATCTTCAACTCTCTTCCTACTGTTATCCTTCTGAATTTCTCCAGATCACGGACCTTATCCCGCAATTTTTTAGTGCGTCTTTTTACCTCCTCTTCCAGCTCATTATTGAGCTCCTTTAATTCCTTGGTTCTGGCCTTTACTTTTATCTCCAAAACTTCCTTCATTTCTTCCAGTTCCTCGGCCTTTTCTCGAAGCTCTTTTTCTCTCTGAAATATCTTCTTGCTTCCCGCTCTTATAACCACTCCCAGCAAAACCAGAAGTAAGATAACCACCATTCCGGAGAAAAGGAAAATATTCACAAAGGATTCTATCAGTCCCGGCATTCCTTTTATTTCCTCCGCGTCTCGTTCTACTATGACACCCCATCCCAAAGCAGGAATAGGAGCACCAACACCCACTACTCGTCTTTCCTCTTTGTTGATATATTCTTCTCCTTCGAATTCCCTTCCTTCTATCACTTCAGGAGCAGGAGGAATACCTATAAGAGAAGTTCTCTCCAGGACTTTAGAGGGGTCGGTATTGGCAACCAGGATACCCGCGTCATCCACTATTCCTATTCTTTCTCCTTCTTCTCCCACCACTACTTCATCCCAAACTCCGCTTAAGTTCAACCGGAATCTGAGTATCGCTTGAGGTTCTTGCGTGGGCACATTCCGAGCCGGAGTATAGACCAATAGATAGGGTTCTCCGTATTCCGTGAACCTGACACCGGTTATATGAGTATTCTCCCTTCCTCTTTCAAATTCTTCCAAAAGACCGAAATCTCTACCAATTCCCGTGTGGATCTTGGAGAATCTCTTCTCCTCTCTTCCTTCTTCGTCCAAGATAGAGATGTCCCTTATATTCTCATCCAAAGTACTTTGAAGGAGTCTTTCGCATAAAGGGTTATCTATCCCGATACGCGCAACATCCTCACTCACTCTTTCAATGCGATCAATAATACTCAAGAATTCACTTTCCACTCTATCCGCTTTTCTTTGGGCATCGGAAAGAGTTCTCTCTTTTAAGCTTTCTTCTAGTTCATACCCGAAAGGCTGGATCCAGTTCAGGTTCAGCACTACATTGGTAACAAACACTCCCGCAATAGTAACCCCTATCAGAATGTAAAGCCATTCCATTCTCACAACCTTTTCTCCTCCTTTTTTCTTTTCTTTGGACGCCCTCTCTTTTCCTCTCATTCTCTCAAGGAGGCCTTTTTTGGGTTTGCGGCTCATTTTTCTATTTTATTCGATCACCGCTTCAAAGGGAACGATCTCTTCATAGATAACATCCGCTCTCTCCATGACCTCTTCTTCCACTTCCAAGTTTATCTTGTCCAAAGTTTCCTTGTTAAGGGCAAAATCCCAAGTTCGAGGTGTTTTGCTGGGAATATTGGCAGGATCCACTCCTTCCAGAACTTGACTTGCAAGAGGAGCTGCCTGCTCTCCAAGATCTACGTAATCAACACCATAACTCGCGGCAGCACCCGCTTCCGTCTCTATTCTGGCCAACATGAAAACGGGAACTTCAAGTTCAATACCCTTATCAATACCATATTCTACCAATCCACTGGTAGCAGTAGCATCCGCAGGATCCATGATGGCGTCTACTTCACCGGGCTCGAGATCTTCCAAGTAGCTCTCCACTTCATCAGCGGACTCTATTTCGACGGACACCACTTCCACTCCCTCCTCAGCGGCAGCTTCTTCAATCTTCTCGTTAGCGGGTTCTCCACTCGGATCTCCAGGAACGTAGAAGGTTAAGACCGTCTCTATCTCGGGCTTCACTTCCAGAAGAGTCTCGAGTCTCCTCGGAGCAACATCCACGTAAGCACAACTTGTTCCTGTTAAATGATTCCCCGAGCTCTCCATGCTCTCTATCAACCCCGCTTCCACGGGATCGGCGACCATGGAATAGACCACCGGTATATCTTCGCCCTCGGTGGCTTCCTTTGCGGCTTTCGTACCCAGGGAAGTGTTAGCAAATATCATGTCCGGATCCTCTTGCACCAATTCCTCTGCCAAGTCAAAAACCAACTCCGGATCCCCTTCGGCATCTTTATAGGTATATCTCACTCTGATCCCTTCTTCATATCCTATATCCTCCATTCCTTGTATGAACCCTTCCATGTTCGTGGCCACAGTGGGAGCCATTTGCAAGAGTCCGATGTGATAATCCTCTTCCGCACCAGGAGCAAGATCTACACCGGAATCAGGGTCCATAAAAAGAAAGACGGCCGCACCTATTATTATCGCCGCTATAACAACCCCTATAATAACCCATAATTTTTTATCCATATTTTTGTTGGGAGCTTATAGTAATCAAATTGTTTGATCTCGACCTTTGATCGAAGACAGAATTTAATAAATGGCCAAAAGTACTTGGGTCCAATTGTGAAATTCATTCTTCCCTTGCACGGGAGCAACCTCTCCATAGCTATACCACCCCAGCCAGGAAGCATTCTCGACTAGATTTTCTTGGACCACTTCCGCAATTTCTCGGGATTTTCCCAAGCCCAGAACATCTTTTGCTCTACCCAAACATTCGAATTGCAGCACCAACTCCGGCTCTTTTCCTTTCTCTCTAATTCTTTCTCTTATTTTCTTCGCCTTTTCCTCGGTATTCTTTAGAATCCTGTTGTATTCTCTATGGCAAAGGAACACTTCCGTTCCTTCCGACCATTCGGTAGGCATCACCAGAGAACCATCTTCCTGTATACCCAACGGAATACGAAGAATAACATCTCCTCCCATTTTCGTCCCTAAACAAATAGAGGTCTGATAAAGTATGTCCTGATGCGTATCAGCAAAATCCTCGTAGATCTTGAAAGCGGGTTCGCCATCAATTTCCTTTACAATGTTCTTTTCTGCCTTGGTGACTTTTCCGCTTATTTCCAAGGGAGTTCCGCCGTGGGTAACTTCCTTTTCGTACTGAAAATCACCCGAGAAAAGAACGCATACGAAGGCGTTATCCTTCACCTCATCGTTGAAAAACTGACAAGTCTTTTTGAAATCAGGAGTTCCTCCGCTTGATCCTCCCAAGAAAGGGATATTTTCGGGAAGATTTTCTTCCAGTCCTTCAAAAAGATCATTCACATTCGGCAAAAATCCCCCGGGGAAAGTTAAGAGGAGCTTTGCGTCTTCCGGCCAGTTCTCGGATAATTCCGAGGCGACCTCTTTTCCCGCCTCTTTCATGTCCTCCGTATTTTCTGTCATTATCGGCGTGAATTTGATCTTTTCCGATTTCAATACCATTACCGCTACTTTATTGAGGTCTTCATTCACTTCATCTTGCGTAATCAATCCGCCGGTAAGCGTACCCACCAAGGGAGTTTCCCCTGTTACCTCTCTAACTCCTTTAAGGAGCTCCTCGTAACTTTCATACCCATCTGTAGAGTGCACTATTACAAGGTCACCCTCGTTTTCCATGCCGGCCTCTTGGAGTGCTTATTTCGCAGCCTCACGACCGGCCTGGAAGGAGTTCGTTTTTTCGCTTTTCCCTATGCCTTTTTGGATCATACGTAAAATTAAATTAATAAGATTCTTTCATTATACCACTCCTTGAAAAAC
>CAYRME010000006.1:0-19706 GCA_964425505.1 uncultured Candidatus Saccharibacteria bacterium
GTCATTGAAGAAATAGGAAGAATATATGGGTACGAGAACATAGAGATTCGCTCTCCCAAAGAGGATGTGGTTCCTCCTTATAAAGACGAACTCTTCTTTATTGAAAATGACTACAGGGAGCTCTGGAAAGGATTCGGCCTCTTTGAAACCTATAACTATTCCTTTATCAACGAAGAGAAGGCATCTTTTTTTGAAAAAAATGAATTAATAGAGATGGAGAAGCCGGTGAGCTTGGAGTTCAAGTATTTAAGACCCTCTCTCCTTCCCGGGCTCTTAAAGAATCTGGAGGAGAACGAAAGAAGATTTGAGGAAGTTGGGCTCTTCGAGGTGGGCAAGGTCTTTAACCGGAAAAAGGAGGGCGTACAAGAAGAGAAAAGGTTTGCCGCCATATCGGCCAAAGATGATTTCTTTGACATGAAAGGGAAGGTCGATGTTCTTTTCAAGGAACTTCTTTTTAATGAAGTTTCTTATCGGGAGATGAAGGATGAGGACCCCATTTTTAATGAGAATCGTTCTGCAGATCTTTTTTATCAAGGACAAAAGATAGGGAGGGTCGGCGAGGTATCTGAAGGAGCTATAAAGAAAGCGCGAATAAAAAGTTCGGCCGCTGCAGCGGAATTGGACCTTGATGTGCTTGAAAAGCTTCGCGGGAAAGAAAAAGAATATGATCCCATACTTAGATTCCCTCCCTCACTAAGGGATATTGCGCTCCTTGTGCCTCGGGAAACTTCTTATGAAGAGGTTTTCAATAAAATAAAGAGAAGCGGAGGAAGGACACTAAGAAAGATAAGCCTTTTTGATGTTTACGAAGGCGAGGAGATCCCGGAAGGAAAGAAGAGCTTGGCATTTCGTTTATGTTTTCAACATAAAAGCAAGACCCTCTCTTCCGAGGAGGTCAATGAAACGCAGGAAAAAATAATGGAGGCGTTGGAGGAGGTTCCCGAATGGAGGGTTAGAAGATGATCATGGTTTTGTGTCTAATCTAAAAATTTAAAAAAAGAGAAATGAGCAAAAGAACGGAATATAATGCAAAAGATATAAGTGTATTGAAAGGTCTCGATCCGGTGAGGAAGAGGCCCGGAATGTATATTGGTTCCACGGATGTGGAGGGACTTCATCATCTTGTTTGGGAGTGTGTTGATAATTTTATTGATGAGTTCATGGGGGGATATGGGAGCAAGGGGAGTGTAATTCTTCATGATGATGATATGGTGGAAATAAGTGATGATGGAAGGGGCATACCGGTGGATAAACACAAGGAAACAGGAAGACCGGCAGTAGAGACTGTTATGACCACCCTTCATGCCGGAGCCAAATTCGGAAGTAAGGCGTATCAGGTCTCGGGAGGTCTTCATGGAGTTGGTGTTTCGGTGGTATGCGCTCTTTCGGAATGGATGAGAGTGGAGGTGTCCAGAGACGGCCGGAAATATTATCAAGAATACGAGAAAGGAGCTCCGCTTTCTGATTTGAAAAAAGGGGAGAAGACCAGCGAGACGGGTACCACGATCACTTTCAAGCCCGACAAGGAGACCTTCAAGGAGACACGATTCGATCGCAAAAAGATAGTCGAGCATTTACGACAACAAGCTTACCTGACCAAGGGTATAAGAATAAACTTCAAAGATAAGAGAGAAGATCCGGAGGATTTGTATTCTTTTTATTTCGAAGGAGGGATCTCCTCTTACGTTAAGTTCCTTACCAAGGGGGTGGAACCCATTCATTCCAATGTTTTCTATTGTACGGGCGAAAGGGAGGGTGTTTTAATAGAAGCGGCTTTTAGGTATTGCGAAGAGTATGAGGTTTACGAGGAGAGTTTTGCTAACAACATAAACACTAAAGAGGGAGGTTCGCACCTTACCGGTTTCCGGGTGGCGCTCACGAAGACCATCAATAATTATGCAAGAAGAGAAGGGTTCCTGAAAGAGTCCGATGATAATCTGAAGGGTGAGGATATAAGAGAAGGATTGACCAGTGTGGTTTCCGTAAAACTACAAGAACCTCAGTTCGAGGGTCAGACCAAGGCAAAGCTTGGTAATGTGGAAGCACGATCCGCTACCGAGTCTCTGGTGTCCGAATATTTATTGGATTTTTTTGAACGAAACCCTCAAGATGCTCGATCTATAGTGAATAAATGTATTCTCTCCGCAAAGGCAAGGAAAGCGGCCAGAGCGGTAAGGGAAACGGTGCTTCGAAAAGGAGTTCTGGAAGGAACCTCTCTTCCCGGAAAACTTGCCGATTGTTCGTCCCGGAATCCGGAGGAATCGGAGCTTTATATAGTAGAGGGAGAATCTGCGGGTGGAAGTTGTAAAGGGGCGAGAGACAGGAGATTCCAGGCGATCCTTCCCCTCAAGGGAAAGATACTTAACGTGGAGCGTTATAGGCTGAACAAAGTTCTTGAATCCAAGGAAGTGAAGGCATTAATAGTGGCACTCGGAGCCGCTATAGCGGAAGATTTCGATATAGAAAAACTCCGTTATCATCGTATCATCATAATGTGTGATGCCGATTCGGATGGAAACCATATAAAAACTCTTCTCCTTACTTTGTTCTTCAGACACTTTAAACCGATCATAGAGAGGGGCTATCTTTATATAGCGAGACCTCCTCTTTATAAGATCCAGGCGGGAAAAAGAGTGGAATATGCGTATACAGAGGAGGATAAGGGCGAGATCCTGGAAGACATGAAAGGAAAATCGGTTGATGTTCAGAGATACAAGGGTCTTGGTGAAATGAATCCCTCTCAATTGTGGGAGACTACCATGAATCCGGAGAACAGGATGCTTATGCAAGTGACCATGGAGGATGCCAAGGAAGCGGATAAGGTCTTTGATACTTTGATGGGGCAAGAAGTGTCTCTGAGAAAGAACTTCATCAAGACCCATGCCAAGGATGTTGGAAATCTGGACGTATGAACAAAGATAATTGAGATCCCTTATTCTGATTGGATTGAAGTTTGGTATTCGGAGCGGGAAATTGACAAAGAGGGACTTTTCTCATATAATTACGCAGTTGCTTGCTTGATTTCAAAGAGATTCACAGATGAATAAGATATCGAAATTTTTAAAAGAGGTGAGACAAGAGGTAAGAAAAGTGAGTTGGTTATCCAGAGGTGAAACCTTACGTTATTCGGTCATGGTAATAGTGGCCGCTTTTCTGGTGGCCGCTTATTTGGGTGGAATTGACTATTTGGTGACCACCCTTCTTGATAGATTCATTTAATTTATAAAAATGGGAAGACAGGAAGCCACAACAGAGAAGAAATGGTATGTGATCCACACCTATTCCGGTTATGAGGAAGCGGTGGCAAAGAACTTGAAGCAAAGAATTGAGTCCTTTGGAATGGAGGATAAGATATTTGATGTGATAGTGCCCAAGGAGAAAAAGATAAGGATAAGGAATGGCAAGAGAAAAGAGGTGGAAGAGAAGCTTTATCCCGGTTATGTTATTGTGCAAATGATAGTTACGGATGATTCGTGGTATGTGGTGAGAAACACTCCCAATGTTAGTGGATTTGTGGGTGCGGGAGTAACTCCGGTTCCCCTCTCCGAAGAAGAGGTTAACAATTTAATGGAGAGGATCAGCAAGGATGTTCCTCAATACCAAATAAACGTAGAAGAAGGCGACACGGTCAAGATAACGGATGGCCCCTTTAAGGATTTTGATGGGAAAGTATCCGATGTGGATAAAGAAAGGGGTAAAGTGAAGGTTCTGGTCAATATGTTCGGTAGGGATACATCCGTAGAACTTGACTCCTTACAGATAAAGAAATTGTAATTCTTATTTAAGAAGAAAATATGGCGAACAAGAATGCAAAAGCAGTGGTAAAGCTACAAATAGAAGGAGGAAAGGCGACTCCCGCTCCTCCCATAGGTCCCGCTTTGGCTCAGTACGGGATCAACATGGGACAGTTTTGCACGGATTTCAATAACAGAACGCAAGATAAGATGGGGGTGACCGTTCCGGTAGAAATAACGGTCTACGAGGGAGGTAAGTACGATTTCGTGCTAAAGGAGCCTCCCTCTTCCGAGCTTATACTCAAAGAGATCGGTATTGAGAAAGGTTCCGGTTCGCCCAAAAAGAAGAAAGTGGGAAAGATCACAAGAGAGCAATTAAAGAATGTGGCCGAGAAGAAGATGTCTGACCTTAATACTGATGATGTGGAGGCGGCGATGAAGATCATCGAAGGCACGGCAAGAAGTATGGGAGTTGAAGTCGTGGACTAATTAATTTTTTGCATTTTGAATTTTGCATTTTGAGTTTTTTAATTCATGCGCCCTCCAAAGGATCGCTACTACCTAAATATATCTAAAGAAGTCGCCGAGAGATCGACTTGCTTTAGGAACAAAGGAGGGGCCATTATAGTTAGAGGAGATCAAATAGTTGCTACCGGATATATAGGAGCTCCACGCAAAACAAAGGATTGCCTGGAGAGAGAGAATTGTTTGCGCAATGAGATGAACATTCCGCACGGGAAGAATTATGAGATATGTCGTAGCGTACATTGTGAGCAGAACTGTATAATAAACGCGGCAAGGGCGGGTGTAAGTCTTTACGGCGGTGATATCTATATCTATCTTGAAAGAAGGAACGGGGAAAGGATAAATTCTTTCCCTTGTTTTATTTGCAAGAAGATGATCATAAATTCCGGAATCGAAAGAGCAATATGCTCTACCAAGGATGGTGAAATGAGAATATTTGACGTGGAAGACTGGGTTAAAGATTGGCAGGAACGTGATATTTTGGATGATAAGGATCAATACGGAGAAAAATGAATAAGATTTTAATAGGTATCATAGGAGAGAATGGTTCCGGAAAGGACACTTTTTGTGAATTCTTAAAGGAGATCCATCCTTCCGCACAATTCATAAGATTTTCGGATCCTTTGCGGGAGATGCTCAGTGTTCTTTTTGAGGAGATCAAGAGAGAGGATCAGCAATGGCTTGCGAATAATCTCCGGGAACGATTTGGAGAGGATATTCTAACCGGGGCGGTGGAAAGAAAGATAGAAAGGTCTCATAATGATCTTTATGTACTCAATGGAATAAGAGTTTGGGAGGACTTCCATTTCCTAAAAGAGAAAGAAGGGTATCTTGTTTATGTTACGGCGGACCAAAGAACAAGATGGGAAAGACTCAAAAAGAGAGGAGAAAAAGAAGATGACGGGTCTAGTTTTGAGGAATTCTTAAAAAAGGAAGATAATCCCACCGAAAGAGATATCCCCAAAATAGGAAAGGAAGCCCATTTTGTGGTGGATAATAACGGAAGCCTTGAAAACCTAAAAGAAGAAGCCCTAAAAATAATCAAAGAAATAAATGAAAAAAGGTAAATTCATAGTTTTTGAGGGTCTCGACGGGTCGGGACAATCCACGCAAGCCCAACTCTTAGAGAATCACTTGAAAGAAAAGGGTATTGATGCTCACCTTACGAAGGAGCCCACTGATAATTTGATAGGAGGCCTTATAAGAGGTCGATTAAAAGGAGAATGGGAAACAGGCCCGGAGTGCCTCCAATTACTTTTTACGGCGGATAGAGCACATCATTTGGAAAAAGAGATAATTCCTCTTCTTGAAAAGGGAGTTTGGGTGATCTGTGATAGGTACTTCTTTTCTACCATTGCTTTTGGATCTTTGGAGATTGATAATTTTGAGTGGCTAAAGACCTTGAATGAAAGGTTTCTTCTTCCGGATAGAGGTTTTTTCTTGGAAGTATCACCGAAAGAATGTGTACGAAGGATAAAAGGGAATAGGTTTACCTTTGAACTTTTTGAAAAGGAGAAGAAACTGGAGGGGATCAAAAAGGGTTATGAAAGAGCGGTAAAGGATTATGATCCTCTTTTAAAAGTGGACGGAGAGAGATCCCAAGAAGAAGTTTTCAGTGATATCAAAAAGAGAATATCTGAAGAATTCAATATATGAAACAATACTTAGAGGCTTTGGATCATATAATGAGAAAGGGAGATGACAGGGAGGATAGAACGGGAGTTGGTACCAGAGCTTTGTTCGGCATGCAGATGAGGTTTGACATGAGTGATGGTTTTCCTGCCGTTACCACCAAGAAACTGGCATTCAAGATGGTAAAAGCGGAACTCTTGTGGTTCATAAGAGGAAGCAGGGATGTTAAGGAGTTGCATGAAATGGGTTGTCATATATGGGATGCAAATATCAATGCGGATTATTGGAAAAATAAAGCGGAGTTTGAAGGAGATGCGGGGAGAATATATGGAGTACAGTGGAGGGATTGGAGAAATCCGGAAGGGGAGCCTGTGGATCAATTAAGAAATGTGATCGATAGCTTAAAAGGGAACCCTTTTTCAAGGAGACACATGGTCAGTGCCTGGAACCCTGGTGAGCTGGACAGGATGGCTCTTCCTCCTTGTCATGTCTTTTTTCAATTCTTTGTAGCGAAAAATAAACTTTCCTTGCAAATGTATCAAAGAAGTTGCGATATGTTCCTGGGCGTTCCTTTCAATATAGCTTCTTACTCTTTGCTCTTACATATGGTCTCTCAAGTTACGGGATATGAACCGGGAGAGTTTGTTCATGTGCTTGGAGATGCTCATATTTATCATAATCATTTTCGTCAAGTGGAGGAGCAACTCCAAAGAGAACCCCTGGAATTACCCTCTCTTGCTCTGAACGAGAAGGTGAGAGATATTGATGATTTTAAAATGGAGGATATTGAATTGAAGAACTATTGCCACCACCCTCCCATTAAAGCAAAAATGGCTGTATGATATCGATCATTGCGGCGATGGATCGCAACGGGCTTATCGGCAAGGAAGGAGAACTTCCTTGGCATATCTTGGAAGATATGAGGTATTTCAAGAATAGAACCATGGGAAAGTCCGTGATAATGGGAAAGAAAACTTATTTTTCTCTCAAGGGCGATCTTCCGGGAAGAGACCTTATTGTTCTTTCTTTGGAAGAAGACCCTTCTCTGAAGGAGGTTAAAACGGCGCACTCCATAAAAGAAGCACTTTCTTTAGCAAAAGGGGAGGTGATGGTCGCCGGCGGAGCTTCTATTTATGGGCAATTTTTGGATCTTGCGGACAGAATGTATCTTACCGTTATCGACAAGGAGTTCGAGGGGGATACCTATTTTCCGGAATTTGATATGAGGGAATGGGTTGTTAAAGAAGAACAAAGAGGGGAGAATACCGAGGTGACCTATAAGATACTGGAGAGATCTTTCAATTGAAGAGCTTTGGCGGTTGTGATAGCATTCATTCATATTAATTAAAAAGATCTTCGAATATATGAACATCAAAAAAACCATAGATCATACCAATATTGATCCGGAAGCTGGTCGGGAAGACATCATTCAAACTTGTAAGGAGGCCAAGGAATACGAATTCAGGGGAGTGGATGTTAACCCCGAATGGACTTCACTCGTAAAAGAACAACTGGAAGGTTCGGATATAAAGGTCATTGTCCTCGTTGATCCTCCCATGGGGTTAAGCTCCACACAAGAAAGGGTGGAAATATGTGAAAAAGTAAAAAAAGAGGGGGCGCAAGAAGTGGATATAGTCATGAATATAGTGGACATGAAGCATGATAGACATGAAAAGATCCTTGAGGATCTAAGGGCGGTCTGTGAGGTAGCTCCCACCAAAGTAATAATCGGGTCGGGATATCTTACCGATGATGAGGTGAAAAAGGCTTCGGAGATCGTCAAGGAAGCCGGAGGGATATGTGTTAAAACCGCTACCTTTAAAGATCCTCTCGGAAAGGATCAACTCAAGAAGAAGGCTGAGCATGTAAGTATCATGAAAGAGGCGGCTCCCGGTCTTCTTATAAAAGCATCGGGTAAGATAAGTAACTTGGAGGATGCGAAAATGATGATAGATTCGGGAGCGGATATCATTGGTACGAGTTCCGGCGTAGAAATAATAGAAGAAGAGAATAGCAATTAAGAAACATTTCCTTCTTATGGAATATATTCCCGTTATCGGCCTTGAGATACACGCGCAATTGAGAACGGAGTCCAAAATGTTCTGTTCTTGTGTGAATGACCCCGAAACAAGGGAGCCCAATGTACATGTTTGCCCTTTATGCTTGGGACATCCCGGCACACTTCCCGTAACTAATGAAGAGGCGATAAAGAAAATGATAAGGATAGGTAAGGCCTTGAATTGCAATATTCAAGACGTTTCTCGTTTCGACCGAAAGAATTATTTCTATCCCGATTTGCCAAAGGGATACCAAATATCGCAAGATCGAAAACCTCTTTGTTATAACGGATATTTGAAGATCGGAGAACGAGAGATCCGTATAAACAGGGTGCATTTGGAAGAAGATACGGGGAGACTGGTACACGATGAGAAGGAGGGTCATTCTTTGGTGGATTTCAATCGCGCGGGAACTCCTTTGATGGAACTTGTGACCGAGCCTGATATTCGCTCCGCTCAAGAGGCCAAGGAGTTCGCGGAAGAGTTGCGTCTCATACTTCAATATTTGGGGGTTTCCGGTGCCAATCTTGAAAAGGGTCAAATGAGGGTGGAAGTTAATATCTCTCTCTCGAAAAAAGATGAGAAGAAGTGATCCAAGGTGGAAATAAAGAACTTGAATTCTTTCAGGTCTGTGAACAATGCTACTTGGTATGAAATAGAGAGACAAAAGAAAGTGCTTGAGAAAGGGGAGCAGGTGGTTCAAGAAACGAGGGGCTGGGATGAGGAAAAAGAGGAAACGTTCTCACAAAGGAAGAAAGAAGGGGCCGATGATTATCGCTATTTTCCCGAACCCGACCTTCCTCCTTTGTATTTAAATGAATCTCCTTTCTATAAAGATGAGATGAAGATTGCGGAAGAGCTTCCTCAAAAAAAGCGAGCCCGGTACAAGGAACAATATGGAATGGAGGACGATCGAGAGCTCAAAATGTTCATAGAGGACAAAGACCTTGCCGATTATTTCGAAAAGGTTGTTTCTTTGAGTTTCGATCTTTTGTCAAAAAAGAAAGGTGAAGACTCTCTTCGAGAGGAAGGAGCGAGTCTCGTGAATACGGTCAAAAGTTACCTCCTTACGGAATTAATGGGCATTCTTGAAGGGAGGTCCGTAAAAGAATTACATATAGAACCTCATAATTTTGCGCACTTTGTCATTCTTATTCATCAAAAGGAGATCTCAAGCAAAATAGCGAAAAAAGTTCTTAAAGAGATGGTTACTACCAATAAAGGTCCCTCGGAAATAATCGAAGAGAAGGGATTATCCCAGATAAGCGATAAAGAGGAGTTGGATAGAGTGGTCACCGATGTTATAAACGAGAATCTTCAAGCCGTGAATGATTACAAGGAAGGCAAAGAAGAGGTTCTTCAATTTCTTGTCGGCCAGGTGATGAAAAAGACCAAAGGAAGGGCTGCCCCTGAAGAGGTGAATAGACTGTTCAAGGAGAAACTTGAAAAAGAAGAATAGAGTGGCCTTTACTCCCTCAGGAAGTCAGAGATTAGCTCCCTTGCCTCTTCTTGAGTCTTTATCCAATTTATTCTCTCATCATTTTTCCACCAAAGTCTTTGGCGTTTACTAAATTTCTTTATATCCGATAAGAGGCTTTCCATCATTTCTTCATAACTTACTTTTCCTTGCAAGTATCGTGCCACCCACCTGTATTCAAGGCCGAATTCTTCAAGTCTTTCCCATGATACTCCGGAATCTTTCAATTCTTGTACTTCCTTTATCATACCTTGATCCACTCTTTCTTTAAGCCTTCTTTCTATTTTCTCATGTAACTTCTCTCTTTCTACATCTATTCCCAAGAATAAAACATTATAAGGAGAGCTCCCTTTTTGATTCTTGGGAACGGGTTTTCCGGTCTTCTCTATTATTTCCAAAGCCCTTATTATTCTTCTTTTGTTGTGCTTGTCGATGTTTCGAGCTCTTTCGGGGTCTTTTTTGTAAAGTTCTTGGTAGAGTTCTTCGTTGCTTCTTTTTTCGAGTTTCTTTCTTATGCTCCAATCGGGAGGGACCTTTGGTAATTCCATATCTCCGATCAATATTTTTATATAGAATGCCGTTCCTCCGCAGACGATGGGAATCTTTCCTCTTTCCAGTATATCTCTAAGGGATTTTTCTCCCAGTCTCTTGAACTGCCCTGCGGTGAATGTTTCCTTGGGGTCTGCTACGTCCAAAAGGTGATGAGGGACCCTCTTTTTCTCTTCCGGGGTCACTTTTCCCGTTCCAAGGTCCATACCCTTATAGACTTGCCTTGAATCCGCAGAGACAACCTCCCCACCGAACTCTTCGGCCAAATTTATGGCGAGATCGCTTTTTCCCGAGGCAGTGGGACCCAAAATAACTACTACTCGGGGCTTATCTGTCCCTTTAGAGCCCATGAGAGATATTCGGTTATTTTTACTTTGACAAATTTTCCCACAAGTTCCTTTTTCCCCTTGAAGAGCACCGTCTTGTTCTTTTCGGTTTTTCCGGTAAGCATTCCTTTTTTGGTTCGGCCCATTACCAGGACTTTTATTGTCTCTCCTTTATATTGCTTATTTTTTTCCCGATTTCTTTCTTTTAGCAATTCTTCCAATAACTTCTCTCTTCTCTTTTTCTCTTCTTCGGATACTGTATCTCCCAATTCATAGGCGGCAGTTTGCGGGCGAGGGGAATAACGAGCGATATGGGCCATATCGAATGGTATCTCATTGAAGAGTTTCACGGTGTTACGAAAATGCCTCTCACGTTCTCCGGGGAATCCCACTATGATGTCCGTGGACAAAGAGATGCCGGGGATGACCTCCATTATTCTATTTACGAGGTCTTTATACTGTTCTACGGTATAAGGGCGATTCATTTTTTTGAGTATTTCGTTGTCTCCGGATTGAATGGGGAGATTCAAGTGTTTGGCCACCTTTCCGCATTCTTTCATGGTTTTTATGAGTTCATCTGAGAAATCCTTGGGATGTGAGCTTGTGAATCTTATCCAGAAGTCTCCTTTTATATTATTTACCATCCTGAGGAGTTCGGGGAAACTCACTCCTCCCTGATAAGCGTTCACATTCTGCCCGAGGAGCCAAATCTCTTTGCAACCTTCTTTAATTGCGCTTTTTGTCTCTTCGATCACATTCTCATGGGATCTTGATACGGGTTCTCCTCTGGTATAAGGAACTACGCAATAAGTGCAAAAGTTATTACACCCTGTCATTATGGAAATATAAGCAGAAGGCCCTTTTCTTTTGGGCTCTATGTGGAGATACTCCCTCTCCTTTTTTTTCAAAAAAGGAAGGGGCCATTTCGGGAGATCCTTTATGGATAGTACGTAATCGAATTTTGCTCCTATTTCCGGTTTGTCCTCATCAAGAACACATCCGGTAAGTATGGTGGTGGGGTCATCATCTCTTTTCTTTATATTCTCTATCTTTCCTCTTATGCGATCTACTGCCGATTGCCTGACACTGCATGCGTTGACTATAATGAGGTCCGCCTCCTCTTCTTTTCCTTCTCTTAAGTTACTCTCCTCCAGGAATCTGGCTATTCTTTCGCTGTCGTTCTTGTTCATCTGACAGCCAAAAGTAATGATGTGATACTTCATAAAAATTCAAAATGCAAGCTATTCGTATATTCTTTCCTTTTTCTCTTTTAGTTGTTCTTTCCACTCTCTTCCGATCTCGGAAATTGTTCCGGTGGGAAGTGTGATGATGATGTTTGAGAATAATGAGAGAGAATTTTGTTCTTCTTCGCGAATTGTAAGCCACTTCCTCAAACACATCAAGGGAAATCCAAGTATTTCGAGGACCAAGAAGAAAGGTCCACCCTTTTTCTTTGTCATCGCGAGATCTCTATTCTTTTCCCTGATATCCAATGAGAAGATCGCGGACAAGGAAAGGAAGAGAATAAGGATCAAAGAGGAGAGGAGGGGAATCCCTATATGAAATAGTGACCAGATTATAGCTCCGGCCAACATTAAGAAGGAGATGCCATAGAGAAGATCAATGAAAAGAATTGCTCTCTCTTTTCCTTTCTTTGACAAGCTTTTTTGGTTTCTTTCCTTTTTATAGATGATATTCATGACCTCTAAGATCGCCTTTTTTTCACTCTTTTTAGGGGTGGGAGGTAGGGTCAACACCACAAGAAGCACGATGAGCGGAGGGGTGAGAGTGCCAATTACTGTATTCTGAAAGGTAAGCTCCATTGCCGAAAATTTGAATAAAGGATATTCGATGACCAAAAGTAGAAGTATTCTCAACACGAAAAGAAGTAGAACATAATGGATCATGGACCTGTGAAGCTCTTTTCCTTTCTTTTTCTTCTTTCTTTGGTAGATCTTTTTTATTGCCTCTTCTGTTTCTTGGGGGTCTTGAAGGGTTTCTTTTATTTCTCCGGGGTTTTCGTTCACCAGGTCGCCTATTATTAAAAAGGGTGTCCTGCGGGACTTGCAATACCTGTAAAAGAATTGAAAATATTTTTCTTTAAATATCCTGCTTACCGCCTGTCTCTCCTTATAAGGGTTCTCGGATATTTTTTCGACCCTTTTTTCAGGATCTTCGATTTCCGAGTATTTGGATCTCATCATGTGATATCCGATAGTTACTCCGTCAAGCCCGAATAATGCCCTTTGAACGGCGGTGTGAAGAAGGACTTCTTTTTTTTCCTCGGATTCCCCCGGGGCCAGCTCGTTCTTTAAAGAGTTGAACATGTAAAAGATCAACATCCTTTCTTTAATGGAAGGGGAGAGCACTTCTTCTATCTCGCATGAGATAATGGAGAGTATCCAGTTTTGGAGTCCTTTCTCCTTTGATATTCTTTCTGGAATTTTCTTTATAAGAGTTGCGTGATCTTCGAGTGTCTTTTGGATCTTTTCAAGCTCTTGATCCGTGGCCGCGGTTCTCTCAAAGTGTCCATAAGAGAGGATGTCCCCGACGACCTCTCTTGTGAACTCAAAGGAGATCCGATCTCTTATCTTTTTGTCCTTATAGTACTTTTGCCTCAGAGCTTTTTTTATCACTTTTCGTCTTAAGTAGTGCTTTTCTCTCCAAGGGAGGTTTTTTATAAGTTTCTGTCGTGCAGTGAACAAGAATCCTCTCTTGGAAGAGGGTTCTTCCTTCTTTGCACTCCCATCTTTCTTGGCACGTGAGATTTCCTTTATTAGTTTGTGGGTAAGAGGTGATATCTTGGGCATGGTCTCCAATACGGAAAAGAGTGCTTTTATTGAGCTTCCTCTTCCAGATCCTCTACTTTCGATTCTTTTTGCATTTGAGAGATGAGTTCTTCAAGTCCCATTACTCCTTTGTCTTCTCCATAATGCCTTACGCTTACTGATCCATTCTTTTCTTCTCTTTCTCCTACTACCAGGAGATAAGGTATTTTTTGGATTTCTCCATTTCTTATGGTCTTTGACAGTGTCTCTCCTTCATTTTTCAGAGTAGAGCGGAAACCTCTCTTTCTTAACTCCTTATATACCTTGGAAGCGTATATTTCACTTTTTTCAGAGACGGGGATCACCCATGCTTGCTCGGGGGAGAGCCACAACGGGAATTTACCTTTAGTATGCTCAATATAAACTCCCAAGAATCTTTCAATGGAACCCAGGAGTGCTCGGTGGATCATAAAAGGAGTTCTTTCTTTCCCATTCTCATCTATATAGGTCATTTCGAAGCGATAGGGGAGATTGAAATCCACTTGGATGGTCGATAACTGCCAACTTCTTCCCATTGCGTCCACTGCGTCTATGTCTATCTTGGGAGCGTAAAAGGCCGCTTCTCCTTCATCCAGCGTGAAGTTCGCGGAAGTAAAGGAAGAGAGGGCGCTCTTTAGCGATTCCTCCGCTTTGGTCCAATCCTCGTCGTTACCGAAATAATCCTCCGGAGCTTGAGGGTCTCTTACCGACAACTTGAAATTCAACTCTTTCATGCCAAGGTTGTCGTAGATATAGTTTATTATTTGGAGAGCTTTCGTGATCTCCTGCTCTAATTGATCCTCTCTGCATACGATATGAGCGTCGTCTTGCGTGAAGCAACGAGGTCTTGTGAGGCCGTGAAGTTCTCCGGATTTTTCGTAACGATAAACAGTTCCCATCTCCGCCCATCTCATGGGGAGTTCACGATAGCTTCTTGTGGAGGATTTGTACATTTTTACATGAAAAGGGCAATTCATGGGCTTTAATCTGAAATTCTTTTCGTCCACCGAAAGAGGTCCGTACATATCATCTTTGTAGAACTTCAGATGTCCGGACCTTTCCCAGAGATCCTCGCGTGCTATATGGGGGGTGGATACTATTTCGTACCCATTACGCAGGTAGGTCTGCATGGCGAAATCCATAAGGAGATGTCTTAACATGCCTCCCTTCGGAAGATAAAGAGGCAGTCCTTGCCCCACCTCTTCATCGAACATGAAAAGGCCCAAAGTTTTTCCGATCTTCCTGTGGTCCCTTTTTGCGGCTTCTTCTCTTTTCTCGAGGAATTCGGAGAGTTCATCCTTTGTCTTGAAGGCGAGACCATATATTCTTTGGAGCATGGGATTCTCTTCGGATCCTCTAAAATATGCCCCGGCGGTTCTGTCCAACTTAAAGCTTTCGGGGTTTATTTCTTTAGCCGATTGCACATGCGGTCCTTCACACAGATCGACAAAATCACCGGTTTCGTATATGGAAACCTCTTCCTCCTCTATTTCCTCCAGGATCTCTATTTTATAGGGTTCATTCTTAAAGACCTTTTTTGCTTTTTCTTTGGAGATGACACTTTTCTTGAATTCCGGGTCCTGCCTTATTATCTCCTTCATCTTCTTTTCTATGGAAGGAAGATCTTCTTCGCTTATGCTTATATTGCCGAAATCATAATAGAATCCGTGCTCTGTTGCGGGTCCCGTTCCCAGGGTAGAGTGGGGGTACAGCTCTTTTACCGCTTTGGCGAGTATATGTGACAAGGAGTGCCTTATCTTTTCTACTTCTTTGGATTCGGACATGCTTCTTTTTATTATTAATTTTCAATTTCTTCTATTATGCAATATAAAGTTTCATGGGTCAAATCATTCCGCTTCCTCCACTTTTTCACAGATTATTTTGGGCGTTTCATCCCTATGACTTACTCTTCCGGAAATAAAGACCACTTTCCCTTCTTCAAGGGGAATGTTGTTCTTTTTTAGGGTTTTGGGAAAAACTATCACCTCAATAGTGCCCGTGAGGTCTTCCGTTTGCAAGAAATACATGGGCTCACCCGATTTGGTTATTATTTTTTTGGCGGAAGAAAGGAGTACTCCCACGCGTACTCTTGCCTCCGACATCTGTCTTTTTGCCTTTTCTATGGTGATACCCCCTTTCTCCAGCTTCTCTTTTAGGTGATTGAGAGGGTGCCCCGTTACAAAGAGTCCCAAGAGCTCCTTTTCCCAATTGAGCTTTTCTTTTTCACTCAAAGGAGGGGCATCTTCCAAGGTAAGGTCCTCTTTTACGGAGACAGCATCGAACAACCCTGCTTGTCCGTTGTTTTCATTCTTCATCTTTTCTTTGCTGTATTCCAATATTTTATCAAGGTTATGAAGGAGAGCTCCTCTTTCCTTGAATTTGTCGAACGCTCCGGCTTTTATGAGGCTCTCCATTGATTTTTTATTGAGGTTCTTGGATTTTACACGAGTAAGAAAGTCGTCGAGAGACTTGAATGGACCGTGTTCTTTTCTTTCTTGTACTATCTCTTCCACCACCTTCATTCCGACATTCTTTATTGCGGAAAGCCCGAATCTTATTTGCGGTTTATCAGGCACTACGCTGAATCCCATAAAGCTCTCGTTTATATCCGGAGGGAGAACCTCAATACCCATGTCCCTGCAGTCGTTTATAAGGAATCCCACTCTCTCGGTGTCGTTCTGGTCGGCCGTAAGTAGTGCGGACATGAACTCCTTGGGGTAATGAGCTTTTAGGTAAGCCGTCTGGTAAGCTACTTGAGCGTAAGCGGCGGCGTGACTCTTGTTAAAGGAGTATTGTGCGAATGGTTCTATCCAGCTCCAGAGTTGCTCTGCCACCTCTTTTTCGATATCATTTTCCGCCATCCCCGAAACGAACTTCTCCTTTTGTCCCTGAAGCAAGGATTCGATCTTCTTTCCAATGGCTTTCCTTAGAGTGTCTGCTTCTTCAAGAGTGTATCCGGCAAGTTCCTGTGCTATTCTCATCACCTGTTCCTGATAAACACAGACTCCGTAAGTGGGCTTCAAGATGGGTTCGAGTTTGGGGTGGGGATAAGTTATCTCCTTCTTTCCTTGTTTTCTTTCTATGTATTCCGGAATGAATTTCATGGGGCCGGGGCGATAGAGAGAGACCATGGCGATCACTTCTTCTATGTTGGTGGGTCTCAACTGTCTTAAGTTCCTCTGCATTCCTCCCGATTCGAGTTGGAAAACTCCCACCGTATTACCTTCTTGAAGTAATTTGAAAGTTTCCTTGTCATTAAGCGGTATGCTCTCTATGTCCAATTCTTGCTTTCTTATCGCCCTTATTCTTTTGAGGGTGTCCTCGATAATGGTCAGGTTCTTAAGTCCCAAGAGGTCCATCTTAAGAAGCCCCATATCCTCCACCGAATCCATTTCGTACTGAGTTACCACACCTTCTCCTTCGTTTTGGGTGGGATGTTGGAGGGGAACTATTTCCTCAAGGGGCCTATCTCCGATGACCATTCCGCAAGCATGAGTGGAAGCGTGCCTTACTACTCCCTCCAATTTCTCTGCGTGATCGATAAGCTTCCGAGCGTTTTCATCTGTATCGTAGACCTGCCTGAATTCCGCCACATTTTCTTTTGTTTCCTTGAGGTCGGAACCAAAGGGTATCATCTTGGCTATTTTGTCACAGTAAGAATAGGAGTATCCCAAGGTTCTTCCCACATCCCTTATAGCCGCTCTTGCCGCCATGGTTCCAAAAGTGATTATTTGGGCTACTCTTTCTTCTCCGTATTTCTTTGATATGTATTCGATGACCTCGTCCCTCCTTCTGTCCGCAAAGTCGAGATCTATGTCGGGCATGGAAACCTTCGCCCTTCCGGGATTCAAGAATCTTTCAAAGATCAGCCCATAATAGAGAGGGTCGATGTTGGTTATCTCGAGAAGATAGGCTATGAGCGACCCTCCCGCACTTCCTCTTCCGGGTCCCACCACTATCTTGTTATCTTTTGCCCACTTAACGAAGTCTTGAACTATGAGAAAATAGGAGGAGAATTGGGCATCGGTGATGACCTTCATTTCTCTTTCCATTCTCTCTTTTATCTCTTCTTTTGTTATTCCTTGAGCTTCCCTTTTTTCTGACGGATAGCGCTTCTCTATACCTCTTTCGCAAAGTTCTCTTAATTTCTGGTCGGCTGTCACTCCTTCCTCGAGAGGGAAGTGGGGGAGTATGGTCTTGCCAAGCTCCATTTCGAAGTTACAAAGTTCTTTTATTTTTTCAGTATTCTCTACGGCTTGAGGAGTGTCCTTGAAGATCTCCTTCATTTCTTCGGGGGTGCGCATGGAGAAGTCCTCTCCCTTTAAGGTCAAACGATTGGGGTCGTCCACATCGGAGCCTGTTCCTATGGACATGAGAATATCCTGAGTGTCCGCATCTTCCGGGCGAAGATAATGGACGTCGCAAGTGGCGGCAAGCGGGATCTCCGTTTCTTGAGAGATCCTTTTTAACTCCTCGTTGACCAATCCTTGTTCCTCTATGTTCGGATGATATTGAAGCTCCAGATAGAAATTCTCCTTACCGAAAAGATCCCGGTAGTAAAGAGCCAGATCCTTGGCTTCTTCTTTTTTCTCTGAGAGGATGAGATGCGGTATCTTTCCTTGAATGCAGGCGCTCAAGGCTACTAGACCCTCGGAATGCTCCTTTAGGAGTTCTTCGTCGATACGGGGTTTATAGTAGAAACCTTCCAGGTGAGCTTTGGTTATCATCCGGACCAGGTTCTTGTAACCCTCTTCATTCTTTACAAGGAGCACCAAATGATAAGAGCGGTTGTCCACATTGGCCCTTTTTTCGTGCATTTTTCCTTTTGCCATGTAGACCTCCGATCCCAAGATAGGTTTTATTCCTTTCTTTTGCGCCTTCTTGTAGAATTCCACTCCTCCGTAAAGAACTCCGTGGTCGGTAAGTGCCACGGAATCCATACCACACTCCTTTACGTAATCAAGGAGATCATCTATTTTGGGTAATCCGTCAAGTAAACTGTATTCCGAGTGAACATGAAGATGAGTAAAAGACATGAGTTGGTTTTTCTTAGTGTGAATTGTGGGTCGTATAACATAGTATACCATTTTAGCTTCTATTCCAAAAACTTGCTGCTCTTCTTTGTTGTTGTAAAATGAAAGCAATGACGAATAAAGAATTGGCAAAGATATTCTATGAGATGGCCGACTTTTTGGAAATTGAAAATGAGGACGGGTTCAGGGTGTCCGCTTACAGGAGAGCGGCGACCTCTCTTGAGTCACTGGAAGAAAGTGTGGAAGAAATATACAAAAGGGGCGGAGTTGAAGCTTTACAGGAGATTTCCGGAATAGGAAAGAGTATAGCTTTGAAGATCGAAGAGTATATTGAACGGGGAGAAATAGAAGCTTATGAAAAATTAAAACAAGAAACTCCGGTGGAAATGAAGGAAATGACCAAGATAGAAGGGGTTGGTCCCAAGACCGTGAGAACTCTTTTCGAGAAACTTGATGTAAGGAGTATGGACGAGCTGGAGAAAGCGGCAAAGGAGAACAGAATTGCCCCTCTTTTTGGTTTCGATGAGAAAACGGAAAAGAATATCTTGGAGGGTATAGAATTCCTCAAAGAGAGCAAGGGAAGGTTCAGATTGGGAGAGATTCTTCCTCGGGCGAGAAAGATCCGTGAGGAGTTAAGACGTCTCCCCGAAGTGGAAAGAGTGGATATGGCGGGCTCTTTACGCAGAATGAAAGAGACTGTGGGAGATGTGGATCTCTTGGTGGCTTCTGAAGATCCCGAAAAGGTAATGGATCGTTTTGTTTCTCTGCCGGGAGTTTTAAAGATCTGGGGTAAAGGAAGGACCAAGTCCTCGGTGAGGGTTGCGGAGGGTTTTGATGTGGATTTGCGGGTAATTCCTTCTGAGAGTTATGGGGCGGCGTTGCAATATTTCACGGGATCTAAGGAGCACAATATTTCCCTGCGAAAAGTGGCCATGGAAAAGGATTTCAAGGTAAATGAATATGGGGTGTTCAAGGGAGAAGAGAAGGTTGCCGGAGAAAGCGAGGAAGAGGTTTATCGGATCTTGGGAATGGAATGGACCCCTCCCGAGTTAAGGGAAGGAAAAGGAGAAATAGAAGCCGCTCTTGATAATAGTTTGCCCGAACTTGTTAATTCGGACGATATCAAGGGTGATCTTCATTGCCATACCAATTGGTCCGGGGGAGAGCATAGCATTGAAGAGATGGCTTTAAGGGCAAGGGAGTTGGGTTACGATTATTTGGGAGTTGCGGATCACACCAAAGAGCTGAGAATTGAGAACGGATTGGATGAAGAGAGGTTGCGTCGGCAAAGAGAAGAAATAGAGGAAGTAAACTCGAAATTCAAAAATCAAAACTTGAAACTCAGGGTGTTTCAAGGTTGCGAGGCGAATATTTTAAAAAATGGATCCATTGATATTGATGATGAGGTGTTGAAAGAACTTGATTTCGTGATAGCGGGAATTCATTCTTATTTCAAGATGGAAGAAGAGGAGATAACGGAAAGAATGATAAGAGCTATGAAAAATCCTTACGTGGATGTGGTCTCTCATCCTTGCGGGAGACTGATAGGAATGAGGGATGCTTACA
>CAYRME010000006.1:19716-20680 GCA_964425505.1 uncultured Candidatus Saccharibacteria bacterium
CTCGAAAGGGTCTTAAAGATAGCAAGAGAAACGGGTACGGTGATGGAGGTCAATGCTTCTCCCGCTAGATTCGATCTCAATGACTTAAATATCAGGAGAGCGAAAGAGAAGGAGGTGAAAATGATAATAAATACTGATGCACATCACAAGAGTCAAATGGAGTTCATGGAACAGGGGGTGGCTCAAGCGAGAAGGGGTTGGGCGAAAAAGGATGACATTTTGAACACCAAAACTTCAAAGAACTTCTTGGGATCCCTTAAAAGAAATAGATTTAAGTAAAAAGTTTAATAGGGGTTTATTGATAAAGATGAAAGAGGGGGAAAGAGAAATAATAGGTCTCGATGAAGTGGGAAGGGGACCCTTGGCCGGCCCGGTGGTCTCCGCGGCGGTAAGGATCCATTCCTCTTCCTATGAACGTTTGGCGGGTCTTGGTATTCGTGATTCAAAAAAGACCTCTGAAAAGAAGAGAGAAAAATTGTACGAACTTCTTCTTTGCGACCCCGGATCAGAGATCTCGGTGGGTATTACCTCGAACAAGGAGATAGATGAGATGAACATCCTTGAGGCGACAAAACTCTCCATGAGGAGAGCTTTAGAGGGGTGGGATCTTGGGAATTACGTACTTATTATTGATGGTAATTTCGAGATAGGTATCGATCATCCACAAAGACCAGTAGTAGGTGCGGACAATAGTTTTCTTGAATGTGCCGCCGCCTCTATAGTGGCAAAAGTAAGAAGAGACAGAATGATGAAGGAGCATCATCAGAACCACCCCCATTACGGCTTTGACGCTCATAAGGGATATGGAACAAAGGATCACAAGAAAATGATAGAGTTATACGGACCTTGCCCCATACACCGAAGATCATTTCGCTCCATTGAAAAGTAAAATACAGATGAAATTATTCTGCCGGGGTCTTAATCTGTATCTTGTTATTGACAAAGACGAACTTTAGTGTATCAT
>CAYRME010000007.1:0-18821 GCA_964425505.1 uncultured Candidatus Saccharibacteria bacterium
TCTAATGTTAGGCTACCTCGATATTATAACAGAAAGCTCCCTTTTTTCAATAGAAATACAAAAAAGAAGGACGGACCCTAATGATTCCGTCCTTTTGATGGAAAAAAGAACAAGAGATCCTCCTTATTGTCGATATCAAAAGCGACCTCCGGATAAGGAAGGATCATGGCCCTTCCTTTCACGCCGTGATCCTCGGCTTTATTGACAATATCATTCAAGGACAACTTCCTTGTAAGGTACAAGAAGGGGAGGCGGGCTCCGAGCAAGGAAAGGATCTTGAAGGGATTCTTTCTGGACTCTGTGATCTTTTCCGAAAGCTCCGAGAGTCTTTTCATTTTTTCCGCTCTTAAAAGTACCATATTTCCTCCGGCGAACTTTCCCTCTTTAAGTTTAACGAATGTTTTGGGAACATCGTTAAAATAGCTTTTGGGGATCAGGGGATAGTAGAAATCGAATTCGAAAGGACGACATTCTTCCAAGAATCTTGTAACTGCTTCGCTTGTGAGAAAAGGTATATCGGAAGTGCTTACCAGGACGGGACCTTTTGCTTCGAGAAAAGAGATCCCGCTAAGGAGATTCTTTACCATGGAACCTTCTTGATCTACAACTGAGACCTTTTCATAGTTCTTTTCCAAAAAAAGCAATTCTTTTTTGGGGCCGACGATCACTATTCTTTCCATTTCTCTTATTTCTGACATGACCTCTATTACATATCTTACCATCTCTTTCTCCCCTGTTCTTATAAGTCCTTTTACTCTCACCCCTTCTTTTTTGGCGAGAGTTGAGCTGTCATCTCCTGCCAATATTATACATTTGATAATGAACACCTCCTTTAAAGGAAAAGTATTTCCTTTACCATACTTTCAAAAGATTTTTTTGTCAATAAAATCTTTGCTTTTCGAGTGATGTTCTGCTATCATACATGGGTAATATGGGAGAGATCTGGATCTTCATACTGGTCATACTAATTTTTTCGGCGATATTACATGAATATGCGCATGGTTTTGTTGCGCATCTTTTAGGAGATCCCACCGCAAAGAACATGGGAAGACTTACCTTGAATCCTGTTCCTCATATAGACCCTTTCTTTACCATTTTACTTCCCGTGGTAATGGTTATCCTCCCCACGAATTTTATTATAGGGGGAGCTAAACCGGTTCCCGTGAATCCTTTCAATCTGAGAGGGAAGTATGACCAACTAAAAGTAGCATTGGCCGGCCCGAGTTCCAATATCTTGCTTGCTTTACTCTTTGGTCTCTTCATTCGTTTCATTCCCGTCATAAATCCCGGGAATGAGGCTCTTTTCTTAGCTTTTTCCGCGGTGGTTTTCATAAATCTCCTGCTTGCTGTTTTTAATCTTTTGCCCATTCCGCCCCTTGACGGGTCTCACCTTTTGTTTACCTTCTTTCCGGGTGTTTCCGAGAAAATAAAGGGGTTTTTTGCACAGTACGGTTTTTTTGTGCTTATTTTGATCCTGATACTCTTTGCCAATATCTTCTTTTATATATTATTCCTTATCATCTCTTTATTGTTCTACCCCATCACGGGAGTACCTTTAACGGAGTTCTTCGCTCTTCTTTAGTTTTGATCGGCTGGCGGTACGGATTTGTGGTTTGTAGTTTCCTCTTGGGGTGGCCCGGCGGGCAATAAATTTCAACAAATTTCTATAAATTTCCGGAGGCGGCGGCACGGATTTGAAAATTGAAAATTAAGGAGGCGGGGTGGCGGCTTTGGAACTTCGGTCATTGGAGCTCATTTGAGATTTGGTGCTTGGAATTTGTAATTTCCCCCTCGGCGGGGCGGTGGATTTGTGATTTGGGATTTTCCCGAGGTGGGGGTTGACTTTGTTTGGATTTTGTGTAATATAAGGCAGAGTAGAGACCGCTTGAGGTCTTTGCGGTTTATTTTTTTGAGATTCTTATGCCGACCATAAATCAACTGATAAGAAAAGGAAGAAAGAAGCAGAAGAAGAAGGATGCAACTCCTGCTCTTTCTTATGATTTCAATAACGTAAGGAATCAGAGATCTTACCATCCTTCTCCTTTTAAGCGGGGAGTGTGTACCAAGGTTACGACCATCACCCCCAAAAAACCGAACTCGGCACTTCGTAAGGTGGCCAGGGTGCGACTTTCGAATGGAGCGGAGGTTAGTGCTTATATTCCCGGCGAAGGACACAAGCTCCAGGAACACTCCGTAGTGCTCTTGAGAGGAGGAAGAGTTAAAGATCTTCCCGGAGTGAGATACCAAGTAGTACGTGGAGCTTTGGATGCCACCGGAGTAGATAACAGAAAGAAGTCACGCAGTAAGTACGGAACGAAAAGAAACCAGTCCTAAGCGACCAATTAAAGTGATATTTATGTTCGAAGAAAAAGGAAAAAAGAGTTATAAAGTGCATCCTATTGACCCCGATCCGCAATACGACAGCGTAATGGTATCCAAGTTCATTAACCATATAATGCGTGACGGAGAAAAGGATACTGCGAAAAAGATAGTTTATAAGGCTTTTGAAAAGATAGCGGAAAAAGAAAAGAAGGATCCCGCGGAAGTATTCGATAGTGCGATCTACAATGTTTCTCCCGGTATGGAAGTGAGGCCGAAAAGAGTGGGAGGAGCTACATATCAGGTTCCCATGAAGGTCAATAAGAAGCGCGCCGTAAGTCTTGCCATGAGGTGGATAATAGAAACAGCGAGGAACAAGAAAGGCAGACCGATGCACGAAAAACTTTTCGAAGAAATTCTTAATGCTTCCAAAAACGAAGGAGAGGCGGTCAAGAAGAAGGAGAATATGCACAAAATGGCAAAGGCGAACCGGGCCTTTGCTTATTTGGCGAAGTAATCCAATGACCAAAAATGATCCAATGACTCTTTTTAATTTTTTTATTGCTTAGTTCATGTCCAGAGAATACCCAATTGAAAGATATAGGAATATAGGAATAATCGCGCATATCGATGCGGGAAAGACTACTGTTACGGAAAGATTTCTCTTTTACACCGGCATTTCACACAAGATAGGAGAAACTCATGAAGGAGAGGCGATAATGGATTTCATGTCCCAAGAGAAGGAAAGGGGTATAACCATTACTTCCGCCGCCACTACTTGTTTCTGGGTCCCTTCCGATCTTGAGAAGACCAAGGAGAACGAATATCGAATAAATATTATTGATACTCCCGGGCATATTGATTTCACCGCGGAAGTTCAAAGGTCAATGAGAGTACTTGATGGTGCCGTGGTGGTCTTTGACGGAGTAGCGGGAGTGGAGCCCCAATCCGAGACTGTTTGGAGGCAGGCGGACAAGTACAATGTCCCTCGTTTATGTTTCATAAACAAAATAGATAGAACCGGGGCTTCCTATGAAGATGCCCTTCAATCCATCAAGGATAAACTCACCTCGGATGTTGTTCCCATGCAATTACCGGTGGGAGAAGAAGAGAATTTCGAGGGGGTTGTCGATCTCATAAAAAGGAAGTTCATTAAATTCGGGGGTAAGTATGGAGAGGTAGTGGAAGAAGAAGAGGTTCCCGAGGACATGAAAGAGAAGGTGGAAAAATGGAGGAACGATCTATTGGAAAAGGTGGTTACTGAGGACGAAGAACTTTTTGATAAGTACATGAACGGAGAAGAGCCGGAAGAAAAAGAGGTCAAGAAGGCGATAAGAAAAGGTGTTTTGAATTATACCGTAGTGCCGCTCTTTTGCGGTTCCGCTCTTAAGAACAAAGGAGTTCAACCGGTTCTTGACGGTATTTGTGACTACTTTCCCGCTCCTACTGATCTTCCTCCCGTAAAGGGAGTGGACCCCAAGACGGGAGAAGAGATGGAACGTGGTCTCCACGATGAAGAACCTTTTTCCGCTCTCGCTTTTAAGCTTGCTAGCGATCCTTACGTGGGTAGTCTTACCTTCATTCGTGTTTATTCCGGAACTCTTTCCGGCGGTTCTCATGTATTGAATGTCAATAACGGAGAAAAGGAGCGGATTAGCCGCATCCTTCGTATGCATGCCGATAAAAGAGAAGAGCTTGATAAGATACATTCGGGAGATATAGTTGCCGTAGTGGGATTAAAAGAGACTTATACGGGACATACTTTGAGCGAAGGGAAGAGCCCTATAATGCTGGAGGAAATAGCTTTTCCCGAACCTGTTGTATCGATACGAGTAGAACCCAAGACCAGAGAGGATCAAGAAAAGATGGGAAATGCCTTGAGGAAGATGTCTGAAGAGGATCCCACCTTTCGAGTACAAGGAGATGAACAGACGGGAGAAACGGTCATCTCCGGAATGGGAGAACTTCACCTTGATATAATTGTAGATAGACTAAAGAGGGAGTTCAAAGTGGACGCTCAGGTGGGTCAGCCGCAAGTGGCATACAAGGAGACCATAAGAAAGGAGGCGGAAGCGGAAGGAAAATTCATAAAACAGAGTGGAGGAAGAGGACAGTATGGTCATGTGAATATGCGCATAGAGCCTTTGGAGGATAGTGACAAGAGACTCGAGTTCGTGGATGAGATAAAAGGAGGGGTGATACCCCAAGAATACATTCCCGCCGTGGAGAAGGGAATAGAAGAAGTAATGGATGAGGGGATCCTTGCGGGATGCCCCATTGTGAACGTGAAGGCTACTTTGTATGATGGATCTTTTCATGAGGTGGACTCTTCCAAGATGGCGTTCAAGGCCGCGGGTTCCATTGGTTTCAAGGAAGCATATAATAATGCCGATCCCGTGTTACTTGAACCTTTCATGAAAGTGGAAGTTATCATTCCTCCCGAATTCTTGGGTGACGTAATGGGAGACCTCTCTTCCAGAAGGGGAGAGGTGGAGTCTACCGAGGAGACCAAAGGAAAGGTGACCCAGAAGATAATAAGAGCGAAAGTGCCTCTTGCTGAGATGTTCGGTTATGTTACCACTCTCCGTTCTCTTACCAAGGGAAGAGGTAGTTATTCAATGGAATTTGACAGCTACAAAGAAGTTCCTTATAATATCGCGCAGGAAATAAAGAATGGGGAAAGGTAATTCCCCGGTGGACTTTTTTTGAAAAATAAGGTATCATTGAGCATTACGAATCGAAGTTCATATCATTATTAATCTTAAGTAGGTGCAAAACCAAAAAAATATGGCGAAAGAAAAATTCGACAGAGAAAAACCTCATCTTAACGTCGGTACTATTGGTCACGTGGACCATGGAAAGACCACTCTTACCGCCGGTATAATAAATGCTCTTCATTTGAAAGGGCATACGGAAAAGAAGGCCACTATAGAGGATATTGATTCCGCACCCGAAGAGAAAGCAAGGGGACTCACGATCTCTATTTCCCACCGTGAGTATGATACTCCCAACAGGCACTACGCTCATATTGATTGCCCCGGACACGCAGAATATGTAAAGAACATGGTTACCGGAGCGGCCCAAATGGACGGAGCTATATTGGTAGTTTCCGCAACCGACGGACCTATGCCTCAGACAAGAGAGCACCTACTTCTTGCAAGACAAGTGGGACTTCCCTCTCTTGTGGTGTTCCTCAACAAAGTTGATATGGTTGATGATCAAGAGATGATAGATCTTGTGGAGTCGGAGGTAAGAGAACTCTTGAGCGAGTATGAATTTCCCGGGGATGAAATCCCCATTGTAAAAGGTTCCGCACTGAAAGCTTCGGAAGCTTCTTCTGCGGACGATGAATCGCTGGAGCCCGTCATGGAACTTGTAGAAGCGATGGATTCCTATATCCCCGAACCTCAGAGAGATGTGGACAGACCCTTCCTTATGGCTGTTGAGGACGTTTTCTCTATTGAAGGAAGAGGTACCGTGGCTACCGGAAGGATTGAAAGAGGTGTAGTGAAGTCCGGAGAAGAAGTGGAGATAGTGGGGCTCCGTGAAACCCACAAGACTACCGTGGTAAGTATCGAGATGTTCAATAAGAGTCTGGATGAAGGACAAGCCGGAGATAATGCGGGGATTCTTCTTAGGGGAATAAAGAAGGATGACATTGAAAGAGGGCAAGTTCTTGCAAAGCCCGGTTCCATTACTCCTCACACGGAATTTGAAACAGAGGCATACATTCTCAGTAAAGATGAAGGAGGAAGACATACTCCCTTCTTCAAGGGTTACAAGCCTCAGTTTTACATGAGAACCACTGATGTTACCGGTGAGGTCGATCTTCCGGAAGGTACGGAGATGGTTATGCCCGGCGATACTGCAAAATTGACCGTAAGGCTCATTGCTCCCGTTGCTATGGAAGAAGGAATGAGATTTGCTATCCGTGAAGGAGGGAAGACCGTTGGTGCTGGGGTTGTTACCAAGATAATCAAGTAAGTGGATCGATACGGTCCCGTCTTCAGTTTCTTAAATAAAGAAAGAAATGGCAAAAGAGAAGGAAGTAAAATCAAAGATTCGTATTCGCCTTCGAGCGTATGATCACAAAGTGATCGACACCAGTGCAAGGCAGATCATTGACACCGCGCTCAGGCATGGAAGTGAGGTGGCGGGGCCTACGCCCTTACCCACCGAAATAAAGAAGTACACTGTGAACCGTTCCACCTTTGTTCATAATCAGTCCAAGGAGCAATACGAGATTCGTATTCACAAGAGGATAATAGACATTCTCAATCCCGGCGCAAAAGTTCTTGATGCGTTGCGCAATTTGACCCTGCCCACGGGAGTGAACATTGAGATCAAGATGTGAGGCGGGGTCTACTCCTTGGCGGTGGAAAGTTAAAAGGTTTTCATTGGGAATATCGAGGAAAACCTCGGTATTTAGTTTCGTCAAAAGAGGTTGTAACGAGATCAAAAATGAATTTTATTCTTGGAAAAAAATTGGGAATGACCCAGGTCTTCGATGAGAACGGAGAAGCGTTTCCGGTTACGTTGGTGGAAGCCGGTCCGTGCAAAGTAACGGAGGTGAAGAACAAGGACAGGGATGGATATGAAGCTGTGCAACTGGGATTCGAAGAACTCAATGAAAAGAAAGCGGGAAAATCGAAAAGAACAAAGCCCTATCGACACTTGAAGGAGGTGAGGGGAAGTTTTGACATTTCCCCCGAGGACACCATTTCGGTAGATGCTTTTTCGGAGGGCGATAAGGTACAAGTAAAGGGAACATCCAAAGGGAAAGGATTTGAGGGCGTGGTAAAAAGATGGGGGTTCAAAGGAGCGGCAACAAAAACCCATGGTACGAAACACAATGAAAGAAAACCGGGTTCCATCGGTTCCATGTTCCCGCAAAGAGTTTTTAAAGGAAAGAAAATGCCGGGACGAATGGGGACGAATAAGATAACGGTGAAGAATTTGAAAGTGGTTAGCGTGGATCCCGAGAAGAACCTTATGGCAATAAAAGGAGCTCTTCCCGGTAAGAACGGGGGGATTTTAATGATAGAGAAGGTATGATGAAAGTGGATTTATACAATATGCAAGGAAAGAAGTCCGGGAAGAAGATCGAGCTTCCCGAGGAGGTTTTTGCGACAGAGGTCAATCCGGATCTCATCCATCAGGTAATTCGTGCAAAACAACTCAGGAGACATCAGAATACGGCGCATGCCAAAGGGAGGGGTGATGTTAAAGGAGGGGGAAGAAAGCCGTGGAGGCAAAAAGGAACCGGTAGGGCGAGACATGGGTCCATCCGTTCTCCCATTTGGAGAGGAGGAGGGGTTACCTTTGGCCCGACAAAGGAACGTAACTATAAAAAGAAGATAAATAAGAAAGCAAAAAGAAAGGCGCTTTCCATGGTCCTTTCCTCCAAAAGAGAACAAGGAATGATCTTCTTTATATCCGATCTATCGATAAAAGAACCCAAGACAAAGGAAATGAAAAAGTTTCTGGAGAATATGCAATTATTTGAAGAGAGTGTTCTCTTTGTTCTCCCGGAAGTGGAAAGAAATATTATTCTTTCCGCACGTAACCTACAAGGTGTGGAGACCATGCAGGCTAAGGATATCAATCCTTTGGACCTGATGTGCTATAAGTATCTGATTATACCTCAGGAGTCGTTAGAGGTCATAAAGAAAAGATTTGCAGTGAACAAAGAAGCCGAGACCGAGAAAGTTTAAATGAAGAATTTTAATCATGAGTAAGAAGAAAAAGACAACGGAAAATGAGATGGTGGAGGAGAAATATGTGTTGCTCAAGCCTCACATAAGTGAGAAATCGACTGATCTTTCCAATGAAGGTGATTATGTTTTCCGTGTAAGAAAGGATGCTAATAAGGAAGAAGTGAAGAGAGAAGTGGAAAAAAGATACGGTGTTAACGTGGAAAAAGTGAGGGTGGCCAACATCCCTCCCAAAAAGAAGAGAATGGGAAGGAGAGAAGGAGAGAGAAAAGGATACAAAAAAGCGATCGTAAAGGTTAAAAAAGGACAAAGCATTGATTTGACTTTAGCATAGTTTTGTGTTATGAATTCCAAGGCCAAAAAAAGGAAAAATCTCATCACACCTCTTAAAGAAAAAGCTGGGAGGTCGAATCAAGGCAAGATAACAGTGAGACATAGAGGAGGAGGGGTGAAGAGAATGTATAGAGTGGTCAATTTCGGCCAAGAGCCCTTTAATGAAGAGGGGGAGGTGGTTAACATAGAGTATGACCCGAACCGAAGTGCTCACATTGCTTTGATAAAGTACGAGGGGAGTGGCTTCAGGTATATCCTTGCTCCGCAAGGAATAAAGGAGGGCGATACGATCATTATTTCCGAGGAAGCGGAAATAAAACCCGGGAATAGGATGCGACTAAAGAATATTCCCGTGGGGACCATGGTACACAATGTCGCCCTTCATCCCGACGGAGAAGGGAAGATGGTTCGTAGCGCCGGTGCCGGCGCGCTTGTACTTGCTCACGAGGGCAATATGACGCATTTGCGCATGCCTTCAAGAGAGGTTAGAAAGGTGGTCACTGATTGTTTTGCTACAGTGGGTGAACTTTCCAACCCCGAACATCGCTACAGAGACTTAAAGAAAGCGGGGACGTCGAGAAGAAAAGGAAGAAGACCCGCTGTTCGCGGTTCTGCGATGGCTGCTGTTGACCATCCTCACGGAGGAGGAGAAGGAAATCAACCGATCGGAATGCCGTCACCGAAGACTCCATGGGGTAAAAAGGCGATCGGAGTCCGTACGAGAAGAAGGAAGAATACGGACAGATACATAATCAAAAAGAGAAAGAAAAAGAAAAAAGGAAAGAAATAATAATCAAATTCCAAATATATGCCGAGGAGTTTAAAAAAAGGTCCCTTCATTGACGAGAAGCTTCTAAAGAAGTTGGAGAATGTAAAACCCGGTGACAAGAAAGCGGTAATAAAGACCTGGTCCAGAAATGCTGTTATTACTCCCGAGATGATCGGATACACCTTCGGTGTATATAATGGAAAGGAACATGTAAAGGTATATGTCACGGAAGAAATGGTGGGTCACCTCCTGGGAGAATTTTCTCCGACGAAGAAGTTCGTTAGACACGGAGGAAAGATGCAAAGAGAAATGGAAAAGAAGAAATAATAAGATATGTCCGTAGAAGCAAAATTAAGGTATGCGAGAATATCCCCGAGAAAATTCCGTCTTGTGGCGGATTTAGTGAGGGGTTGTCATGTGCGGGAAGCGGAGGAGATCCTTAAGTTTACCGTTAAACGTCCCGCCAAACCGATGTTGAAGTTATTGAAATCCGCGGTGGCGAATGCGGAACATAACTTCAACCTGAAAAAAGACGATCTTTATATTGCTGAAATAAGAGTGGATGGCGGCCCTATAATGAAAAGATTCCGTCCTCGAGCAAGAGGAGCTGTTTTTCCCATACACAAAAAGACATCGCATGTTTCTATAAAATTGAAGGAAAAAGGAGGCAAAGAGATAAAGAAGAAAGGTAAGAGGGCCAAGATCGAGAAGGTCTACAAGGAAGAGAAGCCAAAGGACGATGATACTGCACCGAAGAAAAGAAAGAAAGTGGGCAAGAATGAAAAACAGAATGAAAGCATGAAGGATACCAAGGGAGAAAGAGAACAAGTATTCAGAAGAAAGGCCATATAAATCAATTGTTTTTAGATTATAAGACCAAAAAATGACGCACAAGGTTCACCCCAAAATTTATCGTATCGGAGTTACAGAGGAATGGGATTCCAAAGGTTTTTACGAGAACGACTTCTCGGAATCCTTGAGAGAGGATTATGAAATAAGGAAGCTCCTTCGAAAGGAACTTCGTAATACGGGTGTTGATACGTTGGAAATAGAGAGATCGCCCGACGAGGTTGGTGTTCTTATCCACAGTTCAAGACCCGGCCTTATAATCGGAAGAGGGGGTGAAGGAGTGAAACGCTTAAAAGAAAAGATCGAGAAGAGGTTGCGCAAGGTTTCGGGGGAAAAGAAAAATGTGCGCCTGGAAATAAAAGAAATAAAGGATCCCTGGCTTTCGGCTTCTCTTTCCGCACATGAGATAGCCAGACAACTGGAAAAAAGACTCCCCTATCGGAAAGTGGTAAAGCAAGCCTTGCATAAAATAATGATGCACAAGGAGGTTCAGGGAGTAAGAATACAAGTAGCGGGGAGATTGAACGGTTCCGAGATAGCGCGCACGGAATTCTTTCAACAAGGACAGCTCAAAAGGACGACAATAAGAGGGGACCTGGATTATGCTTTTGATATGGCACGTTGTCCTTACGGCGCGATAGGAGTGAAAGTGTTTATTTACAAAGGTGAGAAATTCTAGTTATGCTTTTTCCCAAGAAAGTAAAACATAGAAAGCAAAGAAAAAGAATACCGAAGAAGGTTGCCACGAGAGGCACTGAAGTGAATTTCGGAAGTTTTGGTCTAAGGGTGGAGCAAAGCGGGATGATAAGCTCACGACAGATCGAGGCGGGAAGGAGAGCTATTATAAGATACCTGAGAAAAGGAGGTAAAATGTGGATAAGGATCTTTCCGGATAGACCTGTTACAAGGAAAGGACAAGAGGTTCCCATGGGAGGAGGAAAAGGGGCTGTTGATCATTATGCCGCTCCTGTGAGAATGGGAAGAGTGGTCTTCGAGATTGACGGAATATCGGAGGAAAAAGCGCGAGAGGCTTTGCGAAAAGCCGGAGATAAGCTTCCCGTAAAGACGAAATTCATAAGAAAGTAAAGAGATGAAGCCACAAGAGATAAGAAAAAAATCGAAGAAAGACTGCTTGAAACTTCTTAGGGAAAAGAAGAAGAGGTTGAGTGAGGTGAAGTTTTTGGGAGCCAGTACTAAATCGAAGAATACGAAAGAAGCAAGGGATCTGCGAAGAGATATAGCCAGGATAAAAACCATATTAAAAGAAGCCGAAGAAAAATAATTATGAGAAACAGATTACAGGGCGTGGTTGTTTCCGATAAAATGCAAAGAACCGTAGTGGTTCAAGTGCAAAGAAGAAAGGAACATCCGCGTTACAAGAAGAGGATCAAGGTCCACAAGAAGTTTAAAGCTCATGATGAGAATGAGGAGTGTAAGGAGGGTGATAGTGTGATCATAGAGGAATGTAAACCCAAGAGCAAGGATAAGAGATGGAAGGTGGCAAAAAGAATAGAAGTTAAGAACGAAGAGGAATCTTCTCAAAAGGAGAAAGCTTCGAAATGAAAGGTGTACTTCGAGAATAATCCCAAGTAAGTAGGTTCTATGATTCAAACAGAGACAATGCTGAAGATCGCCGATAACGCGGGTGCCAAAGAAATAAAATGCATTCGCGTGTTGGGAGGAACAAGGAAACGCTATGCTCGCATAGGCGATATTATTGTGGGAGCGGTCAAAAAAGCGGAACCCCAAAAAACTGTAAAGAAACACGATGTGGTACGTGCGGTAGTGGTAAGGCAGAAGTATAATTATCGAAGAGAGGACGGTTCTTATGTCAGATTTGATGAGAATGCGGCGGTGGTACTTGACGGTAAGTCGAAGAAACCCAAAGGAGGAAGGGTTTTCGGGCCTGTTCCGAGGGAGTTGGCGAATAAAGGGTTCAAAGAAATAACCACTATGGCAAAAGAAGTTGTTTAAATTTTTTTCGTATGAAAATAAAGAAAGGTGATACGGTCCTTATAACAAAAGGAAAAGATAGAGGAAAGAAAGGAAAAGTGTTATATGCTTTCCCCAAGGAAGGAAAAGTTTCTGTGGAAGGAGTGAACCTTTTGAAGAAACATATTTCACCTCAACAACAAAAACAGCAACAAAAAGGAAAAGAGAAGACGGGGCAAGTGGTGGAATTCCCCGCTCCTGTCTTTACTTCGAACATCAAGCTTGTATGTCCCAAATGCGAAAAAGGGACCAGAGTTTCGCAGGAGAAGGGAGTTAGAACTTGTAAAAAATGCAATCAAAAAATATAATGCAGGAGCTAAAGGAAAAATACAAAAACGAGGTGGTGCCGGAGCTGAAGAAAGAGCTTGGTTTAAAGAATGTGTTTCAGTGCCCGAAGGTGGAAAAGGTCACGATCAATGTGGGAGTTGGAAGATGGGTAACGAAAGATCCTTCTCGAAAAGATGATGTACTGGAAAAGATCTTTCAAGATCTTTCCTTGATCACCGGGCAAAAAGCTCAAGTAAGGAAGGCGAGAAAGTCTATTTCCGGTTTTGGGGTGAAGGAAGGGATGCCCATAGGAGTAAGAGTGACACTTCGCGGAAAGAGGATGTACGATTTCTTGGAAAGGCTTATACACGTGGTGTTCCCGAGAATAAGAGACTTTAAGGGAGTTAAATTGTCTTCCGTGGATGATAACGGGAATCTCACAGTGGGATTAAGAGAACAATTGGTCTTTCCGGAGATATCTGCTGATGATACCGACTTTCTTTTTGGTATGGAGATAACAGTAACCACCACTGCAAAGAACAAAGAAGAGGGTGTAGAGCTCCTAAAGAAGCTTGGTATTCCTTTTGAAAAGAAAGAAGAGTGAACCACATTATATTTCGATAATTATGGCCAGAAAAGCTAAAATAGAAAAATCCAAAAGAAGACCGAAGTTCACTCCCAGGAGAGTGAGGAGATGCTTTAAGTGTGGAAGAGACAGAGGGTTCTTGAGGAGGTTCGGACTTTGTAGGATATGCTTCAGGGAAATGGCGAGCAAGGGCGAAATTCCCGGAGTAAAGAAATCAAGTTGGTAGTATGAAAAATCAAAATTATGTATACCGATCCCATAGCTGACATGTTAACCCGGATCCGCAATGCGCAAGCGGTAGGAAAGCAAACTGTGGATATCCCGTTTTCCACGATAAAGCATAATATTGCGTTATCCCTTGAAAGGGGAGGATTTGTGGAAAAAGTACTTAAGAAGAAAAAGGACAAAAGGAGGTTTTTTAGGATAGTATTAAGTTACAATGAGGAGGGCACTCCGGTCATTACTCAGATAGAGAGACTATCCTCTCCCGGGCAAAGGATATACAGAAAAAGCAAGGATCTTGGTAAAGTAAAAGGGGGTCGTGGAATATCCGTTGTATCCACTCCTCGGGGAATAATGACGAACAAAGAAGCAAGAAAGGAAGGATTGGGAGGAGAGGTTATCTGTGAAGTTTGGTAATTTTTGGCTTTGATTTTTGAATTTATTATTATGTCTAGAATAGGAAAAAAACCGATCCAAATACCGGAAAATGTGGAAGCGAAAGTGGAAGGTGGAATTATTACGGTCAAGGGCCCCAAGGGGGAACTAACGATGGAGGTGCCCCCTGAAGTGAATGTGGAGGTCGATGACAAAGAAATCCATGTTCATAAGACCGGAACAAAAAAGAAGGGCAGAGCTATGTGGGGTACTGCCAGGTCTTTGATAAGCAATATGGTAACGGGAGTAAAAGAAGGCTTCTCTAAGGAGTTACAGATCAAGGGAGTTGGTTATCGTGCGGAAATGAGCGGAGAAAATCTCGTTCTTAGGGTGGGATTCTCGCACCCCGTGGAGGTCAAAAAAGAAGACGGTGTGGAATTCTCGGTGAACAAGGATATAATAACCGTTTCGGGGACGAGAAAGGATCTTGTTAGTCGTGTTGCTGCGGAAATAAGAAAGATACGTCCTCCTGAACCCTATAAAGGAAAAGGAATAAGGTATAAAGATGAAGAAGTCACCCTCAAAGAAGGAAAGAAGGGTGCGGGAAAATAAGCAATATATGATGTTGGAAAAAAAGGAAAAATTGAAAAGGAGACATAGAAGAGTAAGATCGCGTGTTTCCGGGACTTCGGAAAAACCTCGTTTGCAGGTCTTCCGTTCTTTGAATTATACTTATGCGCAACTGATAGACGATGACAATGGAAGAACGATCTTGGCCGAGGATGATACTCCCAAGAAAGGCGATAAGAAGGATGAGCGCAAGAAAACGGAAAGAGCTTTTGATGTGGGGAAGAATGTGGCGAAAAAGGCCAAAGAGAAAGGAATAGAAGAAGTGGTGTTTGACAGAAAAGGATATCTTTATCATGGTCGAGTGAAGGCGGTTGCGGAAGGTGCTCGAGAAGAAGGTTTGAATTTCTAAATTTTTACGAGAGTAAACAAATTTCTAACTCTTTAGAAGGAAAGTATGAAAAAAACCGAAACAAAAAAAGAATTTGATAATGAGGTGCTTGATATAAGCAGAGTAGAGAGAATGACGGCCGGAGGGAGAAGATTACGCTTCAGGACCTTGGTGATCGTGGGGAATCAAAAAGGAAAGGTGGGAGTGGGGACCGCAAAGGGTGGCGATGTGCAGGAGTCGATCGAGAAGGCCACGAAGAAAGCCGAGAAGTCTGTAGTGGAAGTCCCTATAGCCGAAGGAGGAACTATTCCCCATGAAGTGAAAGCGAAGTTCGGAGCTGCCACTATTCTCTTGAAACCTCAAACCGAAGGAAGGGGTTTGGTTGCCGGAGGAACGGTAAGGACCATTTGTTCTTTAGCGGGAATAGAGAATATTTCCGGAAAGGTTCTTGGGAATACCAGAAATAAAATAAATAATGCTAAGGCGGCCATTGAAGCCCTGAAAGAACTTAAGGTTCCTCAAAGGAAGGCCGCGGAAGATTCTTCAAACGAAAAGGAGAATGAAGAAGACAAAGAAAACCAAAAGAGTGTTGCCAATAAGGAAGTAGATAAATAATATGCAGATTCACGAGTTAAAACCCAAGAACAGACCTCAGAAAAAGAAAAGGATAGCTCGCTCGGGAGAAAGAGGTTATTTCTCGGGAAAAGGTGTTAAAGGGCAGAGATCCCGTGCGGGTGCTAAAATGGCTCCCATGATAAGAGAGCTTATCAAGCGTTACCCCAAATTAAGAGGTTACAAGTTCTCACCTTTAAGCAAAGTCCAGGTGGTGAATGTGGGAGTCGTGAACAAAGTTTTTGAGGAAGGTGACAAAGTAACCCCTCAAGCCTTGAGAGAAAAGAAACTTTTAAAGAAAAGTAAGAAATTCCCTGTAAAGATCCTCGGAAAAGGCAAGATAGAAAAGAAGATCAATGTGGAGGATTGTATTGTTTCCGCGGCTGCGAAGGAAAAAATAGAAAAAGCGGGGGGAACCATAGAGAGCAAGAATTAGATATTATTTGATGTTCGATAAGATCACAAAAGTTTTTCAAATCCCCGATCTCAGGAACAGAATATTGTTCGTCTTGGGAATATTCGCTCTTTTTCGTTTCATGGCGAACATTCCCATGCCGGGATTTGATCCGGCGAAAATGGAAGAGCTTTTTGCTCAATTCGAGATGTTCCAGTTCGCGGATATGTTGGTAGGGGGCACCCTAGACCAATTTTCCATTGTAATGCTTGGACTCGGTCCCTATATTACCGCTGTGATCATAATTCAGTTACTTACCTTGGTATGGCCTCAGTTACAGAGGATGTACAGGGAAGAGGGTGATGCCGGAAGGCAAAAGGTGAATCAATACGGAAGAATGTTAACCGTACCTTTTGCTTTCATACAAGGATTCGGGATGTTGACTCTCTTTCAAAACCAGCAGGTACTTCCGCCCTTAGGTGTCTTGGAGACCATTAATATTCTTATGGTCATAACCGCGGGTACCGTGTTCTTGATGTGGCTCGGAGAACTTATTTCGGAAAAAGGGATCGGTAACGGAGTGTCGTTAATGATCTTTGCGGGGATCATATCCGCCCTTCCTTCCAATATAGGGCATATGATACGAGAGGTTATGTATGACCCTCAGGCGGTTCCCATGTATCTTCTTTTCTTTGCCCTCGGTATACCCATTATAATTGCGGTGGTTTATGTGAACGAAGCGAGAAGGAATATTCCCGTTTCTTACGCGAAAAGGGTTAAAGGAAGGAAGATGTATGGAGGAGCTTCTACGTACCTTCCCTTAAGTCTCAATCCGGCCGGTGTTATTCCCATCATTTTTGCGATGTCGTTAGTCGTCCTTCCTTCCATGGTAGTCGGGTTCTTGGGAGAAATGGGAGGAATGATCGGAGATATAGCCCAATCCGCCTCGGTGATTCTTGAGACTACTTGGGTCTATGGAGGCATGATCTTCATTCTTGTTTGCCTTTTTACGTATTTCTATACGGCGGTAACTTTCGATCCGAACAATGTATCGGAGAACTTACAGAAGATGGGAGGATTTGTTCCGGGAATAAGGCCCGGGAAGCCGACTGCCAACTACTTGAAATATATATTGAACAGAGTTCTTTTCTTGGGAGCTATCTTTCTTGGTACGGTGGCGGTTCTACCCATGATCGTCTCGGGAATAACCGGTATTGATGCTTTCGGGTTTCTTGTAGGTGGAGCGGCACTGCTCATTATTGTGAGTGTGGTCCTGGAGACCATAAGACAAATAAATGCTCAGTTGCAGATGAGGGAATATGAGAGTATTTAATAAAGTTTATTCTCTTAGGGTATCGCGAAGAACATGTCACCAAAAATAATATTTCTCATAGGTCGTCCGGGTTGTGGAAAGGGGACTCAACTTGATTTTTTAATAAAAGAGACCGGCTTTGAGTTCATAAAGACAGGAGCCGAACTACGAAAGAGGGCCAAGAATGAGGATGCAATAGGAAGAAGGATAAATGAAGCTCTTTCAAGCGGAAAGCTCATTCCCACTCCGCTTGTTTTTATGATTTGGATGCCTCTTCTTATCGATTTTCACGAGAGAGAAGTTGAAGGTGTAGTGTTTGACGGAAACCCGAGAAAGCTTTATGAAGCCAAGATGCTCGAGGAGGTATTTGAAATGTTTGAGTGGGATGAGATAGTGGCTTGTCATATTCACATAAGCGAAGAAGAAGCTTATGAGAGACTCAAAAAGAGAGGAAGGAGCGATGATACGGGTGAAGATATAAAAGAGAGATTGAGTTGGTTCAAGGATGAAGTTGAGCCCGTCATTGAGCATTTCCGGGAGAGGGGCTCCTTGGTGGAAGTGAACGGAGAGAACTCTGTGGAGGGCGTCTGGGAAGAGTTGAGAGCTAAATTGAAGCCCTTCTTGGAAAAAGGAGAATGACAGATGATCAGGAAGAGCTCCTGATCTTTTATTTGGACTAAACCTCCGGGTGGAGGGCTTGAAAATTGAGAATTGAGCAATTGAAAATTAAGACATGGTTTACCTAAAATCGGAAAAAGAGATGGAGGTCATGAAAGAGGGAGGAAAGAGGCTCGCTACTATAATGGGAGAAATAAAGAATGAAGCAAGACCGGGAGTGACCACTTCCTTCTTGAATGAAAAAGCGGAGGAGCTCATAAAGAAGAATCACGGAAAACCTTCTTTCAAGGGGTACAAAGGTTTTCCCGCCGCTCTGTGTGCTAGTTTGAACGAAGTTGTTGTGCACGGGGTCCCTTCCGATTATTCTCTAAAGGAGGGAGATGTTCTTTCTTTGGACCTGGGATTTTTTTATAAGGGTTTTCATACGGACATGGCTCTTACTATTCCCATAAAAGAGGTGAGCGGAGAAGCTTCACGGCTAATGAGGGAGACCAGGAAAGCCTTAAAGAGAGGAATAAAGAAGTCGATTGAAGGCAATACCTTGGGCGATGTGGGAAATACTGTGGGGAGACACATAAAGAAAAGCGGTTTTTTGGCCATGGAGGGGCTTTGCGGGCATGGGATAGGAAAGGAGGTGCACGAGGAACCCCAGGTGTTGAATGAAGGAAGAAGAGGAAAAGGAATGCCTATTGAGAGGGGTATGGTCTTTTGCATTGAGCCCATGCTCTCGCTTGGTAGCCCGAAGACCAGAAGGTCAAGTGATGGTATGGGAATAGAAACAGCAGATGGTTCTTTGTCCGCACATTTTGAGCACACTATTGCCATAACCGAAGAAGGTACCGTTGTTCTAACGGAACTTTAAACTTCTTATGGAAGAAATACCTTTACAGCGTTATATATCCGAGAGCGGTTACTGCTCTCGTAGAAAAGCGGATGAAATGCTTTGCAAGAACTCTCCCTCTTCAAGTTATGTTATTCTTGTGAATGGAAAGCTTGCCGAGCCGGGAATGAAAGTTGGAAGCAAGGACGAAGTAACCGTGAACGGAAAAAGAATTGAACCTCTCGAGAGTATCTATATAAAATTGAATAAACCAAAGGGTCTTGTTTGCACCACTGCTTCTCTAAAAGGGGAAAGAAATGTATTCGATGTCCTTAAAAAGAGTGAAAAAGGAAAGAAGTTACTTTCCTTTTATAGGCTTTTTATAGCTGGTAGGCTTGATAAGGATAGTCGGGGGATGGTGCTCTTAATGAACGATGGTCTCTTGGCAAATAAATTGATGCACCCTCGTTACGGGTGTGAGAAAGAATACCTTGTAAAGGTGAAAGAAGGCGGTTTTGACCCCTTGCAAATCAGAAAGTTATTCTTAAAAGGAGTAAAAATAAAAGGGTCTGATCGGAAGACAAAAGCAAAAGAGGTAGAGTATCTTTCGGGGAAAAAGTTCAGGATCCTCCTCTCAGAGGGTAAAAAGCGTCAAATAAGAAGGATGTTCGAGAGTACGGG
>CAYRME010000008.1:0-18702 GCA_964425505.1 uncultured Candidatus Saccharibacteria bacterium
AAAAGAAGAGACCCGGTAAGGGCAACACCGAAGCCAAGGGCAACTATCAGGGGTAGGATCGGGACGATGAGGAGATTGGCCGGAACCGAGAGAAGAGGTATATACCCAAAGTTATAGAGTATGAGAGGAAACACGAAGATCTGTGCTCCCAAGGTCACCGCAACAAGGTCCGTTACTCTCTCGTTCTTCTTTAAGAGGGTGTTTCTCATGAAAAATCTTTTCAAGGGTTTATGAAGGAGAAGGATGCCCGAAACAGCAAGAAAGGAGAGTTGAAATCCGAGATCGAAATGAAGAAGGAGAGGGTTGAAAAAGAGCATTCCCGCCGCGGCAAAAGAAAGCAGCCGGAAAGAAGCAGGTTTTCTTTTGGAGATACCGGAAATGAGTACCGCTCCTCCCATGACCCCCGCTCTCACAGCGGAAGCGGGAGCTCCCACAAAGACAATAAAAAGTATGATGAAAAAGAGAGAAGAAAGAGCCGCTTTCTCTTTTTTGATCCCCGCCATCAAAAGAAGGTAAAAGAGAAGGGTGGAGATGATAGCAATGTGCATTCCCGAAATAGCAGTAATGTGGCGTGTACCCGAGAGACTCAATCTCTCATTGAGATCTTCCGAGAAAGCTTCTCTTTCCCCAAGTACCATCGCTTCAAGAAAAGAACTCTCGGGAACGGGAAGAACTCCCCGAATATTCTCACGAGCTCTCTTTCTCAAGGAGATGAGCTTTTCGCTAAAGAAGGGAGGGCTTTCTCCTTTCTTTTCTATCTCGGGAAAGAAGGAGGTGTGGTACACTCCTTTGGTTCTTAAATAATTGACATATCCCTCCGGAGAAGGTTTCTCGAATTCTCCGTCAAGAAGAAGAATATCTCCATACTCATATCCGGAAGAACGATCCGTGTAAACTTTCGTCTTTCCCTCTTTATGCTCAACAAGGAGTTCATCGGAATTTCCCGCGGGAGAAGGTTCTTCCACCACCATCCCGCGCACGGGAGATTCGGGAGTTTCGGGAATATAATAGAGAGCAAGTTGAAAATAAAGAGCCCCGAAAAGGAGCACACAAAGACAAAAAAGAAGGAAAAGCTTATCTCTCAAAATAAAAAAGAAAAAGAGCACAAAAAGAATACCGAGGATAACGGTATTCGCGGTAAGTATTCCAACAATAAAGGAAAGGGATGAGAAAAAAGCTTTCTTGGAGATGCTTATCTTACCTGACACATTTTCACGTAGGAGTTTGCTTTTTCTTTGAACTCCTCCATTTCTTCATCAAAGAAGGGTTTCTTCCGGAGAAACTCCTCATCAAGGGTTTTCTCGGGAAGGAATCTCTGCAGGAAATACCTCTCCGCCCCCTCTATGGAGCGAGCCATTCTCTCCACCTTCTCCAGAGTGTGAATATCGGGAACCAGGGTGCTTCGGAACTCATATTTCTTTCCCGAGTTCATAACGATATCAACACTCTTTTTGATGCTTTCCGTGTCGGCCTTTCCTCCGGTGACCTCTCGATAATATTGAGCATCATCAAGGGGAGCCTTGATATCCATGGCAATATAGTCAAGGAGTTCCTTTGAGAGAAGCTCTTCAAGGATATCGGGATTCGACCCGTTGGTATCAAGTTTTACCAAGAAACCCTCTTCTTTTATTCTCTTCAAAAATTCCGATAGACCCCGCTGAACAGTAGGCTCTCCACCGCACACGACCACGCCGTCCAACTTCCCTTTTCTTCTCTGTAGGAATTCAAAGAATTCTTCTTCTTTAATATCGGGAAGATCTTCCATTTTCTCGGGAATCACCAGCTCGGCGGAATAACACCAGGGGCAACGGAAATTACAACCTCCCAGGAAGACAGTGCAAGCCACCTTTCCGGGATAGTCTATGAGAGTGGTCTTCTGCAGTCCCTTTATGAGCATGAAGAGTTATTCTTGCAAGACCTTGTCGTATTCCTTTCTTTCCTCATACTCTCTCATCTTTCCTTTGTTCCACTGCTTCACGGGGCGGATATAGCCCACGATCCTGCTGTACACCTCGCACTCTTTGTATTCGGAGAGTTCTTCACTCTTCTTAAGGCATTCATCGCACTTGAAAGCGAATATCTCACGCCCGTTATCCTCATAAACAAGGAGAGAACCGTTTTCTACCTCTTCCTCATTTACCTTGATAGAGGTATGGCAGTCAAAGCACTCCGCTTTGCCCTCCTTGGCCTCGCGAAGAGTTTTGCTTTTGCTGTAAAAAATAGGTTTTTCTTTTATTTCACCCATAAAGGTTTTCATGCGCACTTCTTAGGCGGCACATGAAGTTAGGGATTCATTTTATCTTCTTTATTCTCTCCTTGGGACCTCTCAGCTTGCAATTCGAACAATAGAACTTCTCTCCTTTGATGTAACCGCAATTGGGGCAAATGGAGAAGGTTGGAGTAATGGTAACGTAAGGAAGGTGATAATTCTCACAAACCTTACGAATAAGGTTCTTGGCGGCTTCCGGGTCGTCCACCTTCTCTCCCAAGAACAAGTGAAGGACCGTACCTCCGGTGAACATCTGTTGTAATTCGTCCTGGAGGTCCAACGCCTCGAAGGGGTCGTTGGTGTATCCCACGGGAAGATGCACGGAGTTGGTATAATAGGGCGCATCCTCCGTGCCCGCAGTTATGATATCGGGATACTTTTCCTTGTCCACTCTCGCTTGCCTGTAGGAAGCTCCCTCTCCGGGTGTTGCCTCAAGGTTGTAAAGGTTATCCGTTTCTTCTTGATATTCTACCAGCCTATCCCGCATGAAGTCCATAACCTCCAGCGCAAAGCTTCTCCCGTTTTCAGAAGCAATGTTCTCGCCCAAGAAATTCAAGAGTGATTCATTCATTCCGATGATACCGACGGTGGAGAAGTGATTACCGAAATAAGAACCTCGCAGCTGTTTTACTGGGTACAGATAATGCTTTGTATAAGGATAGAGTCCTTTTTCGATGAAATCCTCCAAGACCTTCCTCTTTATTTCCAAGCTATCCTTGGCAAGATCCATGAGCTCCGCAAGTCTTTGGAAATATTCATCTTTGTCTTTAGAAAGGTATCCTATACGAGGCAAATTGATGGTCACCACACCCACAGAACCCGTAAGAGGATTGGACCCGAAAAGCCCTCCTCCTCTTTTTATCAGTTGCCTATTATCAAGGCGCAGCCGACAACACATACTGCGGGCGTCCTCGGGATCCATATCGGAGTTAACAAAGTTGCTGAAATAGTTGATTCCGTACTTCGCCGTGGCCTCCCACATACGATCGAGAGCCGGATTTTCCCAATTAAAGTCCTTGCTTATGGAAATATCAGGTATGGGAAAGGTAAAGGGTCTCCCTTTGGAGTCACCTTCCATGAGGACCTCATAGAAGGCCTTGTTGAAGATGTCCATTTCTTCTTGAAACTCCCCATAAGTTTCTTTTTGCGGCTCTCCTCCTATTACAATGGGTTGATCCTTGAGGTGGTCGGGAACGGTTACATCCAAAGAAGTATTAATAAAGGGAGTATTCCCGGTTATGAAGACCTTTCCTTTTCTCTTTGCTATTACTGTCTCATTATCTGTATTCACGGACCAGATAACCCCTTTATAATCCACTTCTTTTATTTCCCTTATATAAGTTTCTTGATGCCTTATAAGCCTTAGAATGTAGAGAAGCTTTTTCCCGACTCCGGAGGAATCTCTTTTTGCGACTGTAAATCCATAACCGGCATTGACAACTATTCTTTGCAGATCTTCAAGCGTTTCTTTGTCGGAAACCGTTATCTTGGATCTCTCGTGACCATCTCCTTTTATGTAGGTCTCAAGGAAGATTCTGCTCTGTTCTTGGCTCATCTCGAGGAATTTCTCGGGTATCTTCTTTACCTTATCTTCCGTATCAAACAACTTAAGGATCTCTCGGGAGTTGTCCGAATCAAATCTTATTTGCATCACCACGTCCCCAAGCGATTCGGATCCTTCCTGTAGACTATACTCGAAGCCCAATATATCAAGTAGAGAAAGAATTTCTTCGTATTTTTCCTTGTTCTTTTCCTTTGATTGATATATCGTAATTCTTCTCCAATTCCCTCTCTTTTCAAGACTCCCTTCGGAAATTATCCAGGCCGCAAGCTTTATCTCTTCATTGGTAAGATCGATATCTTCGTTATTGTTAGAAGAGGCAATAGGGACAGCTTGAGGAGAATTGAACTCCATGACCTTCTCCACCTCTTCAAGTACATAATTATTGGTATTGAATCTCTTGCGGACCATTCGGTGATTGGGAGAAAGAAGTTGATCCTGTATCCTGTTCAAGACACGATACATCTTTCCTTCATACTCTCTGCTGAACACTTTCTTTACTTCTTTTTCCTCGATGATTCTCTTTTCGGGATTGAAAGTTTTTATGATCTCTCCTTCTTTTACTTGTTCATAAGTCTTCCAACCTTCTTTGGTAAGTATCTCGGTATCCTCCGAAAGGCACTGAAAGCCCACACGAGTAGGGACCATGCAGTTGAAAATGAACTCCTGAATGGATTGCTTCACTTGTTTGTAGTTGAGTCCGTCCCTTCTTATGAAGGGCGCAAGGTAAGTGTCAAAGTTGCTCATCGCTTGCGCTCCCGCGGAATTACCACACCAAGCAGCTTTGCCGTTCCTTCTTACATAAAGCGTGTGATTTTGAACCTCGAGACAATAGACCTTCCCCTTATAGTAAGGCTTCTCTATATTTTCCACTCTATTTTCTTCTAGGTCAGGATATTCTTTTGGTTCCAATCGGGAAGATAGTACCTCCTCTTCTTTTTCAGATCCGGCCATTACCATTTTTTCTTTCTTTAGGTGAGAAGAAACTTTATCCTGAAGATCACTACAAAGTAAGGAATGCGTCCGGGGATTGAAGTCCTTGGCCTTTATAAACTTCAGCTCGTAATCATCTTTCTTCTTCGGATAATATTGAGCTACAAGCATGTTGTGATTGGGAGTAACGAGAAGATCCAATTTCTTGGACTTGAAATTATACAACTCCCCGTCGTGTTCGAACTCATAAAATCTCCGAGGTCTATGAAGTTCCATCTCTCCGGTTTCGGTGTTCAAGGTAAAGACTTCATCGTCCTCTTTAACCTCATAGAAATATTTCCATCCCGATTTTGTAAGAACTTCAGTATCTTCGCTATAGCATTCACCTTGGAGGGTAAAAAAGAAATTCACTATTTGCCCCAAGGCGGGACGGAGGTGCTTGGGAGGCTTGGACTCCACCTTGGAAGGAACTCCTCCGAATCCACGCATAAGGATATCGTGAAGATCCCACCCACAGCAATTATGAACTAAAACGCCGTTACACACCAAGGTTCCGGACTCCGTGGTAATATCATATATCCATTCTTCATAAACTTCGGTGACCTCATTGTTCAACACCTTGTTCCACCCGTAATTATCCGCCCTCCACGACTTACGAGCCGCGCTCGCTTCTTTATACTTAAAGGAAGGGATCTCAACATCTTCTCTCTTGGAGAAACTCAATCCGTACAAGGGGTAATTTTGCACTACCTCTCTTCCGTTCAACTCTCTCTTGCTCCCCACTCCTTCCGCTCTATCTCGGGGCACTATGCCGAAAACCTGAAGGAGTACCGCCAACTGCTCCAACATGGTCCTTGAAGCAACTCTTATAAGGACCTGGCTATCATTGTGAGAATCATCAGAAGGAGATACGGTACCGTCGCCATCTATGATCCCCGCTACTACTCCTTTCGCAAAATCAATATTGTAACTTAAGATATCTATGGGAAGATTCTTGTTCTTAGCTTTATCGTTTATCCGAAACACCTCTTCAAAAAGAAGCTTTAAGGTGGCGGAATTGATGGAGATATTTTTTGCATTACCCTCCTTTTTCTCGTTTTCATAACACCTCAAACCGAGTTCGTGACAAGCTTTTTTTATTCTTTCTATAACCTTTTCTTCTCCCGTGGTAATGACCAATTTGTCACTACCGTAACTACCATCGGCAATGAACATTCCCGTGAGATACCCCAAATTCTCCGTAAGGTCCAACTTATTATCCATGCCATTCGCAGAATTGGAGACACTAATGGTTCCTTCTACGTTCAGCTTTCCGTTCCACTCTTTAACGAATTCTTTTCTGTCCACTCCCTCCAAGAAGAACTCTTCAACGCCGTTCCTCAATAATTCTTCCGCCAAGTAAACAAAATTCTTTTCAAAGACCCCTTCCTTGTTCACGAAATCGGGAAGGTTTACGCTTTCCATCAAATGCTCTTTTTCTTTTACTTCCTGTCTCTCTATTTCTTTTTCTTCTCCTTTTTCATTTTCTTTTACAATAAAGGGATGATTATCAGTAACTACCACACTTCGTCCTTGTTCCGACTTGAGAAACCTCATCTCTCTTTCCTTCTTCTTCTTCACCAACCTCTTTACTTGGGTCCAGCCTTTTTTGTCAAAGACATAGAGATCCTCGGGATACTTGGCAAAGGCCTGATCTTTTTCACTCAGCAAAGATTCCGGTACGTCAATGAATTCGTATAGGTCACGAAATGAGAGAAGTTTCATTTCTCCGGAGAATTTCACGAGAATAACCTCTCTTCCGAAAAAGGTATAAGTGGCCAAGATATTCAAATCGTGAATATGAAAATCCTGGTTCTTGGCCGCTTCTCTTATTTTCTCGGGATATATCTTGTTCAACCAATATTTCTTGGATATATGAGAGGTGGCATATTGATTGAGACCCTGCAGAGAGTAGGTCATGTTGGCGTTCTCCTTCACTTGCCAATCCAGCTCGTCAATATAGCTCTCGATAAGTTCCGTGGGATCCTCGAGCTCGGAAGCGGTTTCCCTCACCTCTCTTCTTTTTTCTCTGTATATGATGTAGTTGCGGGCCGTTTCCGCAAAACCTTCCATTATGAGCACCTCTTCCACTATATTCTGTATCTCTTCCACGTGAGGAACCTCGTCCGCACTGAACCTTCTCATCAAGAGGTCAAGAACCTTTTCGGTCATCTCGCGCGCTGTCTCTCTACCCCCTTCTTTGGTGAATGTGAACGCTTTATAGACCGCCTCTTCTATCTTTTGTGAATCGAATTCAACTTTTTCTCCGTTCCGTTTTTCTACTCTGGATATCATAATGGAAGCTTACTTGAAGGTTTATAAAAAATAATATGTCTGGAAGCTCCAAACATAATACTACATTAATGCAAACCTATAAAACTTTCTTTCATGCGAACAATACAAATATCAATACGAGAATTGAATTTCCAATTTCCAAGTAATAAATTTCCAAATAAATTCTCAATTTCCAATTATTTAATTTCCAAACATATTCGAATTTTAAAAATTAAAATAATGAAATAAGTTTAGAATTTGGAAATTGAAGATTTGGAAATTGTTTGGAAATTATGAATGTTTGGAACTTGGAAACTTCAGTACTCGAATTTAACTTTACTCGTGATTCCCGCACATACTTTCACAATCTTTAAACTGATTTTCAGAATCCGGTGGCTATCACGGTAACTTTTATTTCCTCTTCTTCCAGACTACCGTCCTCTACCGCGCCGAAGATAATGTTCGCATCGGGCGAAACCCTCTTCTTTATGACCTCCGCTATTTCGTAAACCTCGGAAAGACTCAGGTCCTTACCGCCGTTGACATTGAAGAGAACTCCTTTGGCATTCTCACAGGAAAGATCAACAAGAGGGAGGTCCAAAGCGTTAAGAGCCGCTTCCTCCGCGCGTCTCTTTCCTTTTGCCGAGCCTTTTCCGAAGAGCGCCGAACCGGAATCCTTCATAATGGCCTTAACATCGGCGAAATCGATATTGATTATCCCGGGAAGAGTAATGAGGTCCGATATACCCTGCACCGCTTGCCTCAATATCTCATCACAAGCCCAGAAGGCGTCGTTCAAGGAAGTATTGGGATCAAGAGTGGAAAGAAGCCGGTCGTTGGAGATGGGAATGAGGGTGTCCACTTTATCTTGGACTTCCTTCAATCCCTTCTTTGCAACCTTGGACCTCTCTTTGCCCTCAAAGGAAAAGGGTGTAGTTACCACCGCGATGGTGAGAGCTCCCGCTTCCTTGGCCACCTCGGCGACCACCGGCAGTGCTCCGGTTCCCGTTCCTCCTCCCAGTCCGCAAGTCAAAAAGACCATATCGGAACCCTCTAGCTTTTTCGCTATCTCGTCGCGGTTCTCTTGCGCCGCCTTCTTGCCGAGCTCGGAATTCATACCCGTACCGAGCCCCTCCGTAAGCTTCTTTCCAATACGGAGGTTTACATCGCCCTTGGCGCTCTTTAGGTCTTGAAAATCGGTATTCACGGTAATGAATTCCACTCCCTTTATCTCACATCCCGCCATTCGGGAAATAGCGTTACCTCCCGATCCTCCGATACCGACCACTTTTATTTTTGGTAGTTCCTTCATGGATTTATCCTTAAGGCATGAAAACTTTAAAAACCTTTTTTATTTTCTCAAGGAACCCTTTCACGTTCACGGGTTTCTTTTCTTCTTCCTCAAAATCCATTCCGCAAAGAACCAGCCCGCATACACTCGAAAAGGAAGTGTCCTCTTCAAGCGGAAAGAATCTCCGAGGAGCTCCTATGCGGCAAGGAAGTCCGAGTTTCTTCTTTGCCATTTCCTTCAAGTGCGGTATCTTCGCTCCCCCTCCGGTAAGAACCACTCCTCCGGGAAGATCCTTGTGCTTGGATATTTGTTTTAATTCCTTTTGGATCGCATCAAAGATCTCGTTCATTCTCGGTTCCGCTATCTTCTTTATTTCGTTGCGCTTGAAGCTCACCTCTTCTCCGGAAGTAAGCTTGATCTTTTCTTTCTTGGTACTTCTCTCGCCGAGAATGGAAGAGCTGAATTTGTTCTTTATGAATTCCGCGGTCTCCACGTCCACTTTCAATCCAATAGCAATATCGTTCCTTATATTGTTCGTTCCCACGGGAAAAACGGCCGTATGAAGGAGATTCCCTTCATCATATACGGATATTCCGGTAGTGCCGGCACCCAAGTTGACCACAAGGGCCCCGAGCTCTTTCTCTTGAGTGGTAAGTACCGCACGAGCAGTAGCAATGGGATCAAGAACAAGGTCGTTCGCTTGCAGATCGGCATTCAGTATGGCCTGACTCAAATTACGGGAATAAGAGACGAAACCTCCCAAAGCGACGATCTCCGTTTCGAGTCTCACCCCCTGGAGTCCCACGGGATCCTTGATCCCTTCTTGCTTATCTATGACGTATTCCCTGGGAATTATTTCCAGTATCTCTTTATTTTGAGGGAGAGAGAATGTCTTCGCGGCTTCTATGACCCGATCAACATCCTCTCTGGATATCTCTTGATCGGCACGAGAGACCGAGATAAGGCCCTTGGAAGCAATGCAGAATATGTGAACTCCGTTTATGTTGGCGTAAACCTCTTCCACTTCTTTTCCCGCCTCTCCTTTCGCTTCTTCCATGGTGTCCTTGATGATCCTCCCCACTCTTTCCGGATCCTGCACAACACCTTTTCTGACCCCCGAGGAAACGTTCTCCGATTTTCCCAGAACCTTGTAACCCGCTTCTTCGGGCTCCTTTTGGACGATGATCGTCTTCACGGTACCCGTTCCCACGTCACAAGCGGCAATTATGGGGGTCTTAGTCATTGTAGCTCTTCTTTAAAGAATTTATTTACCAATCAAGACTCCTTAAATAGTGCTCCGTTCTCCGCGTCATCTCTTTCTCTTCCTCCGGTTGCGCGTGATCGTAATCAAGGAGATGTAATGCACCATGAATAATAACGCGGAAGAATTCTTTTGTAAAATCACCCTTTGCGTTCTCTTCGATCTTCTCGGGACACATTATTATCTCTCCGATAATTCCTTTTTCTGCGTAAGGAAAAGAAAGAACATCGGTAACATAATCCCTTCCCAGATGCTCCTTGTTCAACTCTCTCATTCTTTCCGGAGGAAGAAGAACCACGGAAGCCTCTCCTTCGGATATTCCTTCTTCTTTAAGCACTAACTGAACCGCTTCAGAGACCCTTTCCCTTTCAATAGAGACACCGACAAGATCGTTCACCTCTATAAAAGGAATATTCTCCATATCCTTATCTCACTTCACCTCTTTTCCATTTCTTCCTGTACTCTTCCTTGAGACGAAGCTTCCTTAAAGCTAATCGTTTCTTGGCATTATCACTCAAAGGCCTTTCGTAAAAACGCCTCTTTCGAGCCTCTCTGATAATACCGCTCTGAATGACCGAACGAGTGAAACGATGCACCAAACTACTGTTATTCTCTTTTTCTTTTCTTTTTACTTCTAAAGGCATAATTATGTAAATTACAAATTACAAAACACAAATTACAAATCCACCCCGCCACCATCCAAATTTGTGGTTTGTTGTTTGTTCACTTATTATTTCATTCCTTCTTTGCGAGGAGGTGGATGTGAAGATGAAAGATCTCTTGTCCACCTCCTTCTCCGACGTTTACCTGCAGATTGTATCCGCTCTCCACGACACCCATCTCCTTCGCCGCTTCTTTTGCGGTAAGGAAAAGTTTTCCGATGAGCTCGCAGTCCTCTTCTTTAATATCGTTAACGGTGGAAATGTGTTTCTTGGGAACCACCAAGAGATGTACCGAAGCCTTGGGGTTTATATCCTTGAACACCACCGCATCCTCGTTCTCGAGGACGAATTCGGAGGATATTTCCTTGTTCGCTATTTTGCAGAAGAGGCAACTCATAAATTATTTATTGTCTTGCTTTTATCATTCTTTTTACCTCTTTGGAAACCTCCTTCATTTTTACCTTTTCCTGTTGCCCCGATTCCATGTCCCGCAAAATGGCCGCATCTTCGGCCGCTTCCTGTTTTCCGATGATAACGGTTACAACAGCACCTTCTTTGGATGCTCTCGCCATCTGGCCTTTCAGGGAATCCTGTCCGAATGATTCGGCCACGGGTACTTTATGTTTCTTGAGCTCCTCGAAAAGCACCAAAGATTTCTTTTTGGCAAGGTCTCCAAGTTGGGCAATGAAGACCTTGGGGCGCTCCTTTTCTATCTTCACTCCCCTCTCTTTCATGAGAAGAGCGGTCCTTTCCACTCCCATGGCCGCTCCCGTCGCCGGTCGCTCATCTCCTCCCAAAAGCTCACTTAGACCATCATACCTTCCTCCCCCTCCGAGCGCAAGAGGTTTATCTTCTTCTTCCTCTCTTTGAGCGAAGAATTCGTATACCGTACCGGTATAATAATCAAGCCCTCTTACCAGGAACGGATCAAGATCGTAAGGAACTCCCACTTCTTCAAGGAGCTCCAGCGTAAGCTTAAAGTCCTCCTTGCACTTCTTGCAGATGTAATCCACTATCTGAGGCGCATTATCCCTTATCTTTACACATTCCTTACAGTCAAGGACTCTCAAGGGATTCTTCTTCATTCTTCTCTTGCAATCCGCGCAAAGGAAATTGCTCTCTTTCCTGAGATACTTCTTCAGCTCCTCCTTGAAGGATTCTCTACAGGTTTCATCGCCCATGTGATTTATCTTGACCTCCACATCGCCCACTCCCAGTTCCTTGAAGATGTTGTGCGTCAATTTGATCACTTGCGCATCCACTATCGGACCTCCTTTTCCTATGACCTCGAATCCGAATTGCCAGAATTGACGATACCTTCCCGCTTGCGCTCTTTCGTATCTGAAGAAGGGTTCAAAGTAGAAGAATTTCACGGGCTGAGGCCAAGTATAGAGATTGTGCTCTATGAAGGCTCGCATTATGGAAGCGGTCCCTTCCGGTCTTAAGGCGACCTCGTCACCGCCCTTGGTTTTGAAAGTGTACATCTCTTTTTCCACAATGTCCGTCTGTTCTCCCACCGTGCGGGAAAAGACCCTCTTATCTTCCATGACGGGCACCTCTATTCCTTCGAATCCGTAGGTTTCGGCATTCTTACGGACCACATCCCTTATTCTCTCCAAATAATCGTAATCCTCCCCGAATACATCGTGCATTCCGCTTACACTTTGGAATTTCTTGGGCATAATAAATGAATTTCCAATTTTCGATTTCGGACTTCAAGCTTGCCTGGAAATTGGGTAATTGGAAATTATCTTCCAGTCAATATTCCGGTCTTTCCACGAATCCGAAAATATCAAAAGGAGAAACTTGAAAGAATACTCTGCCGATAATGTTCTCACGAGGGAGAGACCCCCAATTCCTGGAGTCAAAGGACGCTTCTCTGTTGTCTCCCACTACAAAATACTCGTTCTCTTCAAGAGTCACCTCCTCATCTTTTCTTCCCGAAGAAAGGATATAATTCTCTTCCAGTACTTTCAATTCTCCGTCCTTTTCCACGGATATCCGACCCTCTTCAATGACCACCCTTTCTTCCGGGAGGCCGATGATGCGCTTTATGTGCCTCTTCTGAGGGTTGTCGGGGTAGTGAAAGACCACCACCTCTCCTCTCTCGGGATCACGGAAATTATAAGAGACTTGATCCACCATGAGGTAATCGGATTGCTCAAAGCTCGGCTCCATGGAAACACCACGCACCATAAAGGGCTGAAACAAAAAATAACGTATTGGCAATACGATAACGAGCACTAGGAGCACCACTTTGGCAACTTCTAAAAAATAATCTCCCACTTTTCCCATATTGGCGGATGATAGCAAATTTGGGAAAAATTATCAAGCATGTTGACCTCGGAGGTCAACATGCTAGGCGGGGGTGTTTGGGGTGTCAAAGGAGGGTGTTTTATTGGTGCAAGTGATGGGTTATAATCAAAGAATGCTTTCCAGGTTCAAGAAAAAGATATTGGGAAACGAGGAGCCCAAGGCGGACTATGTCCTTGTAGGGCTCGGGAATCCCAAGGAAAAATACGAGAAAACGGCGCACAACGCGGGATTTCGCGTTATAGAACACCTTAAAAAAGAAGCGGGTCTCCCTTCTCTTTTAAGAGAGAAACATCTTGATTGTCTCGTTTCAAAGAGTTCCATAGAAGGAAGAAAGGTGATACTCGCCCTCCCCCTCACTTTCATGAATCTCTCGGGAGGACCGACAAAGCGTGTAGTAAAACACTTTGCAAGTCCCTCGGAAAGATTGGTGGTGGTACATGACGATATAGATCTCCCCGTGGGAACCATCAGATTCTCCTTCTCAAGAAGTAGCGGAGGTCATAAAGGAGTCCAGTCCATAATTAAAGCTTTGGGAACAAAGGAGTTCTTAAGATGCAGAGTGGGTATAAACACCGGAAATCAAGGGCCCGCAAAGAAAGTGGTACTAAAAGAGGTTCCTCAAGATATGCACGACGCGGAAAAAAGAACCGCTAAAGAGTTGAAGAAAGCGATATCGGAGAGCAATTTTGAGCCAAGAACCATAAAAACAAAAGAAAACAAGGACCGTTAAGGTCCTTGTTCTTAAATAAGGGATCTTGCCTCCCTTCAGCCATTACTTTGGGTTATCTACGAGCTCCACCCCTCAAAACTGACAAGCAGCATGAGAGGTGAGAAGTACCCATTTCGGGTACCGGCCCAACAAAAAAGGAGGGATTTTTGATCGCGAACCTTTAAAAAAAGAGAACGCGAAGAAAAAAAGGGCCACTCGTAGATAATCCAAAGCAATGTTGAAGAAGCGTATTTTTATTATATTACAACTAAAAATATTGTCAACCCCTTTATCTTTTCTTTCTTTATGCTATTCTCTCCCCCATCATGAAGAACGTAGTGCTAGTAGAGAGTCCCACCAAAACGAAGACCCTGGAGAAATTCTTGGGAAAAGACTTTAAGGTGCTTGCTTCCGGAGGTCATGTGAGAGACTTGCCCAAAAGCAAGTTGGGAGTTGATACAGAGAACGAATTCGAGCCGCAATATGTCATTCCTCCCAAAGCAAGGAAGAATATAAAAGCGCTAAAGGAAGAGATCAAGGACGCGGATCAAGTATACTTGGGAACAGACCCCGACAGAGAGGGAGAGGCCATCTCTTATCACCTTTCTCATGTCTTGGGATTGAAAGATTACAAGAGAGTAAGTTTCAACGAGATAACGAAAGATGCCGTAGAAGAAGCGGTTGATAGTCCGCGAGACATAGATATGAGTCTTGTGGAAGCACAGCAGGCAAGAAGAGTTCTTGACAGGCTCGTGGGATACAAGCTCTCTCCTTTCTTGTGGAAAAAAGTAACCAGAGGTCTTTCCGCGGGAAGAGTTCAGTCGGCCGCATTACGCATAGTAGTGGAAAGAGAGAAAGAGATCGAGAATTTCGAAAGTGAGGAATACTGGACCATTTCCGCCCTTCTTGCTTCCAAGAACAAGAAATTCGAAGCGGAACTAAAAGAAAAGAACGGAGAGAGTGTGGAAGAAGGAGAAAAAGCAAAGGGAATAGGAGAGGAAGAAAGAGCGGAAAAGGCGAGAAAAGAAATAGAAGAATCCCGACTCAAAGTGGAATCGGTGAAGAAAAAGGAAAAGAAAAGAAACCCCTCGCCCCCTTTCACCACGAGCACCATGCAACAGGAGGCCTTCAACAGGCTCCGCTTTCCTTCGAGAGTTACTATGTATCTTGCACAATCTCTTTATGAAAAAGGGCTTATCACCTATCACCGCACGGACTCCTTTCATCTTTCCAAGGAAGCAAAAAGAATGGCCAAGGAGCATATAGAAAAAGAACATGGCAAGGATTATTACAAGGAAAGAAGTTTTGCGGCCAAGGGAAAGACCCAGGAAGCTCACGAAGCAATAAGGCCCACCTCTCTTTCTGCAAAAGAGAATCTTGAAAAAGAAGAAGGGAAACTCTACGACCTTATCCAAAAAAGGTTCTTGGCATCCTTGATGAGCGAAGCTGTCTTTTACAACACCATCATAGATGTCAAAGCCCAAAAGGAGAATGAGTATCTCTTAAGAGCCACCGGTTCCGTCATGAAATATGACGGATTCACGAGAGTTTATCCCGTGAACTTCAAAGAGAACGAGCTTCCGGAGATCGAAGAAGGGGAAGAACCTCAAGCAGAAAAAGTAAAGAAAGAACAACACTTCACAAAACCTCCCGCCAGGTTCACGGAAGCGACTCTCATAAAAGAACTCGAGAAACATAACATAGGAAGACCCTCTACTTACGTCCCTATTCTCTCGAGAATAGATCAGAAGAACTATACTCAAAAGGTGGAAAAAAGATATTTACAACCCACGGAAATAGGAAGAATAGTAAGCGACCTTCTTACCGAGCACTTTCCATCCATTACCGACCTGAAATTCACCGCTCGCATGGAGGAAGACCTTGACAAAGTTGCACAAGGAGATAAAGATTGGAGAGAAATAATAAAGAGTTTCTATGGCGACTTTGAAGAAACTTTAAAGAAAAAAGAGGAAGAAATAAAGAAAGAAGATATCATGGAAGTACAACAATCAGATAAAAAATGTTCCGAGTGCGGAAGTGAAATGATGGTAAGAATGGGAAGATACGGAAAGTTCTTGGCCTGCAAGGGTTTCCCGGAATGCAAACACACGGAACCCTTGGAAGAAGATAAAGAAGAGGAAGAAGAGGAAGTTTCTTGCGATAAGTGTGGATCCAAGATGCGTATAAAACAAAGTAAATACGGTAAATTCTACGGATGTAGTAATTATCCGGAATGCAAGAACATAAAGTCCCTGGAAGGAGATCTCGATATCAAGTGCCCGGAATGCAAGAAAGGAGATGTGGTAAAAAGAAGATCAAAAAAAGGAAACACCTTTTACGGATGTAATAAATATCCGGATTGCACCTTCACCTCCAACGAAAAACCCACTCAAGAAAAATAAAAAATGAGCTGTTCTAGCAGCTCATTTTCCTCTCTTGCATCAGTTTGCTGGCTCTTAAGATAACATTGTTGAGATCTTCTCTACCGTCGCTTTCTATCACACCGGAGGAGAAATTCAGAGGAGGATTCATCATTTCAGCCCTTTCCCTTATTCTTTCGATGAGACTCTCCGCCTCTTTCTTTTTTGCGGCGGGAAGAATAACTACGAACTCGTCCCCTCCCCAACGAGTAAAGACATCCTCTCTTCTGGAGTACCTCTTTAATATGGATCCGAACTCTCTAAGTACCCGATCTCCTTCACTATAGCCTCGTTGATCATTCACTTCTTTGAATCGATCCAAATCGATGAAGACGACTGAATATCCCGCTTCTTGACCTCTAAACTCATCGACGGCCCGACGGTTGTAAAGTCCCGTCAGAGAATCATAAGGAAATTTTCTTATTCTCTCCAGGACCTCTTTCGAGCCAAGAATCCTGATGTACTTCAAAACTTCAAAGAACTCGAATAGCTTTTTCACTTATATCACCTCCTTTTTTGTTCTTAATTTTATATCAGAAAATAAAAAAAAGTAGTAAAGAAAAAGAGGGACTCACCCTCTTTTAAAGATCTTTTTCGTTTCTCCTTCTTTCCTGTTTCTTTGGCAAAGAAAGATTGAAGTATGTAAATACTATTGCTAGAACAATAACTATAACCAGCAAAACCTGAATTATCAGGGTAGCCACTACTTCATTCTCTCCCAACTGCCTTCCTATCTCCAGGATCGAGTATTCCGGGAGCAAGGAAAAGAAAAATAATAAAACGAGAATTACAAAAGCTGTTATCTTTCTCACTTATCTCACCTCCTTTTTAAAAAGAACTGCGAAAACTTTTCTATATACTCTATAACAAATTTCCCATTTTGTCAAATCCTTCTCGCGAATTTGTCGCTACGTGCCCTCTGTACACCCCGGAGGTGTACATTCGGGGTGTTTACTTGGCAAAAATGAAGTCCAGTTGCCTTGTTTCAAGACTCCCTCCCACAAGTTTCACTTTTATCTTATCCCCTAGAGCATAGCGCTTCTTCTTTCTGGTTCCAATAAGAGCGTAAGTTTCTTCATCGAAAATATAGTAGTCGTCGTCCATTTCGCTTATCGATATCATTCCTTCCGCCTTGGTCTCCAATTCTTGCACAAAGATCCCCGCATTCGTTACTCCGGAAATGATAGCATCAAAGGTCTCCCCCATTCTCTCGAGCATGTATTCCACTTGCTTATAAGCGATGGAACTCCTTTCCGCATCCAGAACTTCAAGTTCTCTTGTGGAGATCTCTTCCGCAACTTTATTATACTTCTCGCTCTTTACTTCCTTTCCTTTCAACTTCTTCTTCATGATGCGGTGCATCAAAAGATCCGCATATCTTCTTATGGGAGAGGTAAAATGCATATATTCATCGAGAGCGAGTCCAAAGTGCCCCTTGTTCTCGGTGGAGTACATCGCTTTGGACATAGACCGCAACACCGTAGTTTTTACCAGAAATTCTTCGTCACTACCCTCTATTTTCTGAAAAAGATCGTTGAGATCGGAAGACTTCACTTCCTTCCCTTCTATATCAAGTGTATACCCGAGCCCCGAGAGGAAAGAGACAAGTTGGTCTATCATTTCCTTGTCGGGAGACTCGTGGATCCTGTAAAGAGTATTGAACTTCCTTGCCACCTTGCGATTGGCAAGGACCATGAATTCCTCGATGAGCTCGTGAGTAAAGAGATGTTCTTTCTTGAACACATAGAGAGGCCTCCCGTCATGATCGAGATGAAAAAGGAGTTCTTCGTCATCGATACGTAAAGCACCCCTCTTTTCTCTCTCCTTTCTCAGGCTCTCCGCTATCTTTGCGAGAACAGAAAGCTCTTTTTGAAAAGGCCCTTTTCCTTGATCTATCACTTCCTGTGCTTCTTTGTAGTCAAACCTCTTTCCCGATCTTATGACAGTCTCCCCGAACCATTCCTCAACTACCGTTCCATCCTTCTTCATTTTGAACACGGCAGAGAAAGCGGGCCTATCTTCGTCGGGCCTCAAGCTGCAGATATCATTGGAGAGCACCTCGGGAAGCATGGGGATGGTACGATCGACAAGATAGATAGAAAAAGCCCTTTCACGTGCCTCTTTATCAAGATTACTCCCTTCTTTGACATAATGGGAAACATCCGCAATGTGCACTCCCACCTCATAAAGATCGTTATCAAGCTCTCTTAGAGAGAGTGCATCATCAAAGTCCTTGGCGTCCTCGGGGTCAATGGTAAAGGTGGGAACTTCCCGGAGATCTCTCCTTTTTTCCGGATCGAACCCTTTTTCCTTCAATTTTTGCGCTTCTTTTTTCACGTGTTTACTAAAATCCACGGAAAGCCCTTTTTCAAGAACAATGGAGTGTAGTTCCGCTTCGTTGTCTCCCCGCTCTCCTATTACCTTTACCACCCTTCCTTCGGGGTTCTTCTTGGAATCCTCCCATTCCACGAGCTCTACGAGAGCCTTCTTGCCATCTTCAACCTTCCCGTCGGGAAGAAAGATATCCTTGTACATCTTGGGGTCGTCGGGAACAAGAAAGGCAAAATTCTTGTTCTTTTTCTTTTCAATAGCTCCCACAAAGCGGGTCTTTTTACGATTCAAAACTTTCAACACCTTTCCGTGCTGTTTTTCGTTCTTTTTCTTGGGAAGAAGTAAAACTTCCGCTTCATCGCCGTGAAGAGCGGTATTAAGGAGCGAGGCATCGATCTTTACATCCTCTTCAAGGTCTTCTCCTTTAAGATAACCCCACCCCAAAGAAGTAATGGTAATTATTCCTTTTGCTTTCTTGGGCATAACTGCTTAATTAGAGTATATGATATTTTTATGAGCAAACAAAAAAAGGAGCATACCTCCTTTTTTGGTCTCTTGCTTAAAATGGGAGCCCCCTCCCAAAAAAGAGGGGAATCCTTGTTTTAAACAAGAGAGACATTGGCAGCCTTCGGTCCT
>CAYRME010000009.1:0-18424 GCA_964425505.1 uncultured Candidatus Saccharibacteria bacterium
GGAATTCAATAACAAGGACCTGCTCATTCAAGCTTTTTGTCATCGTTCTTATTTAAATGAGAACCCTGATTTTCATTTGGGTCAGAATGAAAGACTCGAATTCTTGGGTGATGCTGTTCTGGAGCTCATTGTTACTAATTATCTTTTCTTCAATTATCCGGACAAACCGGAAGGAGAGTTGACCGCCTGGCGTGCGGCACTTGTTAACACGAAAGAGATAGGTGATACTGCGGAAAGATTGGACTTTCATGATTTTCTTCTTCTTTCCAAGGGAGAGAAGAGTGAAGAAGGGAAGGCGAGATTGTGTATTATGGCCGACACCTTTGAGGCTCTCGTGGGAGCTATTTATCTTGATAGAGGATATGAAGCGGCGGCGGAGTTCGTGGAAAGAGTTCTCATCTGTAAGCTGCCAAAGATAATAGAATTGGGCCTTTATCGTGATCCGAAATCCGAATTGCAAGAAAAAGCTCAAGAGGAGCTGGGGATAACTCCTTCTTATCATGTCATTGAGGAATCGGGCCCTGACCATCAAAAGCATTTCATTATGGGAGTCTATTTAAATGATAAAGTTATAGGAAAAGGAGAGGGGTCCTCAAAAAAGGAAGCGGAAGAAGAAGCGGCCAAGGCGGCCTTAAGCAAAAAAAGTTGGTTAAAAGAGAAATAATACAAGGTATCATATGCTGAGAATAAGACTCTTTAAAGCGGGAAGAAAAAAGCAACCCTTTTACAAATTAGTGGTGACCGATAAAGAGAACCCTCCTTCCGGAGGAAGGTTTGTGGATGAACTCGGGTTTTACGATCCTCACAAGAAGGAGTGTAATGTTGACGGAGAAAGGGCTCAGGAGTGGATACAAAAAGGAGCCAGACTTTCCTCAACCGCAAAGAATCTCCTTATAAAACAAGGAATAATAAAGGGTAAAAAGGAGAATGTGTTCCGTTTAAGTAAGAGAAAGAAAGAGGAGTTGGCCAAAAAAGAAGAAGAGAAGGTAAAGGATGCCGAGAAAGAGGAGCAAAAAGAGGAAGAGCAAGTTAACTCGCAAGAAGGAGCAGGGCAAGAGGCACCAAAAGAGGAAAATGAGTCCTCGGCTTGACACCGTCGGTTCATAAGATAGAATGAAGTTAGAACTTGTTGCATCCATCTTGTGTTTGCAGCAAGATTGATAAGATAAGAAAGGTCGGATTATTTTGTACGGTAAAAAATAACCTATGACCCACGAACAAGCTGGTGACAAGGAATTCCTGGAATTCATTGTGAAGAATCTGGTAGATAATCCCGATGATGTGGAAGTTGAGAGGAAGGTGGACGAGATGGGTGTACTGCTCACGCTGAAGGTCCACCCCGATGACATGGGACAGATCATCGGAAAGGAAGGATCTACGGCAAGAGCCATCAGGAACCTGGTTCGCATCATTGGCCTTAAGCGTAAAGCAAGGGTCAATCTGAAGATCATTGAGCCGGGTGGTGGAAGCTATCAGCCCAAAGAGGATTCTTCCGAGAATAAAAAGGAAGGCCTCGAGGACATAAAGTTGTAGGAAGCTTTCATATTTTCTCATACGGTGCTATCATTCCAAGATAGCACCGTTTTGTTTTCGGGCATTAAGAGGGTATATTCTTATGCGTTTTGATATTTTGACCATCTTTCCATCACTTTTTGATTCTTACTTGGAAGAAAGTCTCATAAGAAAGGCTGGAGAAAGGGATCTTATAGATGTAAGAGTTCATGACCTGAGAAAATGGGCCGTCGATAAACAAGGGACGGTGGATGACAAACCCTTTGGTGGCGGTAAAGGGATGGTTATGAAGGTGGAGCCGATACGGGACGCGGTGGAAGAATTGAAGTCCGAGGCGGAAAGCAAGAATCCCAAGGTCATACTTTTTACTCCTCGAGGGAAAAGATTCACTCAAAGGAAGGCCGCCAACTTTACTGATAATGATCAATTGATTATGATATGTGGTAGATATGAAGGGGTGGATGAACGGATTTCAAAATACATTGCTGATGAAAGGATATCCATTGGCAATTATGTGCTCATGGGAGGGGAGGTACCGGCCATGGTCGTTGTGGAGACCGTTTCAAGACTTATTCCGGGAGTGGTCGGGAAAGAAGATTTCTTGGAAGAAAGAGAGCGAGAAGAGGGCTTCTTGGAGTATCCGCAATATACAAGACCGGAAGTGGTGGATATAAATGGCAGTGAAAGACAAGTTCCTTCCATTCTTCTTTCGGGAGATCACAAAAGAATAGAAGAATGGAAAAAAAACAAGGGTAGGATCATAAAGTGATATTCGCTTATTCACGATGAACGGGAAGTGGCATCTAAGAACAAAAAAGGAGGTACTTGAAAGTCTTTCTTCTTGCGAGGACGGGCTCACTAAAAGTGAAGCTGAAGAGAGGTTCCAAAAGTATGGTCCCAACAAGATACGTCAGGATGACTCCGGTCATCCTATTTTTATATTCTTAAAGCAGTTCAAGAGCGGACTCATATATGTACTACTAGCAGCTGCTTTCATAGCATTCATCTTTGATAAACAGGTCGATGCTTACGTCATTCTTGTTGTTCTTCTCTTGAATGCGATCATGGGCTTTGTACAAGAATACAAGGCAGAGAGAGCGATGAATGCCTTAAAGAAGATGATAGTTCCCACCGCAAAGGTCTATAGAGAGGGGGAGCTTTTAAAGATCTCCGCGGAAAAAGTGGTTCCAGGGGATGTGGTATTGCTTGAAGAGGGAGAGAAGGTACCGGCTGACATGAGGCTCTTTGATGAAAGGGATCTAAGGACCAATGAAGCCCCTCTTACGGGGGAATCCACGGTGGCACACAAGACAACGGAGAAACTGGAAATGGATGTAGATCTCGGAGATAAGAAGAATATGGCATGGATGGGAACCTTTGTTGTTGGTGGGAGGGCCAAGGGCGTGGTTACCGCCACCGGTAACGAAACCATGTTCGGCTCTATTGCGGAGGATATAGGAGAGATAGAGAGAGGGGGTGGTCACTTCGAGAAGAAGGTGAATGTTCTCACCAAAAGGATGACCATTTTTGCTTTCACCGGAGCTTTTGTCATTTTCTTGATATCGGTTCTCAATCAAGGAGTGAGGTTCTCCGACAGCATAGAAGCTTTCGAGGAACCTTTCTTTTCTTCTATTGCGGCCTTGGTTTCGGGGATTCCCGAGGGTTTGCCCGCAATACTTGTGATCGTTCTTGCCGTTGGAGCAACCCGAATGGCAAAGAGGAACGCTATCATAAGAAGTCTTCCCGCTACGGAGACTTTGGGAGTCGCGGATCATATAATATCGGATAAGACGGGTACTATCACTCAGAATACAATGACTGTCAGGAAGATCGCTCTTCCAAGGGGGGAAAGTGTGAAGGTTACGGGTGAGGGTTTCGAGCCGAAAGGAGACTTCTATAGAGACAATAAACAAATATTACCCCTTGAAGAAAAGGGGCTTGATAAACTTCTGCATATCGCTGAAGTATGTAATAATGCGGAACTTGCTCGCGAGGATGGCGGGCACGAGGTCATCGGTGACCCCACAGAAGGAGCTTTGGTTGTTCTTGCGGAGAAGGCCGGCATAAAACAGGAAGTGGTGGAGAGATGTGAGGAAAAATTGGATGATATGCCCTTCAACTCCGAATTGAAATTAAGGGCTTCACTAATAAGAAAAGAAGAAGGAAAGAAAGAGGTTTATGTGGCGGGCGCTCCAGAGGCTGTAATGGAAAGAGTGGGCAAGGTCGATGACAATGGAGAAATAAGAGATATTACGAAGGAAGAAAAAGAGAGGATGTTGGAAAGAGTGGAAGGAATGTCGGACGAAGCCATGCGCACCATTGAACTTGCTTACAAGGAAGTGGATCAAGAGAAAGGAAGAGTGGAAGAAGATATGCTCAGCGATCTTGTTCTTACCGGGGTAGTAGGAATGATCGATCCTCCGCGAAAAGAAGTTAAGGATGCGGTAAGAAGAGCTGATGAAGCGGGGATAAGGGTGGTAATGTGTACCGGTGATCATAAGAAAACAGCTGCCGCTATCTCCAGGGAAGTGGGAATTACGGAAGGAAATAGTAATTATCCATACGCCTTAGAGGAATCGGAGTTGAAAAAAATGAGCGAAGAAGAATTCCGGGAGAATGTGGAAAATGTGAATGTCTTTGCTCGACTTACTCCTCACATGAAACGACGTATAGCGATCACTCTACAGGAAGAGGGTGCTACTATCGCCATGACCGGAGATGGGGTCAACGATGCTCCCGCGGTAAAACAGGCTGATATAGGGATATCCATGGGAGTGATGGGTACCGATGTTACCAAAGAGGCCAGCGATATTGTGCTTGCGGATGACAACTTTTCTTCCATTGTTAATGCTATAGAGGAGGGTAGAATAGTTTTCGAGAACACGCGAAAATCCAGTTCTTCTCTTATTACCAGTAATTTTGGAGAGATATCCACTCTTGTGGTTTTCCTTCTTATGGGGTTACCTCTTCCGCTTCTTCCCACTCAGATCCTTTGGATCAACCTTGTAACAGATGGAGTGGTTGGTATCCCTCTCGCTTTGGAACCCAAACACGAGGATATATTAAAAAAACCTCCCCGAGATAAGGACGAGACAATTCTAACAGTTCAAATAATCCCTTATTTTGTTCTTATAGCATTATTGATGGTAGGGATGACCCTTTTCATTTTTGATATGTTCTATACGGGAGGAGGTTTAGAGAAAGCTCGTACGGGAGCTTTTACCGTGCTGGCCTTTACTCAGCTTTATAACGCCATAAACTTAAGATCGATAAGCAGGTCCGTTTTTGATATAGGATTCTTTAAGAATAAATACATGATCATAGGGCTTTTTGTGGGAGTGATATTACAGCTTGGCGTGATATGGTTGCCGGGAATAAGGGAGGTGTTCCATTTTGCTCCGCTCTCGGGAAGTGAGATCCTACTTATAGCGGTACTTACTTCCTTCATACTTTGGGTGGGAGAGATTTATAAGTATGTTCATTATTGTGTTATAAAAAGGGTAAAGTGAAGTTCTTTTAAAATTTAAAAAGGAGGGGTTTGGTTGAGGACTTTAAAGGATATGAGTGTGAAGAAGGGTGAGAAAGTGCTTGTGAGAGTGGATTTCAATGTCCCTCTTACGGAAGAAGGAGAGGTTGCGGACGATGAGAGAATAAGAATGGCCTTGCCCACTATTTCTTGGTTGATGAAAATGGGAGCGAGGATCACTCTTGTTTCTCATCTGGGAAGGCCGGAAGGAAGAGATGAAAGGTATAGCTTAAGAGGTGTTGCAAAGAGATTGGCAGAGCTTTTAGGGGTCAAGGTTTCACTCTTCGATCTTACACATTCCAATATTGTTATTGATAGCTACGAAAAGGAAGGAAATGGTAATATCATACTTCTTGAGAATATACGTTTTTCGGAAAAAGAGGAGAAGTGTGACCTGGAACTCGTAGAGGAGCTTACCAAGTTCGGAGACCTCTTTGTGCAAGAAGCTTTTTCTTGTTGTCATCGAGGACATGCTTCTATAGTGGGAATTCCCGAAGTTCTACCCTCTTTTGCAGGAGATCTTTTAGAACGAGAAGTGAGCGCTCTCTGGGAATTACTTACTTCTCCGGAAAAACCTTTCGTGGTAGTTATGGGAGGAAAGAAAGTGGAAACAAAGGCCGGTACTATAAACAAGTTATCCGAGACAGCGGATGAAATACTTGTTAACGGGCTTTTGGCCAAAGAGATCAAAGAGAAGGAAAAAGAAGGAGGTCTTTCCCTTGATCATCCGGAAAAGATAGTTTATCCCGAGAACATCAATGATAGTAAGGATTTGGATTCAAGGACCATAGAAAAGTTCAAGGAGAAAATAGAAAATGCAAGAACTGTATTTTGGAATGGGCCCATGGGTAAATTCGAGGAGGAGAAATATAGTAGAGGGACCAGAGAAATAGCGGAATCCGTGGCGAAAGCCGGTTATTCCGTTGCCGGAGGAGGGGAAACCTTGGAGGCTGCTAAAAAATTCGGAGTGATGAATGAAATAGGGCATATTTCCACCGGAGGAGGTGCCACACTCGAGTTTCTCGAAAAAGAAGGGAAACTCCCGGGTATTCTTGCCTTAGAAGAAGCAGAAGAGAAAGTCGTCAACTATCGAGGTTAAGGTCGTGCGGAAAGCACGACTTTTTCTTTATCCACCCCGCTGTCCACCCCGGCGGTGAAAGCGGGGTTTACGAATTCGTCGCTAAAGCAGAACAGTAGGTTTTTGGAAATAACATACTTTGTGCTTGCAAAAACAAAAAGTATATTATATGATAAAAAAGTTGTTCCCTGGAACTCAAAAAGGAGGGTGATAAAGTGAGAAAATATAGAACTTATATTTGCTTATTTATTGCTTTTATTCTGGTTATAGCGATGGGATTTTTTGCACTAGAAGCTGTTCGCCAAGAGATAATTAGAAGCATAGAACCAAACATTCCTCAGATAAGATCGGAATTTTATTAAAGAGGGGGTTTCTCCCCTCTTTTTTATTGGTTTCAATTATTATTGACAGATATCAAAAAAACTTATAGAATATAAGACAATAAATAGGAGGGATTGCACTATTGAAAACTATATATGTTTTGCATGGATAAATCTTGAAAAAAGGAGGTGTTTAAGGTGAAAAGCCAAATGCTTAAGGCTGAGACCCTAGAGAAAAAAGAGGAGGATATTGAAGTAAAGAGGATTGAGGGAGCTCTGCTGGAAGAGGTTTATAAATGGAGATATGAAGTTTTCTGTAAAGAGTTGGGGTGGATAAGTTCTAATGCAGAAGAAAAAGATGTTGATATTTATGATGGTTATTCTGTGCACTTGGGTATCTTTTTCAGAGGAGAAATAGTGGGGTATTGCAGAATAGTGCACCCCATTAACTCTTTTATGTTGGAAAAAGATTTCAAAGATCTGATTAACAACAAGAAAATTCCCAGAAAGAAAGCATCAGTTGAGATATCACGCCTTATTACAAAGAAAGACTTAAATCCTACCACAAGATTTCATTCTTTGATGATATTGTATAAGTATATGTATCATCATTTTCTGGAAACGGGAATCAGGTTTTGTTATATTGTAGTTGGTAAGGATCTTCTCAATGGACTGCAAAAGATTTTTCCTTTTCGTAAAATAGGGAAGACTGTATACTACCAACCCGAAGTTCCAACAATGGTTGCAGTACTGAATATCAGAGAGTTTGAAGAGAGGCTAGAAAAAAATGAACACTTAAAGGACTTAAAGAAATGGTTCTTTGAATTAAAAAACCAGGCTCAATAGGTAGCCTGGTTCTTTTTTTCTTTTTTTGATAATATCTAAAAAAGAGTGCATATCACTAAAAAATATCATGAATATTATCTTTTTTATTCTTATTGGAACTGCTTTAGTGAATGCTCTTCTTTTTATTTTGATTTATACAAAAAATAGAAAGAATGAGTCTAACTTCTCTTTTGCCTTAGTAATTCTTGGTATAGCACTATGGTCTGCTACTAATGCTATTTGCCTTAAAGTCACGACTGTCGAAAGTGCTATCTTCTGGTCTCAATTAAGTTACTTTAGCGGAGTTCTTATCTCTAGCGCCTTCTTGTATTTTTCTATCGTTTTTCCTCCTCGGGCTACCAGTAATTCAAAAAATCTTGTTTTTGGAAATTATTACAAATTATATCTTGCTTTTTTGGCCCCGTTAATTTCCTTGATTATATTTGTTCCCGATTTCACCATTCAGGATGTTAACTTAGACCCCTGGAAGATCATCACTGGTCCTGGCTTGTATTTCTTTGCCTTGTACTTCTTCTTGACCACTCTTTTTGCTTTTATAAATTTGGTTAAGAAGTATCTTGTTTCTGAAGGGAACGAAAAATTGCAATTAAAATATTTATTTCTCGGTCTTGTGATAACCTCTCTCTTCGGAGGAACTTTTAATTTAATTTTCCCCTTATTTGGAGATTATCGTTTTGTGTGGATGGGACCGTTCTTTGCTCTTTTTACGGTGGGATTTGTTTTTTACGCCATAGTAAAGCATCGCCTAATGGATATAAGAGTGGCGGTGGGAAAAACGGTGATCTATGTTTCGAGCTTCCTTTTTATAGCTCTTTTTTCTTATGTGATATTCTTCTTGCTTCTCCCGCTTGATATAAATCCAAGATATAAGATAATGACGGTGGCTCTTTTATCTGCTCTTGTTTTTAATCCCGCCCTTCATCTTTTTGAAAGGATGGCCTCTCGCTACCTTTACTACTCCTTTTACTTTACAGAGAAGACTTTGAGGGAGTTGGGGGAAAAACTTACGGAGATATTGGATATAAGGGAGCTTACTGATCTTATTACTTCAACGCTCATGGATACTCTTAAAACGGAAAGGGCGGTGATATTGATAAGGGATGAAAATACGGGAAAGTTCGATATTGCTAAGAATATTGGGTTCAAGGAAGAGAACGGGATATCTCTTGTGCAGGACAATTTTCTCACCGAATGGCTTAAAAAGAATAAGAAACCTCTTGTGTATGAGGAATTATCCTTGCTTCTTGAGGAGGCACAAGATAGGCGCAGGAAGAAAAAAATTGAGGATCTCTTGGAAAATATGCGTAAAATAGAAGCGAATATATGTTTACCCTTGATCTTTAGGGATAAGATCGTGGGAATAATAGTCCTTGGAGAGAAAAGGTCCGGAGATCCTTACTTCAAGCAAGATATAGAGCTTTTGAACAACCTTTCTCATCAAGTTTCCGTGGCTGTAGAGAACGCCAGGCTTTACTTGGAAGTTCAGGATCTTTCTCAGAACCTGGAAAAGAAAGTGGAATCTCAGGTAAAAGAACTAAAGAGGGCTTATCGTAAACTTCAAAGGATCGATAAGACGAAGACGGAATTCATGTCCATTGTCTCTCATCAATTAAGAACTCCTTTAAGTATCATAAAGGGTCATCTTTCTATGTTGAACGAAGGGGTCTATGACGATGATGAGGAGAAAAAGAAGAAAGTGATAAACAATGTTTATCAGGCAAATGAACGTCTTATTGCTCTGGTCAATGATGTTTTGAACATCTCCAGGATCCAATCCGGGAGGGTAGAGATAAACAAAGAAGAAAAAGATGTAGTGGAGTTGGTAAGGGATATGACAGAGAAAATGAACCCTTCGGCAGAAGAAAAAGGGATAGATCTTGTATTTCATGAACCCCAAGAAGAATTTCCCCTATTGAATATCGATGCTTCCAAGATCGAGAATGTCCTCATAAACCTCATTGATAATGCTATAAAATACACTGAAGAAGGTTCAGTAGAGCTGAGATTGGAGAGAAAAGAAGAATCGGTTATCATAAGAATAGATGACACCGGGGAAGGGATGAGCAGAGAGGAGCTTGATAAGTTGTTCGAAACTTTCTCGAGAGGAAGTGCGGGGAAGAAGCATTGGATCCAAGGATCGGGACTTGGTCTCTACATTGCTCGTCAGTTCGTGGAAATGCACGATGGGAAAGTATGGGCGGAATCGGAAGGAAAAGGGAAAGGTTCTACCTTCTATATAGAATTGCCGCTCTAGGAGAAATCTCTATTTTAATTCAAGGAAGAAGATGGTATAATATCATCGTTTTCAAGTTAACCCCCTGTATGAAAAAGGAGAGGGGGAGTTTTGTGTCATGGAATTCAAGTTAAGAGCGAATTTTAACCCCGCGGGTGATCAACCTCAGGCAATCGAGAACCTTACGGAAGGAGTGAGGGAGGGTTTTGATAAGCAAACTCTCCTCGGGGTAACGGGAAGTGGAAAAACTTATACTATCGCGAAAGTGATCGAAGAAACGCAAAAACCCGCTTTGGTGATAAGTCACAATAAAACGCTTACCGCTCAGCTCTGCAATGAGTTCCGGCACTTCTTTCCGGAGAATTCGGTACATTATTTTGTTTCTTACTACGACTACTATCAACCGGAAGCTTATATAAAGCAAACAGATACCTATATAAGAAAAGAAGCCCTTATAAACGAAGAGATAGACAAATTACGTCATGCTGCAACTACAGCCCTCCTTACGAGGAATGATGTTATCATAGTAGCTTCGGTTTCTTGCATTTATGACCTTGGTCTTCCTGCTGCATACAAGAGGAATATATTCCAACTCAAAAGAGGGGAGGAGAGAACAAGAAGAGAAATAATACAATCTCTTGTTAAAATGCATCTTACGAGAACTCCCTCTGTACTAGAGAGAGGAAGGTTCTTGGTTCAGGGAGATGTTATACAGATCGCTCCTGTGAACGAAGATGTGATCTACAGAGTTGAACTTGAGAATGACAGAATAGAGAGAATGTTCGCAGTGGACCCGGTGGAAGGTTTCGTTCCAGGCAAAACACCCGAGATAGAGGAGATCGTTATTTCTCCGGTTAGACATTTCTTGTCCGAAGAAAATGACACAGAGGAGGCCATAAAAAGAATAGAAGAGGAGTTGAAGGAGCGGGTTGCTTACTTTGAAGAGAATAACATGCCTTTAGAGGCGGAGAGGATAGAGAAGATCACCAGGAACGACATCGCAAGTCTTCGCGAAATGGGATATTGTCACGGAATAGAGAATTATTCTCGCCACCTTTCCGGCAGGGAAGCCGGGGACGCCCCTTCTTCACTTCTCGATTATTTCAGAGAGGATTTTTTGACCGTAATAGACGAATCCCACATAACTCTTCCTCAAATAGGAGCGATGCATCATGCGAACAAGTCGAGAAAGGAGGCACTCATAGAGAACGGGTTCCGACTTCCTTCGGCGATAGATAATCGACCTCTTATGTTCAATGAGTTCGAGGAAAGAGTGAAGCAGGCCATCTATATTTCAGCTACTCCGGCGGAATACGAAAGAAATAGAAGTAAAAAGATAGTGGAGCAGATAATAAGACCTACCGGTCTTGTGGACCCGAAGGTGACCATAAGACCCTGCGAGGGCCAGATAGGAGATCTCTTAGAGAGAATCGACGAAAGAATAGAGAGAGGGCACCGCACTTTGGTTACCACTCTTACTAAGAAGATGGCGGAGGATCTCACCGAGTACTTGAAAGAAAGAAATGTAAGGGTGTCCTACTTGCATAGTGACATAAAGTCCTTGGAAAGGATAAAGATACTGACCTCTCTGAGAAAGGGGGAGATCGATGTAGTAGTGGGGGTTAACTTGTTAAGAGAGGGTCTCGATCTCCCGGAAGTTTCTTTAGTGGCTATCTTGGATGCTGATAAGGAGGGTTTCTTAAGGAGTGAGACTTCTCTCATACAGACCATAGGAAGAGCGGCGAGAAATGTTGAAGGAGAGGTTCTTATCTATGCCGATAAGATGACGGGTTCCATAGAACGGGCGGTAAGAGAAACGGAAAGAAGGAGAAAGATCCAAATGGATCATAATGAGAAATACAATATAACTCCCCGTACCATTGAGAAGGAAATAGATGATATCGTCCCGGCGGAAGAGGTTCTCGAGATAGAGACCAAACCACTTCCGGACGACAAGGAATCCATGGATAAACTCCTCAAAGAGAAGGAGGCCGAGATGAAAAAGGCTGCCAATGACCTTAATTTTGAGCTTGCCACCATATTGCGTGACGAGATAAAAGAACTCAAAAAGAAGCGAGATGAAAAAGAGAAGAGTAAAACAAAGAAAAGATCATGAAAGAAAATATATCTATAAAAGGAGCAAGAGAGCATAATTTGAAAAGTGTGGATGTGGATATTCCTCGGAATAAGATGACCGTGCTTACGGGTATTTCCGGTTCGGGGAAATCGTCCTTGGCGTTCGATACCATCTTTGCGGAGGGGCAGAGAAGGTACGTGGAGTCCTTATCTTCTTATGCCAGGCAATTCTTGAGCAAGACCGATAAGCCCGACGTTGATGAAATAGAGGGATTGTCCCCGGCCATATCAATAGACCAGAAAGCGAAATCCCATAATCCACGTTCCACTGTTGCCACGGTTACCGAAATATATGACTTCTTAAGAGTTCTCTTTGCGAGAATAGGAAAGCCTCATTGTCCCAAGTGCGGAAAAGAAATAAGTTATCTCAGTGTTGATCAAATAGTTGATATTATCTTGGGGCTGAACGAGGAGGAAAAGGTGACCATTCTTTCTCCGGTGGTAAGAGGTAGAAAAGGGGAGTACTATCAACTCCTTTATGACCTTTTAAATGACGGTTTTCGAAAGGTTCGTATTGATGGGAGTTTCCACTCCTTAAGGGAAAGAATAGTAATGCCACGCTACGAGAGACATGATATTTCCGTGGTAGTGGATGAAGTTCCCATGAATGCTCCCCTGAAAGAGAAGAGGGCGAGACTTGCCGAGGCAGTGGAAGTAGCGCTTCGGAAAGGGAATGGATTCATGGAACTTATTTACAGTGGCGGAGAAAGGCAGTTTTCCGAAAAATTGTCTTGCCCCGATGATAATTTTTCCTATCCCGAGATAGAACCTCGTCTCTTCTCCTTCAATAGTCCCTACGGGGCATGCCAAGATTGCAACGGATTGGGTAGAGAAGAAATGTTCTCCGAGAAGCCGTGTGGAACGTGCCAAGGAAAGAGATTAAGGGAGGAGGTTCTCTATGTTCTCATAAACGGGAAGAACATAAGTGATATTGTTGATATGCCGGTCTCGGATAGCGCGGAATTCTTTGCAACTCTTGAAGAGGGTCTTGATGACTACGGAGCTGAGGTAGCCCAGGCTCCATTAAGAGAAATAAGGGATAGGATCGGTTTTCTTGTCGATATTGGCCTTGGTTATCTTACATTGAGCAGAACTTCTCATACTCTTTCCGGAGGAGAGGCGCAACGTATCAAGCTTGCTTCGCAGGTGGGGTTGAGGCTCGTGGGTACTCTTTATATTCTTGATGAACCTACTATTGGACTACACCAAGCGGATAATGAGAGGCTGGTAAGAACTCTTCAGAACTTAAGGGATCTCGGTAATACCATAATTGTAGTGGAGCACGATGAGAAGACCATTTTTTCTTCCGATCACTTGGTGGACTTCGGTCCCGGGGCGGGGGTGAACGGCGGAAAGGTGGTGGCTTCGGGCAGTGTTCCCGGTATCTTGGAGGATGAAGGGCAAGATTCTTTGACCTTGCAATATCTCCGAAAAGAAAAAGAAATACCCTTTCCGGAAAAATGGAGGGAGATAAAACCCTCAACTCCGTTCCTTAAAGTAAGGGGAGCGAAAGAGCACAACTTAAAGAACGTGAACGTGGACATTCCTTTGTCGCGCTTTGTTGCGGTGACCGGAGTGTCCGGGTCGGGAAAAAGCACCTTGGTCTACGAGGTTCTTTATAAGAACTTGGCGAATAAATTGAATAGAGCGAAATATGAAGGGGGAGAATGTAATTCGATAATGGGAACGGAATATGTGGACAAGGTGATAAATATTAGTCAGGCACCCATAGGAAAAACGCCTCGCTCTACTCCCGTGACCTATGTGGGAGCTTTTACGGATATAAGAGAATTGTTCTCCTATAACGAAGAAGCTCAAATAAGGGGATGGAAACCGGGAAGATTCAGTTTCAATGTCCCGGGAGGAAGATGTGAGAATTGTAAGGGGTATGGATATATTCCGGTGGAAATGCATTTCCTTCCCACTATCTTCGTTACTTGTCAGGTGTGTAAAGGGAAAAGGTTCAACAGGGAAACTCTCGAGATCGAGTATCGGGGAAAGAACATCTTTGAGGTGTTGAATATGACCGTTGATGAGGCCTTGGAGTTTTTCGAGGACACCCCTTGGATAGAAAAGAAGTTACGTGTTCTAAGGGACGTGGGACTTGGATATCTTTCCTTGGGTCAATCTGCAACCACTTTGTCCGGAGGGGAAGCCCAAAGAGTGAAATTATCCGCGGAGCTGGCGAAACCGGATACCAGGAATACAGTCTATCTTCTCGACGAGCCCACCGTGGGCCTTCATTATGAAGATGTAAAGCACCTGATAAATGTTCTACAATCTCTTATTGAAAGAGGAAATACAGTGATCGTGATCGAGCATCATCTTGATATCATAAAGAATGCCGACTATGTGGTGGATTTGGGTCCCGAGGGAGGAGAAAAAGGAGGAGAGATCGTTGCTCACGGAACTCCCAAGCAAGTCTCGAGAAAAGGCAAGAGTCATACCGCCACATATTTAAGAGACATACTTTAGTCATGGAAACCCTAAAAGAAAAAGCGGAAAAACTTCCCGCCTCTCCTGGTGTGTATATCTTCAGGGACCACCAAGGAGAAATTCTTTATATAGGCAAGGCGGCGAACTTAAGACGTCGCGTGAAGAGTTACTTCAGAAGTAAGAGCTTAAAGAACACCAGAATAACGGAAAGAGCGCAGGAGATAGATCACGAAGAGCTGGAGACCGTTATAGAAGCACTGGTCAGGGAGGCAGAATTAATAAAGAGATATAGACCTCCTTACAATGTAAAGGAGAATGACGATAGGAGCTTTCTTCATGTGATCATAACCGATGACGAGTATCCTCGAGTCCTTCTTGTAAGAGGGAAAGATCTTGATAATTACAGCAAGAGAAGCGTTTTCGGTCCTTTCGTGTATTCTTCTCAAATAAGGGAGGCTTTAAAGATAATAAGAAGGATCTTTCCTTATTCAACCCACTCTGCTAAGGAGGTGAACAAGGGGAGGTCCTGTTTTTATCATCAGATAGATCTTTGCCCGGGAGTTTGTGCGGGAAAAATAAAGAAGAAGGAATATCTTAATAACATAAAGAATATTGAGCTTTTCTTTAAAGGAAAGAAAAAGGAAGTATTATCAAGATTGGAAAAAGAAATGAAAGAGGTTAGCAAGAATATGGAGTTTGAAAAAGCTCAGGACTTGAAAAGAAGAGTGGATGCACTTCATCACATTCAAGATGCGGCGCTCCTTGGAGAGGAAAAAGAGGCAGGAAATGATAACTCCTTTAGGGTAGAAGGTTACGATATTTCCAATATATCCGGTGATCTTGCCGCAGGTTCCCTGGTGGTTTTCAAGGGAGGTATTCCTTCTAAGAAAGATTATAGATCATTCAAGATAAAAAATGTTTCGGGGCCTGATGACGCGAACATGATAAAAGAAATAGTAGAGCGTAGATTGAATAATGATTGGCCTTTACCCGATCTTATGGTAATTGACGGGGGAGCGGGGCAAGTTAATGCGGCAAAGAAAGCCTTAAAAGAAAAAGGAAAGAGAATACCCGTGGTAGGTATTGCCAAAGGAGAAGATAGAAAAGGGGAGAAAATGGTGGGCGATGAAATTAAAGGAATGGAAAGGAAGCTCCTTATTGATGTCAGGGATGAGGCTCATAGATTTGCTCTTAAGTACCACAAAAAATTGAGAAAAAGAGATTTCTTATAAGTTTTCTTGCAAGCTTTTCTTTTTTGTAATAGAATACAGTAAGTTTAAAAAGAAATACTTAAAATGAGTGTTGTTGACTCAATAAAAGAAGCAAGAAAGGAGGGTTTTAGTGACGAAGAAATATTAGAGGAAGTGGAAAGACAGAACTCTGAAAAGAGGGATTTTTTTGATGCAGCAAAAAGCAAGGGAGCAGGTGCCACCGAAATTCTGAATGATATCATTAAACAGCAAAGCTTCGGAGAGGGCATGGGAATCAAAGAAGAAGGGGAATCTTCTCCCGAAAAGGAGAGTGAAGGTATGAGCACCTTTCTCTCGAAAAAGATGATTCTTCCCGTTGCGGGAGCACTTCTTCTTTTGATCGTTATCGGTTCGATATTCTTCTTTACCGGAGAGGACCCGGAGCCTGAGCCCGGAGAGATCGCGGAAAGGGAGGAATGTGAGGAAAAAGGTTTCCATTGGTACAATGAGAATTGTCATGAAGAAGCTCCGGAAGCGGTCGAGATTACCGAGAGAGAGGAATGCGAAGAGTACGATTTTTATTACTACAACGAAGAGTGTCACTCTGGCCCTCCCGAGCCCGCTGATTTTGCGGACAGAGATTCTTGTGAGGGAGAGGGTTTCCATTGGTACAATGAAAGTTGCAACCCCGAACCGTGGAGTTGCGGAAAGGAAGTCTTGGATAGAAGGGATAAGGAGTTGTACGGTACGGTGGAGATAAATGGAGAATGCTGGTTGAGCGAGAATTTGAGAATTGACGAAATCGAAGACTTGGAGGAAGCTCAAGATAAAGAAGAATGGAGAGAAATGGCGGGTGAAGAACCTATTTTTGCCACCAAAGAGAATACAGGCGAAGGAGAAATGGTAGATGTGGGAAATTATGGTTATCTCTACAACTGGATAGCGGTTGACGAAACAGACCTTTGCCCCGAAGGATGGTCCGTGCCCACGGATGAAGAATGGCACGAACTGGAAACCTATCTCTCAAAAGAGGATTGTCGAGAGAACAGGAATATTCATGATTTTAATAATGGATGGGGTTGTAGTTCCGCGGGATCGAAAATGATGGGAGTATATGAGAATGCGGAAGATAATGGAAGTGTCTGGAATGACCCCGAGTGGAACTGTAAAGAGAGTGAGGAATATGATTGCTCGGGTTTTAATGGTTTGCCCGCCGGTTATCGTTATAGCGATGGAGATTTTGGGGGTTTGGGACGTTCCGCTATCTTCTGGTCTTCTTCTTTAGAGGATGCGAACACTAATATGGTTTTAAGGAGACAACTGGGAGTAGGAGAAACGGGAATTCGACGAGTGAGTAGTTTTCCGGGAGCCGGATTCTCGGTACGGTGCCTCAAGGATTAAGATTTCAAGATCTTTCTTATGGATGTAAGACGAGTTGTAGTAGGAGCTCTGAGCACGAATTGTTATCTTCTTTTCTCGGGAAAGGAAATGGCGGTGGTGGATCCCGGTGGAGATGCTCAAAATATAATAGAAGAAATAAAGGGAACGGGTCTTGTTCCCAAGTATATAATTAATACTCATTCTCATCCGGATCATGTCTCTGCAAATGAGAAGATTAAGGATGCGACGGGAGCGGTTACTTTAAAGGAGTTAAAAGAAGGGGATGAGATAACTTTGGGAGAAGAAACTTTAAGGGTTCTTCGCACTCCGGGGCACACCAAGGACAGTATTTGTCTTCTTGGTGATAATTTTCTTGTAGGGGGAGATACTATTTTCCCTGGCGGATATGGAAGAACGGATCTTCCCGGCGGATCAGAAGAGGATATGAGGAAAACACTGGAGAGACTGAAGAAGGAGCTCTCCGAGGGCGTGGTGATCTATCCTGGGCATGGAAAACCTTTCACGATAGGCGAATGGAGGGGCTTATCTTAATTTGTCATATTGAAAACTTGATGTTGTTGTGCTAGAATCTCTTGGAACACTTTAAAGGGAAAAATAAAACGGGTCGGTACCAAAGCGGTCAAATGGGGCAGACTGTAAATCTGCTGGCGTAATGCCTTCGGGGGTTCGAATCCCTCCCGGCCCACCACTTCGCCGAGATAGCTCAGCGGTAGAGCACTTCCATGGTAAGGAAGGGGTCCCGGGTTCGAGTCCCGGTCTCGGCTCAAGTTGAAATAATGAACTTTGCCGTAAAACGGTATAGTTAGAAGTTTATGACAACCAAAACAAAAAGACCTTTTTTGAAACTCGAATGCAAAACCTGCAAAAGGGCGAATTACCATATTCCCATAGTTAAGGGAAAGATGGTAGAGAAAGATAAAATGGAACTGAACAAGTTCTGCAACACTTGCAGGAAGCATACGGCACACAAAATGAAATTCAAATAAGTACCTTTTATTCTAAGTTTCCCGCCCAAAGCGGCGGGAATTTGGGGGTGTAGCTCTAACTGGCAGAGCAACGGTCTCCAAAACCGTAGGCTGGGGGTTCGAATCCCTCCACCCCTGCAGTATTGGACTCTTTTCGTAAGAGTTCTCTAATTTTCCCTTATTTTCGGGGATTTTGAGAGGTTCTAACCTTCCGTGAATTTTTCTCACCTCTTTAGACGCTTCTTTTACCGCAAGAAGCGTTTTTTCCGTTGGAACTCCCAGAGTTTTGCTTTTTAATTCGAGGTTCGAACCTAGTCTGTTTAGTATCTCTCTTTTCTTGTCCAGATCTCCTTTTTCAAACCTCTCCCGGGCGTTCTGTGCGAAGTCGAAAAGTTCTTCAGCTTTTTCTATCCAGCTGTCTATGCGTCCGTCAGTATCTTCTAAAAGTTCTTTTATTCTCTCTTTTTCATTTTCGGATTCTTTCTTTTTAGAGATAAATTGCTCTTCACTTATTTCCCCGGTGGCTCTCATATCTATGAGGTTGTCTATTTTCCTTACGCACGCATCGTATCTTTTCTGTTGTTCTCTTAAAATATGGTTGCGATCTGTTGATTCTTCCTTATTCTTTCTCTTAAACCATTTTAGAGCCCATTCGCAGAACTCTGGAGGGATTTCTAAGCTGTTTAATATGGCCGAAATTTGGCGCTCAAGCTCCTTTGACTCCACAGAAGACCCTTGAGTGCATCCGGAAGGTTTTTTCCTTGTGCAGTGGTAATAGATG
>CAYRME010000010.1:0-18195 GCA_964425505.1 uncultured Candidatus Saccharibacteria bacterium
ATTTATCGCCTCTTTTACAGAATCTTTCACAACCTCTTCCATGCCTTCCACAAAATACTCTTCCGGAATTCCCACTTTTATTACCTCCTTCTTGAGTTCTCTTTTCTTTCTATCACTGGTAACCGAGTCTCGCTCGTCCTTTCCTTCTATCGCATTAAAGACCAGTTCCGCATCCTCAACACTGTTCGTCAAAGGTCCCACCTGATCAAAAGAAGATGCCATACTCGTAACACCATAACGAGAAACCGTACCATACGTGGGTTTAAATCCTACTACCCCGCAAAACGACGCCGGTTGCCTTATGGAACCTCCGGTGTCCGAACCCAGGGCCGCATTGCACATTCCATCCGCCACCGCGGCCGCACATCCTCCCGAGGATCCTCCCGGAACCCTAGCGGGATCGCGAGGATTGCGAACTTCTCCAAATGCCGAATTCTCATTGGAAGAACCCATCGCGAACTCATCCAGATTCGCCTTTCCGATAAAAACTCCTCCCTTCTCTTCTATTCTTTCTATCACGGTAGCACTATAGGGTGCCCTGTAGTGCTCAAGGATCTTCGAAGCGGCAGTGCAACTCTCTTCTTTTATAAGTATATTGTCCTTTATCGCAAAAACCGCCCCATAAAGAGGAAGGTCCTTTTTCTTTTCTTTTATTTTTTCCGCTTGATCATTCAGTACGGCAAGAAGAGCGTTCAACTCACCATTACGCTCTTCTATTCGAGAAAGAAAACCGGAAATCAGATCCTCCGGGAAAAACTCTCCTCTCTCCAGTTTTTCTTGAGTTTCTTTTATGGTTCTCATAGTATCGATTGCACTCTTAGATAATCATCTTTATCTTTCCCCATTCTCATCATTGCTTTTTGGGTATCCCTGTCCACGGGACGAGGAATATCCTCCCTTACCATATTTCCAAGTTCCGGAAAGTGAAAAAGGGGTTCCACATCTCGAGTATCAACGTCTTCCATTTTTTTTATATACCCCAAAACGGATTCCAGATCCTTAGCTATTCCTTTCGCCTCCTTTTCTCCCATTTTTATACGCGAAAGAGCGGCTAGTTTTTCCACCTCTTTTTTGTCTATCATGATTTTATTCTTCTTGCTTACTTGGGAGGCTCCAGGTCCTCCGTTTCCAAGAAAACCTCCGTATGTTCATCCAAATGTTCCAAGGCATAACCACTTCCTCTGGCCACAGCAGTTAAAGGATCGTCACCAACTCTTGTTTTCACCTTGGTTTCTTCTTCCACCAATTTATCAAGACCTTTTAGTAAACTCCCTCCCCCTAAGAGATATATTCCCTTTGACATGATGTCGGAAAGTAACTCGGGCGGAGTCTCCTCGATAGTATCCTTTATGGTATTAACTATCTCGGTAATGGATTTCTCGAGAGCTTTTCTTATATCGGCATCACTCACCGTTACTTCCTCAGGAAGTCCCGTAACCATATTTCTTCCTTTCATGGAAGCTTCCATTTTCTCTTCCATGGGAATAGCGGATCCAATCTTCATCTTTACCTCTTCCGCCGTCCTTTCTCCTATGAATAACTTATACTCCTTTTCAGCAAAGTTGACTATATCCTCATTAAGCTTATCACCGGCCACTCGGAGACTTTTTGATCTCACCACTCCCCCCAAAGAGATCACCGCCACCTCGGTAGTACCCCCGCCGATATCCACTACGAAGTTCCCCCCGGGGTCCTGAATAGGCAAGCGAACGCCAATAGCCGCCGCCATCGGTTCTTCAATAAGATACACCTTTCCGGCTCCGGCATTCTTGCCGGCATCTTCCACAGCCCTCCTTTCAACTTCCGTTATACCGCACGGAATCCCTATTACCACCTTGGGACGGGGATGAAAAGGTATCCCGCGCGAATCATTCGCTTTTTCTATGAAATAGCGAAGCATTTGCTCGGTAACATCAAAATCGGAGACCACCCCCGAGACAAGGGGTCTTGTAGCCACGATATGTCCCGGAGTTTTCCCTACCATTTTACGAGCCTCCTCTCCAATGGCAAGAACTTGCCCTGTTTTATTGTTTATCGCCACCACGGAAGGCTCGGAAAGAATAATGCCCTTCCCTTTTCCATAGACCAGGCAATTAGCGGTACCAAGGTCGATACCGATATCCATGGAAAATTTATTCAATATTTTGCCTAACATAATGAACTGTGTTTTCTAATTTAATAAATTCCGGTTCTTCTTCGTTTCTTTTCTTTATTTCCACAACACCTTCCCGGAGATTCTTCTCACTTACTATCATTCGGCAAGGAATCCCGATAAGGTCACTCTCCGCAAATCTCTCTCCCGGACTCTTCTCTTCCCGATCATCATACAGAACCTCAACCCCTTCCTCCAAGAGCTCCTTATACAATTCTTCCGCTCTTTCCTTGCAGTTCAAGGATATAAGGTGCACGGAAAAAGGTGCCGCGGCATTCGGCCATACGATACCCTTTTCATCGGAAAGGCTTTCCACTATTGCTCCCATCACTCTACTTACTCCTATGCCGTAACACCCCATGAGCACAAGCTTCTCCTCTCCTTCCTTGTTCTTGTAAGTCAAGTTGAACGGCTCAGAGAAACGGGTATGCAAAGGAAATATATTACCCACCTCGATAGCCCTTTTTTCCAATAATTCGCTTTTCTCTTCATTGCACTCGGGGCAATGGGTGGTCTCTTCTATTATTTCCTCGTTCACGGCCGTTCCGCAATTTTCACACAAATAAATGGTGTCTTCTCCCGATTCGGCCACGGTCTGGAATTCATGAGAATAATCAGAGAAACTTCCCCCCGAAGCGAAAGTGAAGTAAGTCCTCTCATTTATTTCAAGTTCCTTAAAGATATTGCGGTACGCCTCTTTCGCTCTTTCGTAGTACCGAGCCAAGCACTCTTCATTCTCGTGAAAAGAATAAAGATCCTTCATGAGGAACTCTCTTCCTCTCAATACGCCCGACTTGGCCCTCATCTCATTTCTGAATTTGGTCTGTATTTGAAAGACTCCCAAAGGGAGGTCACGATAAGAGGACAGGAAATGCTTCAACATGGGGACCACTATCTCCTCATGACTTTGCCCCAGAACAAGATCGCCTCCGCTATTCAATTCGGTGTGGAAAAGCACATCTATATCCTCTCTCCCGGTCTCTTTATAATTCGAGAGAGGGTGAAGTGCAGGCATAAGCACCTCTTGAGCGTTGAGAGTATCCTCCATTTCTCTCCTTATGATCCCCTCTATCTTCTTTAAAACTCGAAAACCCATCGGTAAATAAGAATAAACTCCCGCCATCTCTTTGTTCACGAACCCTCCTCTCATAAGCAATTGAGCGTTAAGAGAGGGTTCACCTTTTATTTCCTCTTTTTCGGTTTTCGTGAAGAACGCTGATTGTCGCATATTCTTTTAATTAATAAGTCCCACAATATCCCCATAGGTTATATATATCATAAGACTGATAAGTAACAGAAAAAAAGCGGCATTGACTCCCTGTTCCACTCGTTGAGAAATAGGACCTCCTTTAACCTTCTCAACAAGGAGAAAAAGAAGCCTTCCTCCGTCAAGAGCCGGAATGGGGAGTATATTTATCACGGCGAGCACGGAAGCAATTACGGCCACAAAATAAAGATAATCTCCCGCACCCCGATCCAAGGCATCCAATGCCATATCACCTATCATGACAGGTCCTCCTACTTCCATTCCTTCCGGCATCCCTTCTCCCGTTAAGACGCCCTCGACCATCATCCCTAATCCCATGACCTGAGTGGCACTCACATAAAAAGTTTCTCGTAATCCTTCCCAGGGTGCCAAGAGAGGGTGAGATCTTTCCATCCTGTAATTCCCCAAGAAGAAACTGCCCAAGAACTCCTCTTGCTTTCCTTCAAGTGAGATCTCTTCCGTGGCATCCCCTCTCTTTACAGTTAAAGAAGTAGCACCCTCTTCTATTTTCTCCTTGAGTGTGCTTGCACTTATAACCTCCTCGCCATTTACCGCCACAACCTCTTCTTCCGCGCTCATTTCCTCCAAGAATTCATTCTCAAAGGATTGAGCCCTCGCCACCAACATAGTACCTTCTTTTTCCACTCCTTCTTCCACGGGAACGGCACGACCCCAAAAGGAGAAAACAACCGCAAAGATCAGTGCGGCAAGAACCCAGAAACTCACCACTCCGGCCACCACTATTACGGCCCTCTGCCACAAAGATTTCCGAGAGAAGCTTCTCTCCTCATTCGATCTTTCCTCCTCTCCTTTCATTTTAACAAAACCTCCCAAGGGTATAAGGTTCAACGAATATAACGTTTCTCCTATCTTTTTGCCCCAAACTCGAGGAGGTATCCCTATCCCGAACTCCTCCACTTCCACGTCGTATCTTCGAGCAAATATGAAATGCCCAAGCTCATGCAGAGTTATGAGAAGCACCAAGCTTAATATGATAATAACTATATTCATGATTTTATCTCTTCTTCTTTTTTCCGGGCTATCTCATCAAGTTTTTCGTTGTACTCATCTATAACTTCTTGAAGATCATCCTTTGCTTTATACTTATCATCCTCCTTTATTTCTCCCGACTTGCACTTATTCTGTATTTCTTTCCAAGACTCTTCTCTTATCTTTCTCAAAGTGACCCTTGCTTCCTCCTTCTTATTGGAAAGGAGCCTCAAAAGATCCTTTCTGTATTCCTCCGTTAACGGAGGAAGAGTGATCCTGATGGCACTTTCCTCCACAACAGGACTCAATTCAGCTTCCGATTTTTGGATGCCCGTAACAATGTCTTTCATGTAACTCTTGTCCCAGGGTTGTATCAATATTTGTCTTTTTTCGGGACAAGAAATAGCGGCCAATTGTTTCAAGGGAAGTTTCTGGTCAAAACAATTCACCACTATATCTTCAACAAGAGAAGGGGTGGCTCTATCGGTTCTTACCCTTTTAACTTCCTCGGAAAAATGATCCACCACTTTCTGCATCTCCGGTTTTATATTCTCAATGATACTTTTGTACTCAGACATAATATGTTTTATTTTATTTAATTTTCGTAGCTATTCTCTCAAGAGCGAGTTGTTTATTGATATTGGTCTTTTTATGAAGAAAAATGGTTCTCTCTATCTCTTTTATCACTTCTCTTCGATCCTTGGTATCCTCACTTTTTTGTAGACCCTCCTTCATTTTCTTCTCCATTACTTTCAAAAGAGCTCCCAAGAACCCTTCCACCCTTTCTTCTTTGACCACCTTCTTTGCAATAGAGAAACGAGACGGAACACTTCCTCCCGCCATCGCTTCCGCCTCCTCTTTTTCTTTTTTCAGTCTTTCTCTCTCCTCGGGAAAATAACAGCAACTCATAGCCACACCGGGCCTTCCCAGGGAAAGTGAGGCAGCTTCTTCATCACGGACGAAATCCTTTATCTCTTTTTCCGGAACAAACGAGAATTTGAATTCAAAGGATCTGGAAGCTACGGTGGGAAGAAGTATACGAGGATGTTCGGTTACAAGCACCATAACGGTATCTCCCGGCGGCTCCTCAAGAATCTTTAATAAAGAGTTTTGAGCTTGAAGGTTCATGAGATGAGCGTCATCAATAAGGACCCCTTTGAACCGAGCTTTCAAACCTTTGAAATACACCCTTTCGGTGATCTCTTCTATTTGGTGGAGCTGAATTTCCTTCTTTTCCGGGGTTACTTTAAGTATGTCCGGATGGACCTCCTTTTCGATGCCTCGACAATTTTCACATACATCACAAGGGCCATGTTCATGAAAACAATTCACCATCTTCAAGAACCACAAAGCAACCGTTCGCTTTCCCACACTCTCCGGCCCGGAAAAAAGAAGGGCATGAGGAATATTACCGCTTTGAAAGAGCGAATGCAATCGTTGCGCTTGTTTTTTGTGACCGGAGATCATTACTCCACTATTTGCTCATTATACTCTTCTTATAAGTTTCCAGATTATCAAGCACCGTTCCCGCTCCCTTCGCCACAGAAAGCAACGCATCCTCTGCAACAAAAGAAGGTACTCCCGTTCTTTCCGTAATAAGGACATCTATATCTCGCAAAAGAGCGCCCCCTCCCGTGAGTATCATTCCTTTATCCATGATATCGGCGGAAAGTTCCGGCGGGGTTTCTCTCAAGACCTGTTTTATCACTTTCACTATCTCGTCCATAGTTCCCGAAATAGACTCGTGAACTTCCGTCGAAGAGATCTTGATGGTTCTCGGGAGACCGGAGACCAAATCTCTTCCCCTTACCTCCATTTCCTTTTCTTCGTTCTTATCAATAGCCGTACCTATAGTGGTCTTCACTTCTTCTACACTCTTTTCTCCCAGGGCCACATTATGTTTATTCTTTATGTAATTGGAGATCTCGAAATCCATATTATCACCCGCCATTCTAAGAGATCGAGCCACCACTATTCCGCCAAGCGAAATAACCGCTATCTCCGTAGTACCACCCCCAATATCCACCACCATATGCCCGGCACATGATTCAATGGGAATTCCGGCTCCAATAGCGGCAAGTATAGGTTCCTTTACCGTATAAACCGCTCTTGCACCGGCAGAAATACCCGCTTCCACCACTGCTCTTTTTTCGGTGGAAGTTATACCGGCAGGAACTCCCACCATTAATTCGGGCTTTATGAATCTCAATCCCGGTGATTTCTTGATAAAGTGAGTAAGCATCGCTTCCGTTATCCTGTATTCCGCAATAACACCATCTCTCAAAGGACGATAAACCCTTATTTCGTCAGGGGTCCTTCCCGTCATCTCCTTTGCCTCTTTTCCCACAGCAAGAATCTTATTCTCATAGACACTTACCGCCACTACCGAGGGTTCATTCAGGACGATCTCCTTCCCCGGAGCAAAAACGAGTGAATTGCAGGTCCCGAGATCTATTCCTATTTTACGTGCAAACATATATTCAAATATCTCTATATAAAACTTGGATCATTTTTACTTTTCTAACCATTTTCATTTTCCTTGACCCTTTTTACTTTCGCCCCCAACTCCCAGAGCCTCTCCTCGATCCTCTCATACCCTCGATCGGCTTGAGAGATGTCTCTTATTATAGTAGTTCCTTCGGCTACAAGTCCGGCAATTATGAGAGCCGCTCCGGCTCTCAAGTCCAGAGGGTCAAGCTTCACCCCATGTAATCTTGTGGGTCCATTAATTATTGCTCGATGAGGATCACAAACCACTATCTCCGCCCCCATCTTATTGAGTTGCTCCAAGTACTTCAATCTTCCTTCGTAAAGAGGATCGTGTACCAACGTTAACCCTTTTGTTTGAGTGGCAAACGCACCCAATGGAGCTTGCAGGTCAGTAGGTATCCCGGGATGAGGAAGAGTCTGAACCTTTTCCATGGAAAGCTCTTTCGAAGGGTGAACAATTATTTCATCTTCTTTTTCTTCAATCTTTCCTCCGCTACTCTTTAGCTTGGAAAGTAAAAGTTTCATGTGAGACACGGGAGCATTTTTGATACGAACATTTCCACCACTCGCCAAGGACATCAACAAGAAAGTGCCCGCTTCCACATAATCATATGATATGAAGTGCTCAGCACCGCTCAATTTTTCTTTACCCTTCACTTCTATCCTGCTTGTACCTTCTCCTTTGATGTCCGCCCCCATCTTCTTCAAGAACAAAGCAAGATCTTGCACGTGAGGCTCGCAAGCGGCCGTATTTATTACGGTCTTTCCTTCCGCAAGAGTGGCGGCCATCAAGATGTTCTCGGTAGCGGTAACAGAAAATTCTTCAAGCACTACCTCCCTCCCCTTAAGTCGTTCGTTCACCCGAAAATGATAAGTATTGGAACTCTTGGACCCGTTCTTCTTGAGGCCGAATTCTTCTATCTCCACCCCTAATTCGGAAAGGGCGTCAAGATGAACATCAATGGGCCTTGACCCTATCACACAACCCCCGGGCTGAGGGATCTTTACAAATCCGAAGCGAGCCACGAGAGGACCCACAAGAAGTATGGAGGACCTCATTTTATTGACCAGATCGAAGGTAAGGTTCTCGAGCTTTATATCCTTGGCCGTTATTCGAACCTTCCTTTCTTCCAAAAAATCCACTTCCGCTCCCATTTGCTCTACGATATCGAGCATTTTCCGCACATCTTCCACAAGAGGAAGGTTGTCAAGTACACAGGGTTGAGTGGTAAGAAGAGTTGCCGCGATTATGGGAGTAGCGGCATTCTTCGAGCCTCTTACATCTATGGTCCCCTTTACCTTGCTTTTTCCTTCTATGATGAGTTTGTCCGGCATGAGATCATAAAAATTCGTAAGGCTTATTATAGGATAAAAGCCCGAAAATAGCAAATAAAAAACGTTGCAGAAAGAGGTGCTGCAACGTTATCTTGGAGGCGATTCTCGAGTAAATTACCTTTTTCTCCATTGAGGAGCTCTTCTCGCTCTTTTTAAGCCGGGCTTCTTTCTTTCTCTCATTCTGGGGTCCCTCGTAAGGAATCCCGCTGTCTTGAGTTGCTTTCGAAGGTCTTCGTCAAATTTTATAAGGGCTCGCGCTATACCATGCCTTATAGCTTCAGCTTGAGATTTTCTTCCTCCCCCGGAAACTTTCACCGAAACAAAGAACCGGTCAGAGAATTCAAGCTTCAAAAGAGGGTCCTTCACAGTCTTTTGTAAACTGGGATCGGGGAAGTAGTCACCAAGCCCGTGATCATTTATAGAGAATCCTCCACCTTTCTTTTCATAGAGTCGTACTGTACAGGTAGAAGTTTTTCTTCTCCCAATTCCTTGAAAATACTTCGCGGAGACCTTTTTCTCTTTGGTAGTGGCCATATTTATTCTACTTTAAGTCTTTTAATTCTCTCTTTTCTTAGTTTGTTCTTGGGAATCATTCCATAAACAGCTCTCTTGAGAGCCGCACCGGAATCCTTTTCCACGAACTTTTTATGAGGTATCCCTTTCAATCCTCCGGGGTAACCCGAGTGATGATAATAGATCTTTTCTTCTTTCTTTTTTCCGGTAAGCACGATCTTGTCTATATTCTTCACCACCACATAATCCCCCATATCAATATGAGGAACATAATTCTCCTTGTGCTTACCCGTAAGAAGGCGAGCTATCTCAGTAGCCACTCTTCCCAAGGTTTTCCCGGAAACATCTATTTTGTGTGTCTCTCGTTCCATAAGTTCCGAAATTTATACAAATTCAATAATAGCCATCCTTGCCCCGTCCTCTTTTCTGGGAGGCAACTTGATTATTCTCGTATACCCCCCGGGTCTTTCTTCGTACCGAGGAGCGATCTCTTTTACAAGTTTATCGGCTACTTCTTCCGAGAGCCTTCCCGCCAACAATCTGCGAGTTGCCAGGTCGTTCTTCTTTGCCTTGGTAACCGCTTTCTCTATAAAAGGACGAAGTTCTTTTGCTTTCGCCTCGGTAGTTTTTATCTTCTCATTTAATACAAGAGATCGAGAAAGAGAGGCAAAGAGTGCACGTCTTTGATCCCTATCCCTTCTGAATCTCTTTGTGTGCTTTATTCTCGGCATAGAATTCTATTGTTTTAATTCAAGTCCGTTCTCTTCCAGTGCCTTTTTAACCTCTTGAACACTTTTCTCTCCCATGCCCTTTAAATCGGAAAGTTCTTTTTCCGTCATCCCCGTAAGTTCTTCAATGTTATTCACTCCACCCTCTTTAAGGATATTCAGGGTTCGAGTCTTGAGGTTCAGGTCCTCGAGTGCTAAAGAAGAGGAGCTCTCCTTTTCTTCCGCTTTTTCCGTTCCTTCTTCAGCTTCCTCAAAAGAGGATAGCAAAGAAAAGTGTTCAGTAAGAATATTCGCCGATTCGGAAAGCGCTTCTTCGGGGCTAACGGTACCATCAGTTTCCACTTCTATAAATAATCGATCGAAGTCGGTTCTTTTTCCGACTCTCATGTTCTCCACGTAGAAGTTGGCACGCCTCACCGGGGTAAACACGGAATCAACCATGATCTGTCCGATCTCCAACTTCTCCTCCTTTCTCTCCTCGGCGGAAGAATATCCTATTCCCCTTTCTATCTCTACCTCCATTTCCAAAGAGGAACTCTTGTTGGTAAGAGTTGCGATATGAGCATCGGGGTTCTTGATCTCCACTTGCGTGGGAAGTTCAAGGTCGGAACCTTTTACCTCCTTTTCTCCTTTAGTCTTCAACTTCGCTGATTGAGATTCATCGGAATGAACACGAAAACGAAGTTCTTTGAGATTCAATATTATCGTTATCACATCTTCCATCACCCCGGAGATGGTGGAAAACTCGTGATTGACCCCCTCTATTTTCACTTTTGTAACCGCGGCACCGCTCAAAGAAGAGAGCAGCACGCGACGCATACTATTACCTACAGTAACCCCATAGCCGGGATAAAGGGATTCTATTTTGAAGAGAGCCTTATTCTCTCCCTTCTTCTCCACGATTTTGGGTTTTGATGGTAACGGAATCATGTTTCTTTTGATCCTAAGAATTTACAATTTACTCCTTATCTTGAGTAGAACTCAAAGATCGAGGACATTTCCACGGGAGGTGCTATTTCGTCCACTACAGTTTCACTTGTCACCTTGGCAGTCATTTTCTTTTTGTCTAAGGCGATCCAGGAAGGAGGTTCAAAGTTCTTCATTATTTCCTCAAAATTCTCGAAAATCTTGCGGTTCTTTTTTCCCGGACGAACAGAGATCGTATCACCCACCTCCATTTGATGAGAAGGTCTGTCCACCGGCCTTTCGTTGACATAAAAGAACCCGTGACTGATCATTTGTCTCGCCTGAGAACGTGAAGATGCAAATCCCGCACGATAAACGATGTTATCCATCCTGGATTCCAATTTTTTGAGAAGCTGATCTCCCGCGGCCTCTGCCTTCTTTTGCTTTTTTATTACCGACTTCACGTACTTCATGAATTGTCTCTCCTTCAGATCATACCAATAACGAAGTTTTTGCTTTTCCGTAAGCTCCTTTCCGTACTCGGAAAGAGGACCCTTTCTTCTCTTGGGTTTTTCCCCGGGAGCATAAGGCTTCTTTATCATGGCACATTTCTGCGAGTCACACCTTTCCCCTTTTAAGAAAAGTTTTGCTCCCGCTCTACGACACTTTTTGCATTCGGAATTTTCCTTCATGTTCATTTAAATAATAAACTAGACTCTTCTTGGTTTCTTGGGACGACACCCGTTGTGAGGAATAGGGGTGACATCCTTTATTGAATTGATGGTGATGTTTCTTGACGCAAGGGATCGAAGGGCGGAAGATCTTCCCGTTCCCACTCCTTTCACATATATCTCCACTTCTTTCATTCCCATCTTTTCCGCTTTCTCCGCAATAACACCGGTCACTTCGGAGGCGGCAAAAGGTGTTGCCTTCTTGGTTCCTTTAAAACCAAGGCTCCCCGCACTGGCCCAGGTCAAGACCTCTCCTTTCGTATTGGTGAGAGTGATCATCGTATTGTTGTAAGTAGCGGAAATATAGATCCGCCCATACTCCACTCTCTTTTTCTTTTTGACCTTCTCTTTCTTCTCTTTCTTGGTCTCTTCTATTCTCTCCTTTTCCTCGAGAAGTTCTTCGTCCGATTTTTCTACTACTCTTTTTTTACCCATGGTCGCTATACTTAAGAACTATAAGTGTCTTTCGAAAAAAATCTTACTTGGGAGTGGGAGGAGCTTTCTTACCCGATCCCGCCATTCTTCGAACATTGCCTCTTACTGTCCTATTGTTGGTTCTCGTGTTCTGCCCTCTTACCGGAAGCCCTTTTTTGTGCCTCACACCCCTATAGCATTCGATGCGCTTCAATCTGTCTATGGCCTCTCTTCTTTCTCTTCTGAGCTCTCCTTCCGTTCTATATTTCTTTTCCACCATCTCTCTTATCTTTTTTGTCTCTTCGTCCGTAAGTTCATTGACCCTCTTTGACCCGTTAACTCCGGTTTCTTCGAGGATCTCCTCACTCAACGAACGACCTATGCCGTAAATATAGGTAAGCGCCACCACCACCCTTTTTTCTTTTGGTATACTCACTCCCGCAATTCTCATGATACTATCTTTAAAAGTATTTAACCAAGGATCATCCTTGTCTTTGCTTATGCTTCTTATTCTTGCAAATAATGTAAACCCGGTTGCCCCTTCTTGCAACCTTGCAATCCTTGCAAATTCTTTTTACCGATGATTGAACTTTCATAATTGATCATTTATGAAGCGCAAAATAACGCAGAACCGTGTTCATTGAATTCTGCGTATGGAACCCAATAAAAAAGGGATCCCCCGTATACATTACCCGCGATAAACAATCCTGCCCTTCGTTCGATCATATTCGTTAACTTCCACCGTAACCTTGTCCCCGGGAAGTACTTTTATCCTGTGGACTCTTAGTTTTCCCGCAAGGTGAGCATTCATTTCCGTCCCGTCATCAAGCCTTACTTTAAAGTGAGTGTTGGGCAATGCTTCCAGGACAATTCCTTTTTGTTTATTATCAGAACTCATTTACAGTCGGAAAGAATAGCAGGTTTTCTAATTTTTGTCAAACTTCAATCTTACCTCTACTCTTTCGGGTTCTTCCACCACTCTTCCTAAGCCAAACGGGAAAGGTTTTACTTCAATCTTTTCCACCTCAAGCATCTCTCCAAGAATTTCTTCAGCTTTTTCCGTATCGATTCCGATTATCTCTCTTTTTATTCTTTCTCTGTTCATCTCTTCGTATATCTCTCCCGCAAAATAAAGAAGTATCTTTCCTTCTTTTTTATCAAAATCAATCTCTTTTACTTCAAAAGAGATCTCTTCCTCTCCTTTTCGCCAGGTATGATCCTCGGGAAGAAAATTGTAAATAAGGTCCTTCACGCTCTGTTTATCGATAGCGAGCGCTTTTGTCCTTACAAGCAAAGTAAAGTCAAAAACATCCTCGTCTTCTTTTTCCTGAAAATCCTTTTCCACAATCTCCGTCGTGAATTGTTCATCGCTCGTCAAAAGATAATCCTCCGCATACTCCGATTCTATCATTTCCCTGCCCCTTTCCAAGAGATCCTCTTTCATCTCTTCTTCTGCTTTTTGCATGGTCTCTTCTCCCAGATAAGGCACCTCTTCTTCTCTTCCTTCTTTATGGAGTTCGAAACTCCTTCCTTTGACCGATCCGTAGATCGCCGTCCCCTCAAGTCCCGGGAGAGCAAAATCGGGGTCCTCCCCAATATTGTACTCCTCCCCGGGTTCGGCGGCAACCACCTCCACCCATTCACAACCCTGGTTCTCATGTATAGAAGGAAGGGTGAATTCATCAACTGCTTCAAACAACTTCCCTTCATCGGAAACAAATCTCGTACCCTCTCTAAAAGGAACAGCGGATTCCGAGTACTCTTGACACACCTCTATTCTTCCTTCGGCTCTTTCCTTTATCATCTCTGTCTCCTCGACGGGAAACTCTTGAGAGCTTTTTACTTCCTCACTCAACATCACGCCTCTTATTTCTTCATTTCCCAGGGATCCCGATCCACGCACAAGCACCTCTCTTTCTTCTTCTATGCTTGCCGTGGAAGGATGTATGATCACCCGTGTTCCATAATGAGAATAATAAAGATATCCCGCGAAAAAAAGAAGCAGGATCCCGGCAAGAAGCACCCATCTTCTCTCCCTTTTCTTATCTTTTTTTCTCCCCTCATAAACCCTCCTTCTTTCAGTGTCCTCCGAGGGAGGGTATATGTCAATCATTTTTTTTCTCATCTTTTTTATCTTATGAACTTTATTCGTGAAGCACGGCCTTTATTCTTCTTATCCCCGAAGAAGAGGATTCTTCCTTCTTGATGAAGAAGCTTCCCAACTCCCCCAGTTCCGAGGTCCTTTTTACATGAGGACCCGTACATATCTCACGTGAATGAACATTCCCTTGTTCATCGGAAATGGAGTATACCCAAACGCGAGAGGGATACTTTTCTTTGAAGGAAGCGAGAGCTCCGGACTCCAATGCCTCCTCAAGATCCATCTCTTCTTTCTCTACTACAAGATCCTTCTCTATCATCTCATTCACTCTTTTTTCCACCTCTTCTTTTTCTTCTTCTGTAAGTTTCCTGTGAAATGAGAAGTCAAAACGGAGTCTTTCAGAAGTTATATTACTTCCCTCCTGAAGAACCTCGTCATCGAGCACCTCCCTTAACGCAGCAAGTAAAAGGTGCGTTGCCGTATGAAGCTTTACTGTTCGATCATCATCTCCTCCCAGCCCGCTCTTAAAAGCACCGGCGGAGTATTCTCTCGACAGCTCCTTATGTTTCTCCATCTCTCTCTGAAATCCCTCCTTATCCACCTCTTGACCCCTCTCTTCCGCCATCTCCTCCGTTAACTCGATGGGAAAGCCATATGTTTGATAAAGAAAAGCTGCGCTCTCTCCGCTTATAACCTTCTTGTCCTTCAATTTATCAAATTCCTTAACCCCTTTTCTCAACGTCTCTTGAAATTCCTTTTCCTCCTTGCTTATATTCTCATACACGAAATCCTTGTTCTTCTCAATTTCGGGATAAGTATCCTTGTATATTCCTATCACTTCTTCGGCCACCGAACCAACCCAGGAGTCGGAGGTTATACCAAGTTGCCTTCCATGCCTTATAGCTCTTCTTAATAATCGTCTTACAAAATATCCTTGTTCTTTATTGGAAGGAGATATCCCTTTTTCGTCGCCGATAATGAAAGTAGCTGCTTTAACGTGATCCGCAATTACTTCGAACGATCTTACGTTGTCTCGATAATTGAGAGAGGAAAGTTCTTCTATTTTTTTTGTTACAGGAAGAAAAATATCTGCTTCGAAAATACTTGTTTTCCCTTGCGTTATCATGGCAAGTCTCTCAAGCCCTCCTCCAAAATCCACATTCTGCTTGGGAAGTTTCTCGAAACCTTCTTCCGTTTTTAAGAATTCTATAAAGACGCTATTTCCTATCTCTATAAAACGTCCACAATCACAATTCAGGTGACAAGGATCCTCTCTATAGGGAGAATTCTCGTGATGCCCGAGATCTTCCCCGAGATCGTAGAACAATTCACTGTCAGGCCCTCCCGGTTCTCCCGGAGGCATTTCCTCGGGAGTTCCCGCTCGGGACCACCAATTTTCTTTGTCGGGATAATAAAAGATTCTTCCTCCTTGCATCCCCTGTTCCTCAGCAAGATCAACGTCATCGGCCTCAATACCCTTCTTCTTGAAGATCTCCTTCCAGATCTCCACGGAATCCTCGTCCTTACTTATTCCTATATCGGGATTTCCTCGATGAACCGAAACGTAAAGTTTCTCGGGCTCCAATCCCAACTCATCCACAAAGAACTCAAAAACCCAATTGAGCTGCTCTTCCTTGAAGTAATCCCCCAGGGACCAATTCCCGAGCATCTCAAAAAAGGTGGTATGCCTCTTGTCACCTATTTCCTCTATATCATCGGTACGAAAACACTTCTGATGATTGGCAAGCCTCTTTCCTTCAGGGTGTTCTTCCCCGAGAAGGTATGGGACGAGGGGGAACATCCCCGAGTTAACAAATAACAAAGTAGAGTCCTTGTCGGGTAAAAGCGAAGCAGAAGGGATCACCGCATGCCCCCTCTCTTTATAGAACTTTAAAAACTTTTCTCTTATTTCTTGGGAATTCATGTTATTTATGTATATCTATCCGCCAAATGAGAGGCCGCAAAACTCTCCGGTTTTATTTTGGGCTCGAACCCATTTCCTCTTATAAAATTGGTGACCTCTTTTATCATATCCTTCGTCCCTCCTTCTCCCCCGACATCGGCATGAATATAAAGAATATCGGAAAAACCGAGCGCATCCTTCACTTCCATGGCAAGCTTACAAGAAAGGAAAACTTCTTCCATTACCCTCTCTCTGGTGTTGTGAAACCTTCGAGAAGAATAACTAACCTTCTTCAAAAAGAATCTTCCCCCTTTACCTTTTCTTAGTACCACTACTGCCACCGGAAAGTGAGGAGAAAGAGAAGAAGAGGAGTCACAACCGATTATTATACTGTACTCACCTTCTTCCTTCATGTAAACAAGGATCTCCTCTTTCATCTCCTCGAAACTTAAAAAACCTTTGGTGGGATTAAAAAAACTCTTTTTCATAAGCATGGAAGTTTCTGCCACTTTACCACACACCTCCTTAGTTTTCAATTAATCAATTTTCAAATCCGCAGGAAATTAGTGAATCACATTCCCAAATTATCCAAGAGTCTTGAGAATTCCTCTCTTTTAAGTGAAGTACCACCAACAAGGAGGCCGTCAAAACCCACCCTTAGATAATCAAGTGCATTCTTTGAATCGACACTCCCACCATAGAGAATTCCATGAGCATTTCCTCCTTTTTCCTTAAGGATCTTTCTCAGAGAATTCTTTCTTTTTTCAGCTACCTCGGGAGAGCAAGGATTTCCCGTGCCAATCGCGAACACAGGTTCATAAGCTATGAAAAGACTTCTCAGTAATTCCTTATTTACTCCGGAAAGCTGCTCTCTCATGACCTCCTCAGCTCTATCCTCCTCTCCTTCGCTTTCCCCGATGCAAAGTATGGGAGTAAGCCGTGCTTCAAAAGCTGCAAAGAGTTTTTTTTCTATGATATCAACACTTTCTTTAAGGATCGTTCTTCTTTCCGAGTGACCGAGAATAACATACTCACATCCCGCATCCTTGACCATGAAAGGAGAAATCTCTCCCGTAAAAGAGCCCTTTTTTTCGTAATAACAATCTTGAGCACCCGGTTTCGCTTTTTCCAGTTTTCGAGAGACCGAATCAAGGAATACAAAAGGAGGACATACCACTACTCCTTCTCGATCCGCAAAAAGAGAGAGTTCCTCAGCTTCCGAGGAAGAAAGAGGGTTCATTTTCCAGTTTGCAACCACGATCTTTTTCATAAGATGTTTTATTGTTGCCTTAAATATTCCGCCGCCTCTTCGGGTTTTATGGTACATATCTCCATTCTCGCCCCCAGCTCAAATCCGGCCGAAACATCAGTTTTGGGTAGTATCGTCCAATGCCAATGATAATAATCATGATTCATTCCGTCATTCGGTGCACAATGAAGATAAAAATTATAAGGAGGGTCGTTCAATCCCTTATGCAATTTAGAAAGAGCTACACTAAAAGCATCACTTAAGCTATCCAACTCCTCCTCAGTTATGTTCTCGAAGTAAGCCAGGTGCTTCTTGGGAGAAACTATTACCTGAAAAGCCGCTTTCGAAGCAAAGGGGCACACCACCAAAAACAGGTCATTCTCATACACTACCCTTTCTTGTCTCTTCATTTCCCATTCGTTCATCTGACAATAAATACAACTCTTCTCATCCTCGTAATACTTTTCCACCTTCTCAAGCGCCTTGTTGAGATCAATATCTATAAGGGGAGTGGTGATTATCTGGGAATGAGGGTGAGCGATGGATGCCCCCGCCTCCACACCATGGTTGTGGAATATAGAGACATAGTTAACATGCTCCTTTTCTTTTAATTCTAGATAACGCTCCCTATAAAGAGCAAAGACCTCCCTGACCTTCTCTGCCGGCAACTCTCCAAGAGATCTTTGGTGATCCCGTGTAATGACCACCTCGTGGTACCCCACGGCATTCATCGTAATATAAAGACTATTTTCGTGCCTTTTATTAAGGTCTTCTCCAGGAAGAAAGGCGGGGTATTTATTGGGAATGGATACGGCACTCCAATTCTCGGTCACCTCTTCCACTCTTTTTCCGTTCTCAAAAACGGTAAGAGCTTTCTTTGCGGTATTCATATCACAAAAAGGACAATCCTTTTGCGAATCCTCTCCCTCTTTCCTTCTTTCTTCCTTGAATGTCTCGGGACGCTTCGCTCTCCCGGAGGCTACCACGACCCATTCTCCGGAAGCTATGTCATAACGTAATTGAGAAGGAAATTCTTCTTGATTTTGGCTTTTGTTGTTTTCTTTCATATATGGCCATTATACAAGAAAAATCGTTCAAGTAAAAATTAATAACCACCCCGCCACCTTAATTTCCAATTTCCAATTTTCAATTTTCAAATCCACCACCGTTCCGCCGGAAATTTGTTGAAATTGGTTGAAATTTATGGAAATTTGTCGTCCACCCCGCCGCCGGGGGGGAATTGAATAACTACAAACTAAAAATGTCAGAGGTCGCACCTTTGACATTTTTGTTTGTCCGCTCCAAGGGGGAAATTTCAAATCTCAAGAACCGAAGGACCAAAGGATCAAAGCCGCCTCCAGACCTGCCGGAAATTTGTGGAAATTGGTTGAAATTTATGGAAATTTGTCGTCCACC
>CAYRME010000011.1:0-18036 GCA_964425505.1 uncultured Candidatus Saccharibacteria bacterium
TTTCTTTCTCGGGAAACTCCGAAAGACCCTCTATGGTTTCATGAACAGCCGATCCCAGAGAAAGATAGGGATTTATGATCTGTATCCTTCTTCCCGTCAAAGGGTTCCTGTACCTGTACTCCAAATAGTACTGATGAGGACAGCGAGAAAAGGCGGAAAGGGCGGAATGCGATATCCATAGAGTGTCTTTCAAAGACATTGCGAGAAATTCACTTATTCCGTATCTTCTTGTGCTTCCACCTCGTCCTCTTCACTCTCTTCTGCTCCCGCTTCTTCTTCTATTTCCATCTCTTCCTCCATTACATCCATTCCTTCGGGCATCTCGGCCTCGGGAAGCTCTATATCTCCGGCTTCTATCAATACTTCTACTTCGGTATCCTCTTTTAATTCTTGTAACATGTCATTTATGAGCATTATCGCCTCTTCTTCTTTCATCTGCTCTTCCAGGTCTCCTTTCATTTCATCATAGGAGGGTATCTCCTCTTCTTCCATTTCCATCATCTGCATCTGATCCACCTGCTGGTCATATTCTTCCCTTAGATCTTCTTTGGTCACCTCCACTTCTTCCATATATTGATCTATTATCATTTCCACTCTCACGCTTTCCATCATTTCTTCCTCCACTTCCTCAAAACTCGGTATTTCTCCTTCGGGCATCATCCCTTCCGCTTGAGTGACCTGTTCATCATAAAGTTCTCTAGCCTCTTCTTCTTCCGCCTCAAGACCTTCTTCATCCATGTGTTCCAATAAGAGAAATTCCTCCACCGCGAATTCCACCGCCTGATCCAAAACCTCCTCTTCATCGAGCTCAGCTCCCATCATTTGTTGCTGCTGAGCCACCTGGTCCACATAAACGGAAAATTCGTCTTCCGTTATCACCGAATCATTTATTCTCACAGCAACCTCATCCTCTTCCACGGGGTCACCAAAGTCGATCTCTTCCCTGAAAAGAATTATAATTCCTCCCACTATCAACGCCGCAATTATGATCCAAAACCACGCTTGTTTATAAAAAGACATAAATAAATCTAATTTTTAATTAATTTTCAATTAACGAAAATATTTTCGTTATATAACGTCCTCATGTTTATCGTTCTCTTTATCATCACCATGATAACGATCCCTTTCTCCTTCACTTTCACCCCTTATTTCCTTGCCCCTCTTTATCATCCTCAAAGACCAATAAACAATGAATACCGAGAAGATCACACAGATGCCACTCACTATGGTGGGTAACTCATAATCCCCGATCATCACATCCAAACCGAGAGCAAGTCTGGTAAAGTGAGCTATGGCCGAAACAACAAAATAAAGAGCTATGACCGTAAAAAAGATCCTGTTCTGCATAGACCAAAAATATTAAATTTTTAACTGGTGGTATATTCTATCAAAAAGATACGAAAAAGGAAAATCAGTGAATCACCTCACATCATCTCCCACCCTTCGTCATCCTCTATCACCACATCCTCTTCCCCGTCATCCTCTTCCTCGTAACGAACGGTGTCCATTTCTTCGAGGAATCGTGAGGAGGTACTCACCTCGTTCCGAGAACTACGAAGAGGATAAGTTAAGAAAAGATTTTCCTTGCATCTTGTCAGAGCTACATAAAAGAGTCTCCTTTCTTCTTCTAACGATCCTTCTTCTATCGCTCTTCCGTGCGGAAAATCTCCCTCTCTTAGAGAGATAATGAAAACATTCTTCCATTCAAGACCTTTTGCCTGATGAACAGTGCTCAATGTCACTGCCTCATTTATCGAAGGATCCTCTTTCGTGAAATCCTCGCTCAAAGAGAGATCTGAAACCATGCTCTCAAGAGTTTCGTATTTTAGCGAAAGTTCCTCTATCTTTTTCAGGTCGTTCATCCTTTCTCGAGCATTCTCAAAAGAAAGTTCCAAGTAATGGTCATAGATCTCTTCTCGAAAAACTCTTATTTTTCTTCCTATTTCTTCATGAAGCCCTTTTTCCAAGGAAAAGAGAAGCTTTTCCAAAGAAGGACGAGTCTTTTTCGAAGATACTTCGTCAAGAAGAATTGTTCTTTTTTCGAGAACCTCCTCAAGGTTCTCCATCTCAAAGATCCTTTTCATTATTTTTCCCGCCCCCACTTCTCCCACTCCCTCTTGCCTTAAAAGAAGCCTTCTCCAAGAACTTTCATCACAAAAATTCAAGAAGATCCTCAAAAAGGCCATTAGATCCTTAACATGAAATTGCTCTATGAATTTCATTCCTCCTCGCATAACATAAGGGATTCCCCTTTTTGCCAATTCAAGTTCAAGTTCTACGGAATGAAAATGAGCTCTAAAGAGAACTGCTGTATCCGATATTTCATTAAAATTATTATTTACGTAATCAGCTATGAATCCCGCCTGCTCCGAGGGCCCCAAAAAAGAGAGTATTCTCGGAGGCTTTCCCTCCCCCTTCACGCTCTTTAATTCTTTATCCAATTTATTTTCATTCTTTTCCATTATCGAGTTGGCGATCTCCAATATCTCCGGAGTACTTCTGTAGTTGGTCTCGAGCCTAAAGGTTTTGGAATTCGGATACTTCTCCTTGAAATTGAGTATATTCTTCACATCGGCTGCTCGAAAGGAGTATATGCTTTGTGCATCATCCCCTACCACAAGAACATTTCCGTGATTTTCACTCATCTTATGAACTATTTCGTCCTGCAAAAGATTGGTATCCTGATACTCGTCAACAAGTATGTAAAAGAACCTCTCTGAAAGTTCTTTTCTTATGTCCGAAAAAGAAAGCAATCTTTCCCAGTTCTGAAGAAGGTCATCAAAATCCATTACATTATTCTCCCTTTTTCTTCGTTTATATGTTTCATATACATTACGTATCCCTTGCACCGCATCCGCATCCAAATAAGGAAATCTTTCTTCCGTCACTTCTCCGAGATCCCTTTGAGAGTTCACACAGAACGATATGATACTCTGAATTACCTGCGCCTTGGGTACTCCTTCTTTCCCCTCCTCCTTAACGATCCCTTTCAATACACTCTTGGAGTCCTCTTTATCCATGATCACATAAGAAGGAGAGTATCCTACTCGATGAGCATACTCTCTTAAAAAGATATTTCCCACACTATGAAACGTTCCACCATAAATGCCTTCCCGCGAGCCGGGGCATATCTCTTCAATACGTGAAAGCATTTCTTGTGCCGCTCTTCTGGTGAAGGTTAATAATAATATCCTCTCCGGAGAAACACCTTTCTTCAAGAGATGAGCCGCCCTGTAAACCAAGGTCCGAGTCTTCCCGCTACCCGGACCACTAAGCACGAGACAAGGTCCATCACCCTCGTACACCACTCTTAATTGTTCCTTATTCAATTCTTCGTTCAAATCAGACATTCTCGATCCTAAGATAATTTATTCCCGGGTTTCCGTATTTTCTTCATCAAGCTCTTTTTTCACCTCCTCGAACTCGTTCTCTATTTCTTTCAATCTTTTCTTACTCTCCTTTATTATTCCCACCGCCTCTTTTACTTTCTTTAGGCCCTCTTCTACATCCACCTCTTCTTTCTTTTCGAACCACTCTGCTATTTCGGAAAGTCTTTCTAAGTTTTTACTCAGGTCCTTATTGTCAGACATAATATTTATTTCTTCTTAATATTAGTAATACAAGAGTCCACCCTTCCATCAGAAAGAACGGTGCTTATTCTCTCTTCCTTTTTTACATCATCTACACTCCTTATCACTTTTCCTTTTTCGTTCCTCATTATGGCATATCCCATCCTTAATTGTCTTTCCGGGTCATTCGCTTTTATGACATCCTCACATCCCTTTATTTTGTTTTTTGTGTTCTCGACCGTCAAAGAAAAGGAGGAAAAGATGTTCCTTGAAGCAAGATCCGCTTTCTCCTTCTCTTTTTCCAGGTCGAATGCAAACTCTCTTTTTATTCTTTTTCCGGAGTTCGCAATGAATTCTCTTCTCCTTCGAAGCAAATGAAAACTTGAAGAAACAACCCTCATTATTCTTTCTTCACCTTTCTTGTACTCCTCAAGGATCGCTTTAAAGAAATAAAGTATTTTATCCAAGGAAGAAGATACTCCCTTCTTTTTTTCTCGGAGAATATTCTGAAAAGCTCCTTCTATACTTCTCTCATAAAAAGAAAGGCTCTCTCTCGCCTTCAAAAAACCTTCCGATAAACGATTCGCCACGCCCGTGGGCGTGGACTCAGCAGCATCCGAAGCCAGAGACACGAGCGGTATGTCCTCGTGATGACCTATTCCGGATATCACCGGCACGGGAAAATCGATCACTTCTCTTACCAGGTTCTCATTATCGAAGGCCATAAGTGACTGTAACGACCCTCCTCCTCTTATTATTACCAGAACGTCCAGATCCTTCTTTTTCATGGTCTTCATCGAGCGAAGGAGATCTTCCACGGCTTCCTGCCCCTCCACCCTGGAATCACAAAGATGAACTTCGAAACCGAATTTTCCCAAATTGTTCATGAAATCATGGATGGCCGCTCCCTTCTTGGAGGTAATGACACCTATTTTGTGAGGATAGGAGGGTAGAAGCCTCTTCCTTTCCTTCTGAAAAACACCCTCCTCTTTAAGTTTTCTCTTAAGTTCCTCGTAGGCTTTCTTCAAAGCTCCCTCTCCCGCCAATTCCACCGTTCTCACCTTAAAAGTGAGCATTCCTCTGGCCCTGTAAATATCCGCATAACCGGAAACAATAACCTTCATTCCCTCTTCGAGCTCTACATTGCACATCTTGTAAACAGATCTCCATATGGCACAATTCATTACATCACCGGTATTCTCATCTTTTAATGAGAAATAGACATGCCCACTACTTGCTACTTTTATCTCCGTTACCTCCCCCAACAACTTCACTCTAAAACGAGATAACACTTCATTCAGTGTCGAAATGTACTCCGATACGGATATCGGCTCTTCAGAGAAAACAGTTTTCTTGGTGCCGGGAGTATTCTCCATTTTCCTTGATTTTCTTTTCTATATTCAAAAGAGAACTCATGAGAGCTGCTTCCGAAAATGTAACATCTCTCCCCTTCTCTTCTTTTAATTCCATCATTTTGCGAAACGCTCCTCTCAATTTCCGTGAAACAAAATCGAGAACTTCTTCTTTACTATATTTCGTTCCTTTAACCGCTTGCTCCCATTCACAAAAAGAAGCGGCCACTCCTCCCGCATTAGCAAGAATATCGGGGATCACGATCACCCCCTTTTCATTCAAGATCCTTTCGGCTTCCTTTGTAAGCGGATTGTTTGCAAGTCCTATTACATAATTGGCTCTCACTTCTTCAGCATTATCTTCGGTTATAACATTCTCCGTAGCCGCAAGAACAAGCACATCCACGTCCATTCGAATTATCTCTTCATTATCTATCCTTTCCTCCTCTTCTTCGTGCAAAGGTCTTTTTTTCTGTGTAAGTTCTTTAATATTTAAACCTCTTTCATTCTTTATTCCGCCCTTTTTTTCGGTCAATGCCACTATCCGAGATCCATCCTCATGCGCAAAAAGAGCAAAATGGGAACCAACATTACCGAATCCTTGCAAAGCAATACTCGGGTCTTTCAGGTCATAAAAAAGAGAAGTCTCCTTCATTATGGAAAACCCTCCGTATCCGGTAGCTTCCGTCCTACCTTCGATTCCCCCTTCATTCACGGGTTTACCCGTAAAACATCCCCAAGCTTCATCACCGGTAAGCTTCCGGTATTCATCCGCCATGAGACACATGGACTCACTTCCCGTGTTCATATCGGGAGCGGGGATGTCCATCTCGGGTCCCAGTACGGGATACGCCCCTCTTACATAACCTCTCGTTAATTCTTCCCTTTCTTTTTCCGATAAAGTAACAGGGTCAACGGCAACTCCTCCTTTTCCTCCCCCGAACGGGATCTCGATAAGAGCACATTTTAACGTCATTAAAATGGAAAGAGCCTCCACTTCATCACGTGTAACATTCTCGTGGAACCTTATACCTCCTTTATAGGGACCCCATATACTATTGTGCTGAGAGCGAAAACCTTTTATATATTCACTTCCCACGGGAATATTGAATTCCAATAAACGCTCAGTGTTCAACAATCTTTCCATTGTTCTTCTTTCAATCCCGCTTCTTTCACTTTCTTTTTTGATCTGACCCCTTACCTCTTTTAGGATATTCTCCATATTCTCTTACTCCTAATAATAACCCTTGAGAGTATACAATACATCGAAAAGGAGGGCAAAGATTCGTTGAAAGTTCTCCTTTGAAGTAAGGACTCTCTCACTTTAGATCCGTCTCTCCAAAAGATCGCTCTCGAACTCCTCGATCCCTTTAACGGATTTCTTGTAATTCTCTACCGAAGGAAGATCCAAATTTCTGATCTTACTCCCTACTACGGAAACAAGCTCCCTTGTTCTTTTTACCTCTTCCTCTTCCATTTGAAGGGATGATATTACCACCTCTCCCTCTTTTGAGGGCTCTACGAATTCCAAAGATCCCTCGTTAACCTCTTTCCCTTCATAATCCTTTGCACTCTCTACAAGTAATTTATAGAACAAGATTTGTTTACGGTATTTCCAAGCATTTATTTTTTCATGCTCACTTTTTCCCTTGAAGCCGGGAAGAGGCTTGCCCGTTTTAAAATCCGTAACTTTTATCCCTTTATTTCCCTCTTCTATTTTATCGATCTTTCCCGTAATACCTATTTCACCAATGTAACACTCTTGATCCCGGAAATTTTTCTCCACTTCACAATCCTCCCTGAAAGAATCCTTTCTCTGGTCATAAAAACAAGAGAGTGCCTCCTTCCCTCGTCGCAACACTTTTCGGTGATCTTTTTCGGAAAGCCTTTCCTTGTGAAGTAGTTGCTCGAAACACTTCAAGAATCTCTCTTTCGGCATCACCTTCCCCGTCCTCTTCTTTTCCGTAAATATCTCCGCTATTGCTCCGTGAATAGCAGTTCCATAAGAAAGAGGTACACTCTTTTTCGCGGGAAATTTCAATATATTGTCCTGAAAGAAGCTCCAAGGACCTCCCGTAGCCACATCAAGAAATTTGGTAAGCCCCGTCGCACTTATCTTGTGCTCCCCGGTAATGGAATGCAATAACTTTCTTTCTTCATCGGTAAAAGGGTTGATATGAAAATTCCCGGAGATGGAGACCAGATCACTCGTTCTGATCTCCGCACCTTCTTCTTCCGCATCAAGGTCACTTAAGAATTCCAAAGGAATATGATCCTTTCCGTCCTCTTTCTTTTTTCGAGAAACAAGATATAAATTATTCTTCGCCCTGGTTAAGCTTACATAGAACAATCTCAATTTATCATCCTTTTCTTCTCCGGACCTCTTAAAGGGAATATTCATGGGTAAGCGCAATTTTCTTCCTCCTCTCGTTCTCGCCCAGGTATCTTGCTCACAATTCAAAACGAATACCGTTTCAAATTCCTTCCCTTTAGCTCCGTGTGCGGTAATGAGCGATACTGTTCTTTCTTTTGCCGTCAAAGGGTTCTTATCAAGAAGAGGTATATTATTGTTCTCATGAATATCGAAAAATTCCAAAAGCTCCTTAACTCCGATATTTCTTCCCGAGCGGTATTCTTTTACTGCATTCACGAGCGCCCTTAAAGAGGAAAGCAATTCCAGATATCGAACCTCGTTATCCTCAAGAAGAGCTTGAGAGAAATAATATTCTTTGAAAGGACTTTGAAAATATCCTTTCTTATTCCCTATTATTATATCAATTATTTCCTCGGGAGGCTTGCTTCGACATTGCACCGACAGATCGAGAAGAAAATCGGCCACCTCCATAAGACGGGAGTCCTCTCGCATGCACTCAAGCCAAGACCTGCCCTCTTTAAAAGACCTTCTTGAAAGAAGCCATATATCTTTCCTCTCGATGTTCCAAAAAGGGAAACTCAAGATCTCGGGTAAAAGTTCATCGGATCTTTCTTTGTCACCGCTCAAAAGGAGGAATGCAAAACGTAAAATGGTAATGATCTGGGAAACGTGCTCCTTTTTCAGAACGTCCTCTTTCTTTTCAGCATGAACAGGAACTTCTTCCACATTAAAAAAGGGGACCGCTCTTTTTAATTCATCATGCGTTCGACCTATAACGGCAATTTCTTCCGGAGGAACTCCCCTGTTCATCTCCTCTTTCACCATCTTTGCTACGTAAGAATACTCCTCTTCTTCACATCGAAGAGTTTTGTAGGTCACAACCCCCTCCCCTTTTCTTTTAGCTCTAAGTTCTTTGCTTATTTCCTCTCGGACATTCTCCAATCGATTCTCGCCCTTTCTTATTATGTCGAGAGCAGTATCAAGTACTTGAGGAACGGAACGATAATTATCTTTGAGAGTTATGATCCTTGTCTTTTCATATCTTTCTTTGAAGTCCAATATATTTGAGATCTCCGCCCCTTGAAATCTATATATCGCTTGATCATCATCTCCCACCACGCATATATTCGGCATATTATCCATTTCATCTTCCGCCAATAGGTCCAAAAAGCGCATCTGAACCCCGTTGGTATCCTGAAATTCATCAACAAGGGTATGCAAATATCTCTCTTTTATTTCAGAATGAAGATCACTATCTTCCTCCATCCCTCTTATCACTCCCAGGATCATATCGGAAAAATCATAATAACCTTCTTCCTGCATCCTTTTCTGATATTCTTCATAAATCCTGGAAAGACTCTTCATTTTTTCAATGTCCCGTCGATCCTTGAGTACCCTTCTTCCTCCTTCTTTTGCAGTCCACTTCTCTTTCCATTCGGATAGAGCCCCCTTCTCTCCTTCCAGTGCCGAACAAAGCGATAAGATCACCACCTCGTGCAAGGGTTTCACACGCAAAGAATTATTTTTCTTGAGGTTGCTACTCCATTGCCGAATAAGCTCCTTTACCCTCAAAGGCGTATTTTTGTCCACTCTTTTGTTGAAGGCTTCATTCACAAGAGGGTCCATTTTTGCAAGCACCTTTTCATTTTCAAAAATGAGCTCCCGAAAACCTTCGGGAGAAAATCCTCCTTCTTTTAATTCCGAAATGGTCTCTTCCAAGTCCCGAAGATAAGCAAAACCTTTTTCAGGATGGAAACCGGAAAGAGGATCGTCATGATCAAGATCGTTCAAGATCCCCTCCAGAATCTCGGTCTGTACGGCCTTATCCGCCAAACTGAATTCCACCCCTCTATGAAAATGCTCCGGATACTCCTCTATTATTTTCTGACAAAGTCCGTGAAAAGTATGTACGGGAACCTTATACGCATCCTCTCCTATTAAACCGGAGAGTCTCTCTTTCATATTAACGGAAGCGGCATCGGTGTAGGTCAGGCATAAGATATTGTTCGGCGGAGTATCCGTCTTTTTTAATATATTGGCAACTCTCAACCCTAAAAGTTCTGTTTTTCCCGATCCGGGTCCGGCCAATACCAAAAGCGGACCATCCAAATGGTCCACCGCTTTACGTTGTTCATTGTTCAAATTGTTGTATCTCTGTTCGAATTCCATCAAAAAAACTATATTTCCTCCCAACACGTCGGAAATTCCACATAAAAGACCGCACCCTTCCCGTACCTCGGATTAGGAGAATCAAGTTCGATACTTCCGCTCACTTTATCAAGAAGGGATTTTATTAAATAAAGATCGAGTCCCGTTCCGTATGCTTTTTGTTTACGAGCCTCTTTGGTTCGATAGAACTTGGAGAATATTTTTTCTTTACTCTCCGGAGGAACACCGCATCCGTCATCACTAACTTCTATGACTACCCTGTCCTTATCCTTTTTTCTCACCAAAAGGTCCACACTACCTCTTTCAGGAGTATACTCCAAAGCATTTGATATAAGACCCCGCAAGATCATCTTTAACACCCGAGGATCTATTTTTATGAAAGAAGAGAAGTCGTCGTAATCAGCGGAAAAATCGATCTCTTTCTTTTTCGCCATCTCTTCGAATTCCTTTTTCACTTTTTCCGTTGTCTCCACCACATCCACTCTTTTCGGGTTGAATACGAACATCTCAAGATCCAGCATGGTAGTATTCAAGAAAGCATCAGTGATCTTTATGAGGTTCTTCGTAGCCCCCTCTATTTGCTCCAAATAATCCTTTTGCTCTTCGTTGACCTCTCCGGCTTCTTCTCTTAAAAGAGATAATGTGCACCAATTTATAGCGGAAAGCGGAGATCTTAATTGATGAGTGGCAGTGGAAATGAACTCCGATTTCACTTCGTCTATCTCTCTTATTTCCGTAATATCTCTTGTTATACTCAATGCAGAATTCATAGTACCATCCTCCAAGAACTCCGGAACAAGGATGGTGTAAAAATATCTTCGCTCTCCATTTATTGTATCTTCGCTATAGAATGTTTTCTTTTCATGATTTTGGAAAACATATCTTATAGCATCATGGAAAGCTTCACTCCTTTCTTTGTTGATTCCCAGATCCTCATCCGTCTTCCAGAAGAACTCTTTTTCGGGAATTCCATATAATTCCTCAGCCGCTTTATTGACGTATACGTATCTACCTTCTTCATCAAAACGAGCTATGATATCAGGTGTATTCTCAGCCACGGCACGGAATCTTTCTTCTTGTTTCCAAAAAACCTCTTCTGTCTTTTTGCGTGATTCTATGTTCCTTATCGCAAAAAGCTCTGCCTTACTTCCCTTATAATCCATCATCTGAGCGGTGGCCTCTCCCGGTATCACTTTTCCGTCCGTCCTCTCGATCATTATTTCGAAAGAATGAGACTTCTCACCTTTCTTTGCCTTCTCATGTTTTGTTCCGACGAAATCCCGCCAATCCTCTTTTATGAAATCGAATATATTTCTCTCGAGAACCTCTTTCTTTCCTTCTCCCGTTAAAAGATCGAGAGCGGAATGGTTGGCATATTTTATGATACCATTCCGAGTGACCAACACCGCATCCTCGATGCTTTCCAATATCTTCTTATATTCCTCACTCATAAAATTTTTGCACTTTTGATCTTTCCCATTATAAAAGAACGTATTTTGCCATTTTTTGCATTTACATCATAAGCGTTGATTATATGCCCGGGACTCAATACATCCTTTCCCACCAGAAGCTCTTCTCCTTGAGGAGGGATATCCGTCGTAATACTTTCGATCCTTATCTCCCTCCATCCCTCGGGAGTATTTTCGGTCTTGGAGTAATACACCTCTATATTTTTTTGCTCCAGATAAGCACTTTCGATGATGCTCCTTATCTCTTCAAAGTTTAGCGGGTCACTCATATAACAGAATTTAAGAATTTAGGGAATTACCTTCTCTATCTATTTCTCCATTCCTTATTCTTGTAGAAGAAATAGGGTCCCCGTCCTCGGCAAGAACAAGATCCACCTCTACTATTTTCATTTCTTCTTTACCAGCCTCTTTCCTCTTCTCATTTATCATCTCCGCCCTGGTACGTGTCTCCGAGGAAACCATTATATAATCAAAATCCTCGTCGATCGCAAATCCCATAGGATCTTCTATTTTTTCCACTTCGGCTTCCGGGAGAAAGTCTTTGACCGCTTTTTCTCTTACTTCAAAGTTCTCAACTCGCACCCCTTTTGTTCTTTCCGCCATTTCATCGGAAGTAAGGCCTATTTTAACATCTCCCAACGAAGAAGCTTCCCGCAATAAATGCTTATGACCTTTATGAAAATTATCGAATGTTCCTCCCAATACTACTTTGGCCATATATTTAAAAATTAACTTTTATTATTCTCATTTTAGCACCCCACGTTTTAATTTCCAAATTACAAATACTTGTTATTTTGAATTTATTATAAACATAAAAAAGACGGCAACAAATGCCGCCTTTTTGGGATACCCTTTTCTCTTTACACCATTATGGTTGCAAGATGCCTTCTGTTTCGCCTTCAATGGAGATGACAACATCTTCTACGTTCTCAAGTTCTAATAGAGTATTCTCTATCTGTTCTCGGATCATCGTTACCGTAGCGGACCCCGAAGCATCAAGTTCTTCGCTAAAATCGGTATATCCCATCCCCTCTTCAACATGAAAAGAAATAAGGGAAGTATCTTCATCTATCGCTGTAGAAAATCCCTCCTCTCTCTCCTCTTGTGTGGGCCCTTCCAGTAATTCATTCAGAACGTACGTTCCCATGTCTTGAGGTACCGGAAACTCTCTTTCAACGGCATAAAGATCTTCCACTCCCTCTTCTACAACATAAAAGTAAAGATTTGCACTGACTTCTTCCTCTTGGTCTTGGTCCCGATCTCGCTCCTCCTCTTCTATCATTTTCTCTTCCAATTCGTCATAAGTTTCATCAGTAATAGCATTCGTTATCTCTCCGTTCTCCACCGTAACTACGATATTATGGGGAGTAATGACCTGAGCGGCAACCTCATCCTCCGCCAAGGGACCGTAACCCTCGAAATCAGCCTCAAAGTCAAAAGATACTTCCGTCACACCTTCTTCCACCTCTTCACTCTCCACATACTCCAAGTTCGCACCTCCCCTTTCAACAAAAGTGGATGCATTCTCCATTACCCAACTCTCCGCTATTTCCACCGGATCTTCGTCCAGGGGCTCGGGAGCATCCAAAACGGTAATGAAAAAACCTATAAGAACCACTACTGCCACTATGACCACTCCTATTAGTATTTTGTTCATAGCTTTTTTGTTCTCTTTTATTTTCGACCTTTATCCTGAAAAACCTTTTCCAAGGATCTCATTCAACTTTTCCAAAGTATCCTCTCCCACATATCCGGGATCATCATCTATTTCTTCCGTGAACTTTTCCTGGAATGCAATAACCGCATCCCTTAAAGAAGGACCAAAATATTCCGTCTCACTTCCGGGTGATCCGGCTCCGAACTCCGAAACCATGGTTTCGGGATTCTCATTAAGAAGTATCTGCAAATATCTTACCTCCTCTCCTCGACTCCCTCTTTCCATTTCTTCCTCAAACCTGAAATCACCGGGAATCCCTTCTATATCCACTGGCTCAACTATTTCCTCAACCTTTAACGATATACTTTCTACCTCGTCAAGAACCTCCATGGTTTCTTTTATTTGCTCCTCCAGAAGATCAAATTCATCCCTTTTCATGGTCTTTTCAATACTTAAAAGTAATTCTCCTTCTTCTTCCGAAAGATAATTTATATCTCTCTTCTCAAAAAGAGAAAAATACTCTTCCTTTTTTGAAAGTTCCAGCAACTCCTTGAAGACCACTCTCCAGAATTCCTCGTTGAGGGAGTGAGAAATGGTGATCTCCTCACTTTCGATTTCTTTGTCCTTCGAGATAAGGAATACCTCTACCTCCTTTTCTTCCGTGAGAGGCTTACCCTCCATTTCATTAAAAACATCATCACGAATAACACTCACTACTTCCGTTCCATCCACCTCAATAATGATCCTGCTCTCCCATTCTCCGTACCGATGGTTCTCCACGAGAGAAAGGAATTCAAATCTGTAATGTTCATTATCAAGTTTCTTTTTCTCCTTCAGTTCCAAATCTCTCCCGTAGACCGGGTGAGAAGAAGAGAAGTTACGTATCCAATTCTCTGCGATCATTACTTGCTCCTCTTTAGTGGGAGATTGCTCTACGGGAAAATAAGAATCTCCCACCCTTATAAAGGCCCAAGTAAGAAACGACACCGATATTATGGTTGCTGCCAATATTGCTATCTTGCGCTTTGTCGGCATTCCGGAAAAATTTACTTTCTTCTTTCAAAAATACCACAAAAACAATTTCCTGGCAATAAAAACCCCCTCTATAAGAGAGGGGGGCTTATTTTCTTACTTAAAGAAAAACTTCTTGATTACTCTTCGTCTTCTTCATCTTCGTCCTCGTCCTCTTCATCCTCTTCTTCATCCTCTTCTTCGTCCTCGTCCTCTTCATCCTCTTCTTCTTCCTCTTCTTCTTCATCCTCGATCACATCATTCTCCTCGTCTTCAAACAACTCCTCATCATCCTCGATAATGGTGTCATCCACAGGTTCCTCCATGAGAGCCACCGCACCAACGATCACGATCGCAACCAAAACTATCGCAACGATTATAAGTATCTTCTTATTGTCCATACTCGAATTTTTTTATTTTAAAACCGACCTTTTCCTCGTTATTTCATTATAAACAATTGTCCCCTATCTTGCAAGAAACAATCCCTTACCTTTACTTACAAGACTACTCTCGAAATCGTAAAATGTCAAGAAAACATCAAATAAGCAAGGTGAGGAGAAGTAATATCGCCACCGGCAAAGGAAGGAATCTCGGAATAGTGATAACAAGATCGGCCCATTTTCTTCTTTTTCCAAAGGACTCTACCATATCTTCTTTGGGGATGGCCCAAGAGATCATTGCCCCTCCTATCACACCAATTGCAACAACCGTTTGATTGGCTCCCAGGAAATCCATCGCTTCCAAAAAAGGAATTCCCAATACCTCCAACCCCAAGGGTGTATAACTCAGTGCTGAAAGTACACCTAGAGGGGTCACGGGTAAAAAGGCAAGTACAGTAGAGGGTTTATCCTTTAAGGAAAGTTCTTGTTTTATAGTGTTCTTTACCACTTCCATGCCCGCGATACAAGAGCTGATGGCCGCCAAAAAGAACAAGGAAAAGAAAATAATGGCCAAGAACGGACCTATGGCAAGCACTTCAAAGGCTTGCGGTAAAGTTTCAAAAGCAAGCTCAGGTCCTTCTCCGGGATCAAGGCCGAAAGTGAAAACCACCGGAAAGATCATGAGCCCGGCGATGACGGCCACAGCGGTCTCGAACCCTGCCACCGAAAAGGCCGCCCGAGGAAGATTCCCCTTTTTTGGGAAAAAACTCCCGTAAGTTATAAGATACCCTTGCCCCACCGCTAACGAATAAAAAGCTTGCCCTATGGCAAGTAGCCACAATTGAGGATTCAGAAATTCCGAACCTTCCATGGTAAAAAGAAAAGAAAGGGCTTCATCGGTACCTTCCAAGGTCAAACTATAGGCAGTTAACCCGAGAATTATCAGAACAAGAAGGGGCATCAACAACTTCGTGAGTCTCTCTATTAACTTCAAACCCTTCCAAACCACAAGATAAGTTAAGAGAGCAACAATAAAAAAGTACAACAAGGGTTCGTAACTCGAGGTAAAGACCTCGAAGTCTACAAGAGACATGCGTATGCTATTTACCATGTAACCAAAGGTCCAACCCGTAATAACAAGATAATAACTCATTATGATACCGGTAAGACAAACCACCACCCAACCGAACCAAGCAAATCCTCCTTTTAGATTACGGAAAGTTCCCACCGGACTATATCTTTCGGCTCTGCCACTACTTATTTCAAGGATCATGAGCGGTAACCCCAAGAACAGAACGGAAATAAGATACGCCAAGATGAACGCTCCACCCCCACTCTCCCCCGCGATATAAGGGAATCTCCAAATATTGCCGAGCCCCACTGCCGCGGCGGCGGTAGCAAAAACAAAACCCGCTTCGGAAGACCATCTCTGTTTTTCCTGAGGATGTTCGTATCCCATATAACAATAACTCCTTCGACTTTATCAATGTCCTTTTAGCGGGTCAAACATTCACATGGAAGCCTTGAAAAGTTCTTTGCTTCTTATCGCAAGGTACACTATAATACGAAATATGTATTTAAAAGAAATTCGCATCAATCACTACAAAAGTATCAAGGATCCCGTACATCTCCGGGAATTTTCGAATTTTCAGGTTCTGGTGGGTCCCAATAATGCAGGGAAAACCAATATTCTCGACGCTATCGATCTCTTCTTTGAAGAAAAGTTTGAAAATGAGAGATTTTCGGACAAGGACGCCGATATAGAAATAACTCTTGAACATAAGGGAGAGAGACACGAAATGAGCTTGAAAGAAGGTAAGTTCAATTTTCCCGAAGAGATCGATCCCGGAAAGCATTTTATAAGAATAAACGAGGAGCTGGATTACAAGGTGGTGGCAAAAAAACTCGAGAGCTTCCAAGAGGAGCACCCGAAAGAATATGAAGAATTCTCCTCTACGTTGGAAAAATATTTCAAGGAAGTTGAAATAAACAAGGACCTTTTTCTTCTAAATGTTTTCTCAGATCAAAGAACAAGGTCCGTGAAAAGAATGGGAGAAGGTTTTAAGCGCCTTTTCGTGATGCTCTTTTATATATTCAATCCTCAGTATAAGATAATTCTTATAGACGAGCCGGAGATCCATTTACATCCTTCCATTATAAGAAAATTTCTCCACATTCTGGAAAGAGAGAATATGGGCAATCAAGTTCTCTTTACCACGCACCACCCCTCTTTCGTGCAAGCGAAATACCTTCCCAAAACTTGGCGAGCGGGACGAAACGAGAACGGCAACACCGCTGTTTACGGATTCTCCGAGAAAAATATAGACATTGATCGCTTCATCCAAGAGATAAATGACGATAATTCCGCCATGCTCTTTTCCGATAAGGTGCTTCTCGTGGAAGGGGTTTCCGACAGGATCTTCATGAGAGAAATGATCAACAAATTCTACAAAAAGAACAAAGATATAAAAGTGGTCTACACGAGTGGAAAAGGTTCCGTGGACCTCTACGCCGACCTCTGCGAGGCATACCATATTCCTTATGCCATAATGCTTGACAAAGATGCCCTCCATACATCTTCCCTGCAAAGAGTGAAGAAATATCCACGCTTAAGCAAAAGGTCTTCTTTGAAAGAGAAACTCGAGAAATTGAAAGAAGAAGAGATATTTATCCTCGAAAAAGATCTTGAAAGAGCATATCCTCGCAAGTATAGGAAGCACGAAAAACAGGAGAGTAAACCGCTCGCGGCATTACTCATCTCTCAAAAGATGGAAAAAGAGGATCTGGAAGAGAAAAGCATGAGAGTGATAAAGGAAATACTGGAAACTATATAAAGGAGTAAGATCAGGTACGACCCGTCTCCCTTACCGCTTCGATATACATAGCATTACTCCAAGCTTGATTGATACAACCTTCGCTTCTTAATTCCCTCGCGGAACTGATCTCGGCATGGGCTCCGGGCGTTCCCTTCCATAAAAGCTCTTCTTTACCGGCCTCCATTATCTTCTCAATATAAGGAGCATATTTTTTCTTATCGAAACGATGAAGCACAATAGCCGTGAGAGCGTTCAAAAAGAACCAGCTATCCCCTTGATGATAACTTGAAGAATCTTCTCCCGTATGATCCTTGTGGAAATTATCATTACTCTTATCCAAGGTTGCCACACCTCCCCACGATAACCACAATTTCTCCAATGCTTTATCAAAGTATAATTTCCAATCTTCCTTCTTTAGAAGGTCGGGATAAATATAAGCGGCTATGAAGATATTGGGACGAATGTCGGAATCAAAGGATCTTTTTCGCGGATAATAACCATCATGGAACACCCCTTCCTTATCAAAGAAGATCTTTTGAACCTTCTTCTTCATTTCTTGCTCCATTTCCTTGTAAATTCCTCTTTCCCTTCTCCTTTTTGCAAAGGATCCCGCCAAACGATACATGTTAAGCCTCATGGCTTGCAATTCTATTCTTGCTCCATCCCTTGAAAGGCTATCCATCCATGTTTCCCCGGCACGATTAACAGCAAGCCCTTCCTCCGTGAATGCCCACAAAGACTCTTCTATGCACTTTTTCAGCCTTCTTCTTATTCTTTCCTTCTCCGCAACACTGGTGGAAGGGAGGATATCTTCGGTTCTTTTGAAGAGCCAACCCGCAGCATCGGCATTGAGTGCACCACCGGGTCCTTCTTCCATTACCTCGTCAAGCAATCGGAAATATATCTCTCTTGCTTTTTTGGGATTAATATCAAAGAGAGATTTTAAGGAAATAGCTTCATCGCGAGGCCAAAATTGAAAGAACCAGGGTATTCCCGCGTGAAGCCCCGGCTCATCCCGCACCAAGAGTCCCGATAACGATCTTTCCGCATAACAAAGATCCATCCTCTTCTCTTTTTCGGGAATCTCCCGAACGAACATTTTCTTTGCTTCCCCAATAGCTTCTTCTTTATTCTTGCTTACCGCGAATACGAATCTTTTCCCTTGCAAGCGAAGAGCTTTCTGAACTCCCTTTGAGAAAGGAGGTGAATTACGAGCCTCGTCATACGGATAGTGCTTTT
>CAYRME010000012.1:0-13474 GCA_964425505.1 uncultured Candidatus Saccharibacteria bacterium
GATATATATTCCGTACTACTTACTTCAAAATCGTCCTCTATTAAGTCCCTCACTTCAAGGATCCTCTCTTCCGGTACGCCTATCTGGAAGTCGATCGTCACATCGGCCTTCTCCTCCACATCGCTTATAATCGCCTCCGCCACTTCATTGACAAGAAAAAGAGAGGAGGCCAACATGACCGTGATCAAAAGAACAAAAACGGCCACAATGGACAATGCACTTTCTCTATAAAAATTCTTCCAACCAATGCGCGCCGCCCTTTTGAGTGAAATGAGAAATTTTTCTTTCATGATGCAAAAATTTATAATGTGAATCTCCCTTGCTTGGAATCTCCCGCTACTTTACCTTCTTTTAATGTTATCACTCTCTTCTTGAGATCATTTATTATATCCTTATTGTGCGTCGCAAGTACCACCGTGGTTCCGCTTTTGTTTATATCAAGCAACAGGTTTAACACCTCCTTTGTGTTGTAGGGGTCAAGATCCCCCGTCGGTTCATCGGCAAGGATCACATCGGGCTCATGAATAAGGGCCCTCGCAATCGCAGTTCTTTGTTTTTCGCCTCCCGATAACTGATAAGGGAAGTGCATCGCATGCTCCAAAAGACCCACTCTATCAAGAACCTCCGGAACATACCTCTCTATCTCTTCGTCACTTACTCCGGTAACTTCCATAGCATAAGCAATATTCTCATAGACCGTTTTAGAGGGTAGTAATTTATAATCTTGAAAGATCGTCCCTATTCTTCTCTTAAGCTCGCATGCCTTTTTTGCGGGAGCTTTATGAACATCGGTATCCTCAAAGAACACCCTTCCTTCCGTGGGACTCTCCTCTCCGAGGAGAAGCTTAAAGAGGGTGGTTTTTCCCGCTCCGGACCTCCCCACAATAGAAACAAACTCGCCTTTCTCTACTTGAAAGGATACCTTCTCCAGGACAACCCTTTCCTTTTTGGTCAAGTAAGGAGGGTAGATCTTTGTAACGTTATTGAAAAAAATCATTCTTTTAGGGCATCAAGATCGCCGTCCAAAACCCTTTCCACATCGGACGTTTCTTCTTGAGTTCGAAGATCCTTTATTAATTTATAAGGATGAAGAACATAATTCCTTATCTGTGTTCCCCAGCTTGATCCGAATGCTTCTTCCTTGGCTTCTTCCGCCTCTTCCCTTTCTTTTTCCTCTTTTATTCGCTGCAACTTTGATCTTAAGACATCCATGGCCATTCTCTTGTTATCTCCTTGCGATCTCTCATTCTGGGAAGAAACCACTATCCCCGTGGGAAGATGGGAAACTCTTACCGCCGTCTCTCTTCTGTTAACATGCTGGCCTCCGGGGCCGGACGCTCTAAATGTATCAACTCTCAGGTCCTCATCTCTGATCTCCACCTGGGAGTCAGTATTACTTATTACCGGAAAAACTTCAACCTGTGCAAAAGAAGTATGTCTCGTGCCGGAAGAAGAGAAGGGAGATTTTCTCACCAAACGATGTGTTCCCCTTTCTTTCTTTAGAAGGCCGAAAGCATATTTACCTTTCACCTCAAGAGAGGCGCTCTTTATGCCCACCCTGCCCTCGGGACCTCCGGGATCTCCATACGAAGCATCGAACATCTTGCACTTAAAGTTCTTCTTCTCGGCATAACGAGTATACATTCTAAGAAGCATGGCCACAAAATCTTCCGCATCTTGACCGCCGGCTCCCGAGGATACTTCAACAATGGCATCATTCTTGTCGAACTTTCCCGACAAGAACACTTTGAACCATTGATCTTTCACTTCTTTTTCAAGTTCCGCAACTTCTTTTTCTATCTCTTCCGAAAGGCCCTTCTCTTCTTCAAGCTCCTCATGGAACTCTTTCGCTTCTCCTGTTCTGCGTTTTAACTCCCTCACCTTCTCCACTTCATCCTTGAGAGAGGAAAGCTCCTTTTGCAGTTCTACCGCTTCCTTGGGTCTTTCGTTCCATATGGAGGGGTCCTGGATCTCTTTCTCAAGTTCTTTTATTCTTTCTTCTTTCTCGGGAAGGTCAAAGGCACTCCTCCATGCGGAGGATCTTATTTTCAAGTTCTTCCAGTTTTTCTTTTATTTCCATAATTAAAAATATTTTTGATCTATCATTTACAATTGAGCCGGAGGCGGGACTCGAACCCGCGACCTACTCTTTACGAGAGAGTCGCTCTGCCTCTGAGCTACTCCGGCACCTTCCGGCAACTCAGAATGAAAAGAACTCCACAAACTCATCAAGAATAGATCTTTCTTCCGCTTCCTTCCTTTCTTCATCTTCTTCTTTCGCAGTACTGTCCATTGTTTCCTCGTCCTCTTCTCGAGAAATAACAATAACATTCTCTCCTTCTCTTCTCAAAAGAAGTTGCTCTCGCGCTATCCTTTCTATCTCTTCTTCGGTCTTTCTTTTCTCAATCTCCTCTTTAAATTCTTCTTTCCGGTCCTCCGCCAACTGAAGGTCTTCTTTTATACTCTCGAGCCTCTCCTCAGCTTCACCTCTCTCACGCCACAAATTAACATTCACAAAGACAAGGATAATAGCAATAAGAGAAAGCAAGGAAACGATGAGATAATACCTTGTTTTGTTCCTTCTTTTTTTCCTTGTCATGCTTTTTATTTTACCTCAATCACAGACCTCCCTGCAAGAGCATCGCTCAACCCTTATTTTTTAAATACTTCAAAATAAGCATCCTGGGGAATATTCACTCTTCCTTCTTTTTCAAGGCGCTTCTTACCTTTCTTTTGTTTCTCAAGAAGTTTTCTTTTTCTTGTCACATCACCTCCATAAAGATCACCGGTAACATCCTTGCGGCGCGCCTTAATGGTCTCTCTGGCAATAACCTTTCCTCCCACCCTGGCCTGCAACGCTACGGGAAATTGCTGTTGAGGAACGACATCCTTCAATTTCCGCACCATTTTCTTTCCTTCGTGAAAGGCCTCATCGCGAGCCACTATTACCGAAAAAGCCTCATCCACTTGATAGGCAACAAGTATCTCGATCTTAACAAGGTCTTGCGGATAAAATCCCGTCATCTTGTACCCCGCTGAAGCAAATCCTTTGGTAGCACTCTTCAAGTTGTCATGAAATCCCGTGATAACTTTTCTCAAGGGAGCGTCATAAACAATAAGAATCGTTTTCATGGAGAGATAACGGGTATCGATATAATTTCCCCTTAACCACTCAAGAGTTTCTGTCACATCTCCAAGCATCCCTTCCGGAGTTATTATCTCGAGCCGGACCCAGGGTTCATATTTCTCCTCTATTTCACTTTCTTCCGGCCAATCGGAAGCGGATCTTACTTCTATTTCCTCGCCATTAGTCTTCTTTATTTTGAAAACCACGGAAGGAGCGGAAATAACAAATTCCAGACCATATTCACGTCTCAATCTCTCGGAAATTATCTCCGAGTGGAGCGACCCCAAAAAACCGCACCGGAAACCTCTCCCGAAGGCCTCCCTGAACTCCGGCTCAAAGAAAAGAGAAGGATCGGTCAATTTTATCTCGTATAACGCATCACGAAACACGGGATAATCCTGAGAATCTTTGGGGTAGAAACTGTGAAAGACCATGGGCTTGGGCTCCTTGTATCCGGGGAGAGGTTCCGCCTTTTCTCCTTTCTTTCCCACGGTCTCCCCGGACTTTACCACTCCCACCTCCTTCACTCCGGTGGCAACATAACCTATGTCTCCCGCCGACAACTTTCCGGAGGGTACCCATTGCGGAGAAAAGTGCCCCACTTCTTTTGCTTCTCCGTTCGCTCCGGCAGCAAAAAGGTGGATCTTATCCTTGGAGTTGACCTCTCCTTCCATGATCCTCACGTGAGCAACAATACCTTTATAGGAATTATATTCCGAGTCAAATACTAGAGCCCTTAAAGGAGCCTTATTATCCTCGGGAGGCGAACTTATTCTTTTTACAATAGCTTTGAGTACCTCCTTTACATTAATACCTTCCTTCCCGGAGATCCTTATGATCTCCTCCTTTTTAACACCCAAAGTCTGCACCATTTCTTCTTCAGTTTTTTCTATTTGAGCGGTCTCAAGGTCGATCTTGTTCACCACGGGTATTACGGCGAATCCCTCTCCTCGTTGCCTCGCAAGCTCCAAATTGGCAAGAGTCTGTGCCTGTATTCCTTTGGTGGCATCAACGAGAAGGATCGCACCCTCCACCGCCGCAAGAGACCTTGAAACCTCATAGGAAAAGTCCACATGCCCGGGAGTATCTATAAGGTTAAGAATATACTCCTCTCCCTCACTCTCTTTGTATTTCATCTTTACCGGACGGAGCTTGATAGTTATCCCCCTCTCTCTTTCAAGCTCCATATCATCAAGGAACTGTTCTTGCATGTCCCTGTCCGACACCGTTTCGGTCATCTCAAGGAGTCTATCGGCAAGAGTGGACTTACCGTGGTCTATGTGCGAGATAATACAGAAATTCCTTATATTCCTCATAGATTCATTTCTTTAGAAACGCTTCCTTTACTTCATAATACTCGGGAGAATGGAGAAGTTTTGCAGAGAGAAAATAGACCCCCACTCCGAGAATGGCGGCAAGAGCTCCCTGAAAGAGTACTCCAAAGAAAGTTTCAAGCATAAAAACATTCCCTGTAAGTAATCTTACAAGATATATTGTAACACCCATAAAGAAAGAACTTAAGAGGACCCTCTTTAAGCATTCTTTTATGCCGAAACCCCGAAAGGTCCCCATTCTTCCGCGAAGGAAGTAAAAAAGGAGTATCAAGTGTAGAACGGAAGAGAAGAAAACGGCAAGAGGGAGAGCCACCACCTCTACGTTCGGTACTCCTTGCAAGCTCAAAAGGTCAATGAGAAAACTCTTCAGAGGGTTCTCGAAGCCAAGCAGCCAAACAAAGAAGAAGGCCAGCCCTATATTGGTCCCCATTGATATGAGAGCGGCAACAACGGGCGTCTTGGTATCTTGAAAGGAAAAGAAGACCCTAACAAGGAGATGTACCAAAGTAGCGGCGAAGAAAGAGAAAGCAAAGACTCCCAAGGAAGCGGCAATAAGTTGGGTCTCAACCCATCCGAGTCCCTCAACTCCGTAAACGGCACGTACGGCATGAGCTCTCAAAAGAAAGAACATAACACTTGCGGGAATTATAAAGAAAAGAATTTGTCGCATCACGGAAGAGAGCTTCATAAAGAATTTATCTTTCTCTTTACTGGCAAGAGATTTGGAAAGAGCGGGAAATGCGGCTACTGCAAAGGCAACCCCTATGGCACGCACGGGAAACGCTTGCAAGTGATTGGAAAGATTGAAAATAGAAACACTCCCCGCAGCGAGAGTTGACGCAAGAGCGGTCATAACTATGATATTGATCTTTGTGGAAGCCTGTCCGAGAATCCGCGGAAGGATAAGATAAAATATGCGACGAAGCTCCTTTTGTCCGAGATCCAATACCGGTTTATAAGAAAAACCGGAATAGTATGCGGGAGGAACCTGGATAAGGAGATGAAAGAACGATCCGAGAATTACACCATAAGCAAGACCGACAATACCGAAATACGGTGTAAAGAAGATGATACCCAGTATTATTCCTATATTATACATTATAGGAGCAAGAGAGTAGGCCAAGAAACGATCAAAGTACTGCAAAACTCCCGAGAAAAGACTCGAGATACCTAAAAGTACGGGACTTAAGAGCATGATACGAGTCAAGAGGGTCATGTATTCCAAGTTCTCGGAAGAGAAGCCGGGAGCTACCAAATTCACCACAAAAGGAGCAAAAATAAAAAGTATCCCGCATATAAAGAGCATCGTTAAAAGCAAGAGATTCAAGGTATTGCTTGCAAGCTTCCACCCCTCTTCTTTATTCTTCGGAAAGATACCCGCGAACACGGGAAGAAAGGCCGCAACTATACCTCCCGTTATCAATATCCCGTAAATGAGATCAGGAATTCGAAAAGCGGCAAAGTAGATATCCACGATATCTATTCCGGAAATGTGAGTGTATAATTTTTCCAGGTGTTCGTGAGAATAATAAATAACCACTCTATCTCTTAAGAGTCCCAAGAGAGCACTCACTCCCACGGAAAAAGCTATTAGTCCCGCCGAGAAGGTTATCGTGCTTGAGCGAAAATTTATTATCCGTTTTATCATCCCGTATCACTATATAAATAAATAAAAAAAAGCTCAAGCAGGACGTAAGCCGAATTCTGTGATCCTGTACCGAATGGTAAGGAACGGCAATCATTTATCTTGACTTGACGTTGCCGCCAAGTTCTAGCGGGCCACCCTGCCAAGCCGCATCACACGTAGTGTGATACGGCCGGCATGTTTGCCCTTGCACTCGGGTAGGGATTTAGCCGTTTCACCCCTCGCGTTGCCGCGAGGACTCGCCCCAAACTACGTAGAGTCTGGGGCGGCTGTTTTCTTGCGAAAACAGCCGTCTCTGTTCGCACCCCTCGCCTCACGGCGGACGGGAATTACCCGCTACCCTTTATGAGTGTTCGGACTTTCCTCCCCCTTCTTAAAAAGAAAGGAGCGATTGCCTCGCCTGCTTGAGCATTTTTATATTGACACAAATTATACCCTGTTGTCAATAAAAAAAGAGCTCATCACGCTCTCTTTTTCCGTAAAAAAGGAGAGCAGAGCTCTCCTTTAAGGGCTTTTCCGGATTTTACCGTCCTTATGATATAGATTGTTGAATCAGGTCTTTTTAAGAATCCTTACATGATTCTCTTTTTCCCCCACATTGAACTTAACAAGACTCTCTTCTTTTCCTTTCAATACTGCCTTTCCCAGAGGAGATTCTTTGCTGGTTATTATTTCACCTTCCTCATTCTCGGAATTTTCGGAATGATCTTTTACAATAACCGTGCTTTCTTTTTTGGTTCCGTCAAAGAACTCTATAATTGTTTTTGCCTTACATTATACACCGTTCCCCCCTTCTTTTAAAGATTCCTTTTGATTTTGCAAAAGCCTTATGCTCTGTTCAATACTCTGCACCGCAAGCTTTGCCTCGTCCCTACAAGAATGATTTTCAAATACTTCCTTTTTTTCTTGCTGTAGTGCATTTATTTTTGCTTCTATCTCCTCTTTGCCATTCCTCTCTGAAGTACTGTCCACCAAAGATCCCTCCCATAAGTATTTTTAAGGTACCGGAAAAGCCTTACCAGAGACGGTTTATTATTATAACACCCAAAATCAATAAATCAACCCCTGTTTTCCACAGGGGCTGTTTTGTAAAATAAAGTTCTTTGGAAGTTACTCCGTAGTATTTCCGTCAAAGTGTTCCTCATCCTCCATGGCCTCTTCCCTTGTTTTGTGCACTACACCGTCCCGGTGCTCGGGAGGAGAATAGACAGTGTAGAGCTTGAGAGGTTTGTCCCCCGTATTCAGAACATTATGTTTTACACCGGCGGGAATTACCACGGCATGATCATCTTCTATTTCGTGCTCCACATCATTTAATATCGCTTTCCCTTTACCTTCTTCAATGCGAATGAATTGATCAAGATCGTGCACCTCCTCTCCTATCTCATCTCCCGGCTGAACACTCATCACCACGAGCTGACTATTCTTCGCGGTGTAAAGGACTCTTCTAAAGTTGTTATTGTCTTCTGTCTGTTTTTCTATATCTGTTATGTATCCTTTCATTTTTAACTGGAGAAGCAGAAATTCTGCTCTCTGATTAATTTTTAAGCACAAAAGCATTCTAGCAAAGAAGAAGGGAAAGTCAAACCATGTCTCCCCTCTCCCTAAGTACGTTCGCCACCTCCTTTCTGTAAAGACAAAAATCACATTCGGAAGAACTCTCGGGAAGTTCATCGCTTTCCAGTGTCTCCTTTATCTTGTAAAGAATTCTCTCCACCCAATCATCACTGCCCTCATAAGGTATGAGAGTAACATCGAACTCTATTTTGTCGTCAAAAGTCTCTACATCCGTACGTCCATTACAATAAACAAAATAACCCGTATTCGATACGGGCAACTCGTTGCGACGCAACAACCATTGATATACCTCCATTTGCCACTTATAAGAATCCTGCCAGTCCTTATTGAGTTCCGTTATTTCCTCATCTTTACTGGTAGCTTTGTAGTCCACAACAATGTAGTTGCCCTTCCCGTCTATCCAAAGATCATCTATGGCTCCGGTTATAAGAAAGTTGGTGGGGCGATGATGGAACCGGACTCCTTTGAAATTCTCCCTCCACTCCTCCAATTCTTTCCTTTCGGCGGGAACGGCATCCACTCCGTATTTCTCAAGAAGAGGATGTTTAGTGCCGTTCTTTCTATGTATATCGAATTCCTGTTTAAGGAGTTTATCTATAGCGGAATTTATGGCAAAGGGAAACCCCGGCGGCACATCCACACCGAGCCTCCTGTCAATATAAAAACAACGGGGACAATTCAAAAAGAGATCTATCTTGGATCTGCTTAATTTGAAAGGCTCCTTACTCCCCGGTTCATAAATATTCCTGCTCCTCTTTCCTCTGTAATATTGAGACATGGCTCACACTTGCTCGGTTAGAACGTAAAGCACATATGCCCCGCAAACAGCAAAAATGAAAAGAAAGAGATAGAGGTGGTCCGAAAAGAAGTCACTCCAGTAAGCTCCTATGATGATACCAAGTGAAATGACCGCTGCCTCGTAAAAAAGAAGTTGCCACCAATTCAAATTGAATCTCATTTGTCAATCATCTTTATATGAAAAAACTTTCCGTCATTTTGCCATTTCGTTATCATTCTTTTCAAGTCCGCAGGTCTTATATCCTCCTTGGCGAACTCCTCTTTCGTTAGAAAATGGAATTCTATATGGCTCTCTTTACTCTCCGCATTCAGACCTTCGTACTCAACTTTATAAATAAAATTCACCTCTTGCTTCTCTTCTTCACGGGAAAAGTATCTATTCTCCGCTATGCCGATAAGTTCCGTCTCCTTAACATCAACGAAAAACTCTTCCTCAAGTTCACGCAAAAGAGCTTCCTCGGAGAATTCTCCGAACTCCACATGACCCCCCGGTAAAAAGAAGTACTGCTTTCCTTTTTCTTGGCAGAGCAATATTTTTCCTTTTTCGATTATGACCGCTCTACTTATTATCTCTATATTCCTCATAAAAAGTTTTTTCCATTTTTCTCGCTTCCTCTTCGTTGAATCCAAAATGATGAGCTATTTCGTGATAGACGGTCCTTTTTATCGTACTTTTTACCTCCTCGTCACTTCGAGAAACTCTTTCAATGGAACTTTTGAAGATCGTTATCTTGTCCGGTAAATTATCTCCGAATCCTCTTCCCCATGCCCCCTGCGGAACACCTTGATAAATTCCGAGCAAAAGTTCCTTTTCATAAAAACCTTCCTCCTCCAAGGTCTCTTCGTCGGGGAGATCCTCCAAGCAGACCGCCACATTTTCCATTTTGCCCTTTACCTCCGAAGGGAGTTCCTCAAGCGCTTCCTCCACCAACCTTTCAAAATGCTCCATTCTCATATACTTATACGATTTCACGTTATATGGTACTTTTTCATCAATTCTCTTAATCTGTGTAAACTCTCTTCCCCGTGCTCTCGGAAAGACTCTTCTATTTCTTTTAGACTCTCTTCTCTTCTTGGATTCTCACCGGACTTACTAAAGAAGTTGTCGGCGAGACAGATAATCTCTTCTTCCGCGGAAACGGGAATCATATCCCTTTCGGGTAAAGGGAGAGCTTTCTCCTTGACCTCTTTCGCCGTTATTCCCGATCCCACATGCCTTTCACATACCAGAGCATGCTTTTTGTGGCCCTCTTTTTCGAGTATATCTCTTCCCGCAACTCCATGAGAGAGATAAGGAAGATCTCCGTAGCACCCCAGGTGAGGGGCATCAGTAAAGACAATACCTATATCATGCAAAAGAGAGGCTTCTTCCAGGAATTTAAAGTTCGTATCCTCAAAACCGGCTTCTTTTGCTATTTGAAGAGCTTTACCTCTTACCGCCTTGCTGTGCTCCACAAGAAAGTGATACGCTTTGCCGTCTCTACGGTAATATTTTTCTATTATTGAAAAAGGGTCCATTTCTATTCGTTTATACACTCCTTGCGAAGTTCTACTTGCCGGTTGTAATCATTTATAAGAGGATCCAGGGAGTTCACAAGCGAATTATATTCTTTTACAAGAGCATTATATTCCTCCACTCTTTTTACATATTCCTCGCTTGTTCTATCCTCTATGGCATCCATCTCTTCTTTTAAGTTCTCTTTTTCGTTTTGCACTTCACCTGCTTCCTCCTTTTTGTTGTTGATCCTTTCAAGGAGAGATTCATCCACTTCGGGACACGCAGAAGAAGGCATGCCAAAAACCTGTACTGCTAGCCACACTTCTCTTTCTTCGTGCTCCCCTTTCTTGGTGAAAACCCCCATTTCTTCATATCTTTCTTCGAGAATATTTTTCCTGTGCCCTTCACTGTTCATCCAGGCATTCACTACCTCTTCATCATCCCTGTAATTCCCTTTCGCCAAATTATCACCTATAAGGATATAGTCATATCCCACCTCCTCCGATATATCGCTAACCCCTCTTCCCGACGGAGAGATATGGGCAAAATATTGTTTCTCGAACATATTACTGAGCTTCCTCTCCGCAATTTCGTTCAATTCTTCGTTCATCCTCAAAGCGGAAAGATCTCTATCTTCCCTCCTTGCGTTCGTTTCTTCTATTACCCCCTCTCTCGTGAGATCTCCCTCTACAGAGTTGTTCTCCTTTACAAGCGGTCCCGGCGAGAACACCACTTCTTCCTCTTCTTCTCTCTCTTCCTCATTTTCTTCCTGTGGTGTGTTAACCCGAGGGAACATAAACTCCCCGGCAACCCCTTCAAAGAGGGGTTTCAAAAAAAGAAATGACAAAGGGAAGATAGCGAGGGCAAAAATAACCCCTATGAGAACTTTATGGGAATGCATTTTCCTTACTGTAGTTCTGAAAGTGTATTATGATATTATTTTCAAAATAAATCAAGTTACAAGATGTAAGAACCCGTTAACGAGTAACTTCCCACCCTGGTACGTTTCAAGCTCATGAGACAGGCGCCGATTCCGTATTTTTTTCCCGCTTCGTGCGCTAAGCTTCTTATGTAACATCCACTCTCACAGGAAACTCTTATATCAACAAGAGGAAAATTTTGCAAGCCATCTTCATGAAGGATCCGATCCCACCCTTCAAGTACTTCTTTTTGCCGGAAATCTCCTTTGACCTTAAGAATCCTTTCTTTTATTTCTTTCTTTATGACACTCTCTTTTACTTCTTGCACTCCCAACACTTCTATCTCATGCACTCGACATTCCTTGACGGGAAGGTTTATTTCGTTCAACCTTCCCTCTCTCGCCCATTTGAAAAGAGGTTTCTTTTTTATTTGATACCCCGAAAAAGGAGGTATATGGAAGCTAAAGTCTCCCTTGAAGTTTTTCAGTAAACTTTGTAGTTCCTCTTCTTTTACCTTCCCTTTTTCTCGAATAGGAAGTCCCAAAATGTCATAAGTATCGGTGGAGAGCCCAAAAAGGATCCTCGCTTCATACTCCTTATCAAGGTTCAGATATTCCTTCATGTTCTTCAGTTCTTCTTCCGCAAGAACAAGGAGAACTCCTTCTGCCAAGGGGTCTAACTTACCCGCATAAGCGGTCTTCTTTCCTTTTAATTCCTTGTGATCCTCCTTTGCTCTCTTTAGAGCATCGTGGGGAGAAATTCCGGGGGGTTTATAAATGGGAATGACATTCTTGCTTCTCATATGATTCCATTATAACAAAGATCGCCCCGAAAGGGCGATCCTTGTACTTGAAAAGGTCTTAAGAATCTTTTTAACTTAGAAAGACCCTTCTATCATCTCTTCTCTTGCATCCTCCATTCTCCTTATGAATGCCATGATCTGCTTTCTAAAGAGGAAAAATACAAGAAGGGTCAAAGAAAGCGGAATAAGGAAGTAATCGAAGAAACTATTGCCGGTTATACCGGTGGGAATCTCCGTGGGAACTTCGTCACGCTCTCTCGTTACATCCACCGTAGCAGAGTCACTGGCATGAAGATCTTCAGTATAGGCTTTCGCTACATTGGTAAGAGAAGTGGTAGCGTAAAGGAACTTGTCTTCATCGGCGATTCTCGCTTCATAGGTCAACTCCTTTGTTTCGCCACCGGAGATCCTTCTTATTTCCACGCCATCTTCCATATCACCGGAAATGGGGTCTCCGTCAAGCTTCAAGTTACCTTTGTAACGGATCTTTTCGGGAAGATCGTCCTTTACTGTTATATTTCTTATTCTATCTTCGGTAGCGGTCACTCTGATAGAGTAAACAAGATCCTTTCCGGGAACAGTTTCCAGGCTACTTGAGAACCCGCTATCATTGTTTGCCAACTTCACTCTCTTTGAGACATCAATTTCCTTGTCTTCCTCCCTTAAGGTTCTGCAAGAAACTCTGGCAAGTCGTTCAGAGGAAGTTCTCCTTCCATCGCGAAGATAATAAGTATATCTCGTATTTTCCGAAAGTCCGGTATCAAGATAACTTCCGTGGATCTCTCCCGATCCCAATACTCTCAATCTCGTGTTTCCTCTAAAGAGAGAAGCATTGCTCACTTCCTCACCCTCATAAAGGATCTCAATGGAATCCGTGGTTCTTTTTCCGCACTCAAGGTCTCCATAAGGATCTTCTGAAACCACAGGTTCTCTTTCGGTTCTGCAGATATCCTTGTCTACAAGAGATCCCTCATCTTTAAGTTTAAAGGTGTAAAAAGTGCCGGGAGAAAGGTTTCTGTTAGTAAGGTGATCGGAATAATTCCCCACAATGTCCTTCACGATGAGATCGGAATCTCTGTAGATCTCTCCATCATTGAAGTTGTAAGCTTCATAAGAGAAATCAATGGTGTTCTCGTCTACAGTATCGCAGGAGATGGAACCTTTGGGGTCTTCGGGCTTCGGTTCTTCTTCCGCTTCAGTCCTGCAGATATCTCTGTCGATCAACGAACCTTCATCTTTCAAGTCAAACACATAGAAAGTATCGGGAGAAAGATTCTTGTTAGTGAGTTCGTCAGAGTGATCTCCCACAATATCCTTTACAACAAGTTCGGAGTCTCTGTAGATCTCTCCATCATTGAAGTTGTAAGCTTCATAAGAGATGTCGATGGTGTTCTCATCAACGGTGCTACAGGAAATAGATCCTTCGGCATACTCGAGCTCGAACGGCTCTTCTTCCGTGGTACAAGTAGCGGAGTCAATAAGGGAGCCACTATCTCTCAGGGAGAAGGTGTAGCTGGTTCCCGGAGAGAGGTTGTAGTTCGTGTGACTGTCGGAGTGATCTCCGGTAATGGAAGTGATGATCTCTGAAGAATCACGATAGATGGAGCCATCACTAAAGTTCTCCGCCTCGTAGGAGAAGTCGATGGTATTCTCTCCGGTGGCCTCACAGGAGATGTTTCCGTAGGCCTCAGGCTCGGGGTCGGGCTCCTCTTCGTGAGTGGTACAAGTAGCGGAGTCAATAAGGGAGCCACTATCTCTCAGGGAGAAGGTGT
>CAYRME010000012.1:13574-15235 GCA_964425505.1 uncultured Candidatus Saccharibacteria bacterium
CGTAGGAGAAGTCGATGGTATTCTCTCCGGTGGCCTCACAGGAGATGTTTCCGTAAGCAGGTGCCGCATTTACTTCTTCAACCGAAAAAAGCAAACCTGCCAAGATCAGTAATCCGGCAAACATCAAGAAACTAACGCTTCTTATTGAATTTTTGTATTTTGTTTTTGTATTCATAATTTTCTTCATTTTCATTGAAATTCCGCCTTTGCAAATTTCTCCATTTCTAAATCAAGAAACCTGAAAAAGCGGAAGGAAGTTAGATAATTTTCACCTCCTTCCCTTTAAAGAGCTTCATCGGCTATCGCCTATGGCGATAAATCCTCCACTTGACTCCCAATTTTGTCCGTCTCCCGTAACGACAATTCTTGCATGGGTTACTTCATTTAATTCTGCGTCGCTTAACTCTATTTCCATCTTTCCTCTATCTGCTTCGTCGCCTCCTTCTTTTTCTTTTCTTGCAACTTTTTCTTCATTAAAGTCTTCACTGTTATCCCACAACTCTACAGCGAAGGTGTACTGAGCACCTTCCTCAGGACGCTTCTGCCACTCAAACTCAACTACTATTTTTTCACCATCTTCTTTCATCACTGACTTGGTGTGAATTCTAGATAGACCTGGGTCTTCGATCCTAATTACATCCTCGTCGATTCTTGGTTCGTCTGTTGTCACATCTGTTGGCTCTTCTTCTGTAACAGGGGGTTGCGTCGTCAACTGAAATCCTATCCAGACTAACAATAAGATTATTACTATAACTCCTGTTCCGATAAATAATCTAAACCAGTTTCTTCCTTCTTCTTCTGCTACTACTTCCTCTTGCTGTTGCTCTTGCTCTTCTTGCTGCTCTTCTTGCTGCTCCTGCTCTTCGTATCTTTCTTCTCCGTTACTCACATGAATCCCTCCTTTTAGTAATTTTTGCCGGCTTCCCGACACACAAGTCTCCACTCCCCGTTGTACACCCCTCTGGGATGTACAATATTCGAGGGTTTATGAAGAACTATGTGCCGGGAAACCAAAGATGAAAACCAAGTGGCTTTTTTAAAAATTTTACAAAGAACTTTGTCAAGTATTTATACTATATCAGAAAAAAAAAGAAAAGTCAAGAGTTATTGTGTTCTTTCGATATCGGGATCCATTATTTGGGGCTCCTCTTCATTTACCTCTTCTCTCACCTCTTCTTCCTCATCCGTCCCCTCTCCTTCTTCTCTTGCTCCCTCCCAAATTGCAAATCCGAGAGCGAGAACAAGAAGAGCTATTATGATATATAATGCAGTATTTCCTTTTTCTTTGTTCATGTTTTTTTAGAGATTACCGCCTTTTTACATCCTTCGATCTCTTGATCAAAGAATCTAGAAAAGCGGAAGGAAGTATATTTTACTTCCCTCCTTAAAAGAGCTCTACTCGATATCTTCATCAATTATTTCAGGTTCATCATCTTCGTCTTCTTCTACATCTTCTCCTTCTATATCTTCATCAATTATTTCAGGATCCTTCTCTTCTTTTTCTTCGTCTTTTTCTTTCAGGTCTTCGTCAACTATGACCGGCTCCTCTTCTTTTTCTTCGTCTTTTTCCAGATCCTCGTCAACTTTGGGTTCTTCATCTTTTTCGTCTTCGTCTTTTTCTTTCAGGTCTTCGTCAACTATGACCGGCTCCTCTTCTTTTT
>CAYRME010000013.1:0-14204 GCA_964425505.1 uncultured Candidatus Saccharibacteria bacterium
AACAGAAATACCGCTCTACAAATCTTGTTATGATCTTTTTCTGTACGCTTTCTGGTTAATTAAAAATTTGGACCGGGAATACAAATATTTTGAATGTCAAAGGTCGTACCTCTGACATTTTATTTTAAAATTTGAAAATTGAGAATTGAGAATTGAAAATTAAGGCGGCGGTGTGGCGGTAATTTTAATATGGTTCTTGATAAAGATCGGTATCTGTAATAAACTAAAATAACTGATTTCCAAGTTCCAAACTTTGTAATTTTCAAACAATTTCCAGTTCTTCAATTTTCAAACCCGCCACTCCACCTGATTTTTGATCTCGAGCTTCAAATTTATTTGTTTATTTGGAAATTAACTACTTGGAAATTGGAAATTTAAGAATACTATGAGAATAAAAGTAATCATTTACTAAAGTTATTATGTCTCAAAAAGTACGTGTTTATACAACTCCTACCTGCTCCTTTTGTGTGATGCTAAAGAAATATTTTGACGAGAAGGAGGTTGAATATGAAGAAGTGGATGTAAGTCAAAACGAGGAAGCACAGAAAGAGATGGTGGAAAAGACGGGGCAAATGGGAGTTCCCGTAACCAAGATAGGGGAGGAGTTCATTGTGGGTTTTGATAAAGAGAAAATAAACAAAGAACTCGGCATAGAAGAATAATTTTAACCCTATGAAAAAAAGAGTTGCCATAAATGGATTCGGAAGAATCGGAAGAAATGTTTTGAAAAACATAATGCGCAAGCACTCCAAGTACTTGGAGGTGGTTGCTATAAACGATCTTGCCGACCCCGAGACACTCGTACACCTCTTGAGATACGATTCGGTTTACGGAATTTATGAAAAAACAGTGAAATCAAGCGGTGATGTACTTAGGGTGGACGGAGTGGATAAAGGAATGAAAATAAACCTTTATGCAAAAAAGGATCCTTCCGAGCTCCCTTGGGAGGATCTCGGTATTGATGTGGTTCTTGAATGCACGGGCCTTTTCAGGGATCATGAAGGAGCAAAGAAGCATCTTGAGGCCGGAGCGAAGAAGGTCATTATTTCCGCTCCTTCCAAAGACCCCGATAAGACACCTTCTTTCGTAATGGGGGTTAATGAAGGGAATTACGACCCCGAAGAACACGACATCATGGATATGGGTTCTTGTACCACCAACTGTCTCGCCCCCATCCTCAAGGTGCTTCACGAGAACTTCGGAGTGGAATCGGGCATGATGACCACCGTTCATAGCTATACGGCCAGCCAGAACCTTCTTGATGGCCCTCATAAGGACCTAAGGAGAGCGAGAGCCGCCGCGGAAAATATTATTCCCACCACCACCGGAGCAACAAAAGCGATAGGTAGAGTTCTTCCCGAACTTGATGGAAAGATAGAAGGAATGGCGATGAGAGTTCCCACTCCCACTGTATCTGTGGTGGATCTGGTTTGTGAACTCGAGGAAGAAGCGACCAGGGAGGATGTTAATTTCTCTCTAAAGAAGGCCTCTCAAAAGAAAGAACTTGACGGGATCCTGGGCATTGAGGACGCTCCGCTCGTTTCCAGCGATTATGTGGGGAATTCCTTCTCTTCAGTAGTAGATGCCGATATGACAAGTGCTGTAGGGAGGACAGTAAAAATATTTGCATGGTATGATAACGAATGGGGATACTCTGCAAGACTTGCGGATTTTGCGAAGTATGTTCATCAATAATTTAATAAATTGAAATCATATATTTCTATGAAAAAGGAGAACAATCTTTATTATCCATCGGAAGAAGTAGCAAGTAACGCTCACATAAAGGGCGAAGAGGTCTATAAAGAGGCCCGCGAGGACCCGATATCCTTTTGGGAGGAAAGAGCGGAGGAGGTAACCTGGAGAGAAAAATGGGGAGAAGCTTTTGTTCATGAACCTCCTTATTTTAAATGGTTCAGAGGAGGAAAGCTCAATATTACCGAGAGCTTCCTTGATAAGAACAAAGAAAGCGAAAAGACCGCCATTATATTCTGCCCCAATTCCCCCGAAGAAGGGGAAAGGAGGATAAGTTACAAAGAGCTTTACGAGGAAGTGAATCGTTATGCAAACGCGTTAAAGAGGATGGGAGTAAAGAAAGGGGATCCGGTGGGAGTATATCTTCCCATGATACCGGAGACCATCTTCACACTTCTCGCTTGTGCTCGCATAGGGGCGATGCATGCAGTGGTTTTTTCCGCTTTCAGCCCTTCGGCGTTGAGAGTAAGGATGCAAGATATCGAAGCGAAGGTACTCGTCACGGCCGACGGCTTCTCGAGAGGAGGAGAATTCATAGATCTTAAAGAGCAGGCGGATGAAGGAGTCAAGGACACATCCATAGAGCAAAAAATAGTGGTAAAAAGAGGAGGAAATGATGTAAAGCTCGGAGAGAATGAATTCTGGCTCCATGAAATAATGAAAGAGGAGAGCACTGAATGTCCCGCCGAAGTAATGGACAGCGAGGATCCCTTCTTTGTGCTTTATACGAGTGGATCCACGGGGAAGCCAAAGGGAATCCTTCATACATGCGGCGGTTATGCTGTACAAGCAAAAGCTACCGGTAAATGGATATTCGATCTCAAAGAAGATGATGTTTTTTGGTCCACTGCCGATATAGGGTGGATCACCGGTCATACATACACGGTCTACAGCCCCCTCTTGAACGGCACAACTCTTCTTTTATTCGAAGGAGTTCCCAATTGGCCCGAACCTGATAGGTTCGCTCAGATAATAGAAAAACAAGAAGTATCCATCTTCTATACCGCGCCTACCGCCATAAGAATGTTCAAGATGCAGCTTGAAGAAGGTGTAAAACAGAACCTTGACAGCTTGAAATTACTTGGTTCGGTGGGCGAGCCCATCGACGAAGATTCCTGGGAGTGGTTCTTTAAAGAGGTAGGGAAAGAGAGATGCCCCATTGTCGATACTTGGTGGCAGACGGAAACGGGAGGGGTTCTTATCACTTCTCTTCCCGGTGTGGGACCTTTTAAACCAACCTTTACCGGCAGACCATTCCCCGGTGTGAATTTTGATATATATAATGAAGAAGGAGAGAGTGTAGGAGCGAACGAAGAAGGGGATCTCGTGATACTGCCACCTTTTACACCGGGAATGCTTCGAGGTGTTTATGGGAATGATGAGAAATATAAAGAGGAATTCTTTTCCGTGTTCGGAGAAAAGGTCTTCTATACCTCGGACAAAGCTTATTACGATGAGAACGGACTATTCCGAATAGTGGGCAGAGCGGATGATGTGATCAAGGTGGCCGGGCACAGGTTGTCTACCGGAGAGCTTGAGAATGCACTCTCTAAGCATGAGAGTATAGCGGAATGTGCGGTAGTGGGGAAGAAAGATGATGTAAAAGGAGAGGTTCCCGTGGCCTTTGTGGTAATAAAAGGCAAAAAGGACGAGGAGATCTTGACGGGAGAGATAAAAGAGCGACTCCTTGAAGAGATAGGGCCCATAGCTATGTTGAAACAAGTTTATTTTGTATCCGATCTGCCCAAGACCCGCTCCGGAAAAATAATGAGACGTATCATGAAAAGGATTTTTACCGGCGAGGACCTGGGAGATCTTTCTACGCTCTCCAACCCCGAGAGTGTGGACGAAATAAAAGAAGTAATAGAAAAGAATTAAAAGGCCTATGATAATAGTTATCGGACACAAGAACCCCGACACGGATTCCGTTGCAGCGGCTGAGATGTTCGCTCGCTTTCTTGAAAAAGAAGGGAAAGAGGCGAAGGCCGCGGTTGCGGGAGAAGTTAATAAAGAGACCGAATTTGTCTTCTCCCGTATTGAAAAAGAACTCCCGGAAGTGATAAAGGAAGAGGAAAAGGAAGAGAGAAGCGTTTTTCTTGTGGATCATAATGATCCGGCACAAAGTATTGCAAAGGAGAATGAGCTCTTGGGTGTTTTGGATCATCACCATCTTGCCGGATTGAGTACCAATGAAGCTATTTATTTCAGAGTGGAACCGGTGGGAAGTACTTGTACCATTATTTACGGGATGATGAAGGACAGAGAAATGGAGGTTGGTAAAGAAGAAGCAGTTCTTCTTCTTTCGGGAATAATCTCGGATACATTGAATTTGACCTCTTCTACCACGACCACTGATGATATTGATCGTTACCATGAACTTGCCGATATTGCCGATCTTGACCCCGAGAATTATGCGAAGGAAATGTTCGAAGCCAAGTCCGATTTTTCCGACACGAAAATGAAAGATATCGTCAAAGGGGATTTTAAAGAATATGAATTCGGAGAAAAAAAGGTAGGAGTGGGGGTTGCGGAGACCACTTCTCTCAAGTTCTTCAATGAGAACGAAGAAGAATTGATGAAAACTATTCAGGAAGTGAAAGAGGAAGAAGGGTTCGATATCTTCCTTTTCGGGGTGGTGGATATAATCGAGCAAAATACTTGGCTCTATCCGGCCGGAGAAGAAGAGAGAAAGGTAGCTCGCGAGGTACTCGAAGGAGAAGAAAAGAAGGCTTGTTTCCTCCTCGAGGGTGTTACTTCCAGAAAGAAAGAAATAATTCCACCCTTATCGGAACATTTAAAAGGTAAATCTTAAAAAAAGATGCCCAAATATACCGTATCTTATGAAGAGATCTCTTATAAGGATCTTTCCTTAGTGGGAGGAAAGAATGCCTCTTTAGGGGAAATGATCGGCGCCCTCTCCAAAAAAGGGGTTTCCGTGCCCGGCGGGTTCGCGGTGACTACTGAAAGTTATTGGAAATTCTTTGAGGAGAACGGAATAAAGGAAAAACTTGAGGAAATACTCCATGATTTCGATAGAGAAAGCACGAAAAGTCTCCGGGAAACAGGAAAAAAAGCAAGGAAGGTTATTATGCGCGGGAAATTTCCCGAGGAGGTCGAGGAAGCGATAAAAGAAGCTTATAGGAATATGTGCAAGGATGATACGGTCAGTGTGGCCATTCGCTCTTCCGCCGTATGTGAAGATGCTCCCGATACTTCTTTTGCGGGACAATTTGAGACCTTTCTTAATGTTTCCGGAGAAAAGGAGGTTTTGGAGGCTGTAAAGAAGTGTATTGCTTCTTCTTTTAACGATAGAGTTATAGCGTACAGAGAGGAGAAAGGAGTTCCTCATCTTAAATTCGCTTTATCCGTAGGGGTGCAGCGAATGGTGAGGTCCGACCTCGCTTCTTCGGGGATCATGTTCACTCTCGATACGGAAAGCGGGTTCCGGGATACGGTACTCATCAACTCTATTTTCGGAGTGGGGGAGATGATAGTGCAAGGGAGTGTAACTCCCGATGAGTTCTACGTCTTCAAGCCCACCTTAAAGGAAGGATATCCTGCCATTATAAGAAAGGACTTAGGGAGGAAGACAAAGCAATTCGTATATGATAAAAGAGGCGGACTAAAAGAAAAAGAAGTCTCTCAAGAAAGGGCTATCCAGTTTTCCATAACCGATGAAGAGATACTTACTCTCTCTAAATGGGCGGCCATTATAGAGAATCATTACGGAAAACCTCAAGATATTGAGTGGGCGAAAGATGGGAAAACGGGAGAACTTTTCATAGTCCAGTCGAGGCCCGAAACGGTGCATGCCCCCAAAAGCAACAAAGTTTACAGGGAGTATAAGATGGAAAAGAAAAGAGAACCTCTTATAGAGGGTACGGCTGTTGGAGAGAAGATAGGTCATGGAAAGGTCAGGGTCATAAAGAACACGAATGAAATGGATAAATTCCAAAAAGGGGATGTACTTGTTACGAAGATGACCGATCCGGACTGGGTGAGCATAATGAGGCTTGCTTCCGCCATAATAACCGATGAAGGGGGAAAGACCGCTCACGCCTCCATAGTGGGGAGGGAGCTTGGCATTCCCACCGTGGTGGGAACCGGCAAGGCCACGAAGCTCCTCAAGGACGATATGGAAGTAACGGTGGATTGCACACAAGGATTGAACGGCAAGATCTACAAGGGAGAGATACCTTTTAAGGTGGAGGAACACGACCTTGAAGGATTGCCCGAGACCGGAACGGGGGTTATGCTGAACATCGGAACGCCGGAGATGGCCTTTCGCGCCTCTCATCTTCCCTGCGAAGGAGTGGGGCTTGCCAGATTGGAGTTCGTGCTTGCGGAAAAGTTAAAGGTTCACCCTCTTGCACTTCACGATTTTGAACATTTAAGTGACAAGGATCTCAAAAAGAAGATCGAAGAAGTGACCGTGGAGCATGATGACAAAAGAGAGCACTTCGTAAAAGAACTCGCGGAAGGAATAGCCCAAATAGCGGCGGCGTTCTACCCCAAGGAGGTCATTGTTCGGCTTTCCGATTTGAAGACCAATGAGTATCGTAATCTCATAGGAGGGGAACTTTATGAAAAAGAGGAGGCCAATCCCATGATAGGCTTCCGGGGGGCGGCGAGATATTTGAGTGAAAAGTTCTATCCCGCTTTCAAAATGGAATGCAAGGCCATAAAGAGAGTAAAAGAGGTATTCGGACTTGATAACATTTCCTTAATGATTCCTTTTTGTAGGAGTGTGGAAGAGGGGAGGAAAGTCAGGGAGAAAATAAGAGAGGAGGGTATTGAAGGGACAAAGGTGTACGTAATGACGGAAATACCTTCAAATACTGTTCTTGTGGATAAATTCGGTGAAGTTTTTGACGGGTTCTCTATAGGAAGCAATGATTTGGCACAGCTTACACTCGGAGTGGACAGGGATAACTCTCTTCTTTCCAAAGGGTATGACGAGAACAACGAGGCAATAAGAAGAGTCATAAAAGACTTTATCCATCAAGCTCACGAGCTTGATGAGCGAGTGGGGATATGCGGAGAGGCTCCCGCAATAATTCCCGGTTTCGTGGAATTTCTTGTTGAAAATGGAATAGATTACGTATCTGTTAATCCGGACTCCTTTGTGCAGACCGTGAAAAAGATCAAAAAAGCGGAAGAATAATTTGTTTATCCGGAAAAATTGGAAAACTACAAAGAAAATGTTCGATATCATAACATTCGGATCCGCCACCAAGGACATCTTTTTAAGTACCGAGGAAGGAGGAATTTTTGATAACGAGGAGTTTGTTGGAGGTCGGGGTATTTGTTTCCCTTTGGGATCAAAAGTCAGGGCGGACGAAATATATTTCACTTCCGGGGGAGGGGGAACGAATACGGCTGTAAGTCTCTCCAAGCAAGGATTTGAAGTAGCTTATTGCGGAAAAGTGGGGGAGGATAGCGCCGGAGATCAAGTGATGAAAGACCTGAAAAGGTATGGCATAAAAAGAGATCTTGTCTCTCGTACCGAAGAAGAGTTGACCAATCATTCCGTGGTCGTTGATATTCCGGAAAAGGACAGAACCATTTTTGTTTATCGCGGTGCTTCTGATCTTCATTCCGAAGAAGATGTCAATTTTGAGAAGCTCCGTGCCGAGTGGTTTTATCTTGCTCCCTTTTCCGATTTTTCCATGGATTTTTTCTACAGTATCCTTGAACACGCTCAAGAAGAGGACATTAACCTCATGGTCAATCCAAGCAAGTCGCAACTTAAAGAGAAGAGAATATGGGAAGCCTTGGGAAAGGTGGATGTTCTTCTTCTTAATATGGAAGAAGCGGCCATTTTGACAGGAAGAGCTTATGATGATGCAAGCGATATATTAAAAGAATTGAAAGGAGTCCCTCAAAGAGTGTTACTCGTCACTCAAGGAACCAAAGGAGTGTATGCGAGTGATGGCGAAAAATTCTATTACGCAAAACCTGTTGACACCGGTGCGGTGGACAGGACGGGAGCGGGAGATTCTTTCGGTTCGGGATTCTTATCCCGTTTTATAAGAACGGGAGACATAAAGGAAGGGGTAGCACTCGGAATAGCGAATTCTACTGCTTGCTTGAAAGAGAAAGGAGCAAAGAACGGCCTTCTTAAGGAGGGGGATGAACACGAAGAGATTCCCGTTGAAGAAGGCGACCTTGAAGAAGTCCTCTGAAAAATAAGATCGTAATTATCAAAATGTCACGTATTATACTAAAAGATGTCCTTGAAGATGCTCGAAAGAAGGGTTACGCGATAGGGCAATTCAATTTTTCCACCTTGGATCAACTCCAGGGAATCGTGTCCGCCGCCAAGGAACTTGAGACACCCGTTATTTGCGGAACCTCTGAAGGAGAGGCCGATTTCTTGGGGTTAAAGGAGGCGGCTTCTTTGGTTTGGATCATGAGAGAAAAAGAAGGAGTGCCCATTTTTTTGAATCTTGACCACGGAGGAAGTGTGGAAAGAATAAAAGAAGCTGTCGACGCCGGTTACGACATGGTTCATTTTGATGGATCGAAAAGAGATTTTAAGGAGAATATGAAGCTTACCGGGGAAGTGGTGGATTACGCCAAGGAAAAGAATTTAATAGTGGAAGGAGAGGTTTCCGAGATATCCGGCAGTTCGACCGTTTCCGAGGAAATACTGGAAGAGACCACCTTGACTCCTGTGGAAAAAGTTGCTAAATTTACAGAGTCGACGGGGGTGGATTGTGTAGCTCTGGGGGTTGGCAACGTTCACGGGGTTCATCGAGGAACACCATCTCTCAAGAAAGAAAGAATAAGGGAGTTCCTGGATCTTGACGAGCGTTTCCTTGTTCTTCATGGAGGTTCGGGAATTTCCGATGAAGACCTTAAAGAGATGGTGAAAGAAGGAATAGTGAAGGTTAATGTGAATACTGAACTTCGTGTTGCATGGAGAAAAGGGGTGGAACAATCTCTGAAAGAAAAAAGTGATGAGGTAACTCCTTACAAGATACTTCCCGTGGCCCGAGATCTTGTTCACGAAAAAGTGAAGGAGAAATTGGAAATCTTCGGCAAATGATACATATATTATGAAAAAAGTGATCCTGGAAAGAGATAAATGTATCGGATGTGGAACATGTAGTGTCGTGTGTCCCTCCTATTGGGAGATGGGGGATGACGGGCTTGCTAACCTGAAAGGGGCGGAGGAAAAGGATGGAAACATGGAGATCGAGGTTGAAGAGGCGGGCTGTAACGAAGAGGCCGCTCGAACCTGTTCCGCGCAATGCATTTATGTCGAGGACGCTTAAGGAAATAAAATAATAATTATGGTGGCAAAAAGTCAGAATAAGATAACCGCAAAAACCAGGAGATCAAAAGAGAGGATCAGGGATGAAGAAAGGATCCCTGCCGTGGTTTACGGACCCAACAGAGAGAGTACTCCCATTACCGTGAACAAAAAGGAGTTTCAAAGTCTTTACGACAACGCAGGGGAGAGCACTCTTGTTACATTGGATATTCAAGATACCAAGGAAAAACCCTCGGTGCTTATATACGATACGCAAAAGGACCCCATGCGTAGGGATATTATCCATGCCGATTTCCTTGAACCCAATTTGAAGGAGAAAGTCGAAGCGGAAGTACCTCTTGTCTTTAAGGGAGAAACTCCGTTGATAGAAGAGATGGAGGGGACGCTCGTTAAGAATGCCGATACGGTTGACGTAAAAGCGCTTCCGCAGGAGTTGCCTCATGAAGTGGAGGTGGATATAAGTAACCTTCAAGATTTTGATGACGTCATCTATGTAAGGGACTTGCAAATTCCTTCTAATGTGGAGATAATGCAAGAAGAGGATACGGTGATCGCGATGATCTCCAAGCCCGAGGATGTGGAAAGTGAGCTCGAGAAACCCATAGAAGAAGAGGGAGAACCCGAGGTGATCGACGAGAAAAGAGAAGAAGAGGAGGAAGAAGAAGGAGGAGGAGAAGAAGAGACCGAGGCGGAATCCGAAGAAGAATAATAATCAGAAGCCAAATAAAGATGAAGAAGACGATTTTCGTCATATCTCTAATAATTCTCTTTTTGGGAGGGGGAATTTTTGTGTTCGCGGAAGACAGGGAGGCGGAACGTGAAAGGCTTGAGCAGGAGCTTGAAAGACTGGAGCGAGAGATAGCGGAAAAAGAGCAGGATATAACTGCGACTGAGGAAGAGAAACGCACCCTCCGGAATCGCATAGCTCAACTCGAGAATGAGATAGGGTACCTCTCTTCCCAAATAGAGAGAAATGAGCTTATCATCCAGGACCTGGGAAGCGAGATCGAGAGTACGGAGCAGTCCATTCAAGAGACCACTCGCAAAATAGAGGAGTCTAAAGAAGAGCTCTCGGAGGTTTTAAGAACGATGTACATGGAAGACAGAGCTTCCACGGTGGAGATCCTTCTTGTGGAAGAGGACCTATCTTCCGTTTTCAACAATCTTAATTCTTTGCAACGCCTTTCGGAAGAAACAAGGAGTATTCTTGATGATGTAAGGGACATGAGGAGTTCTCTTGCGGGGTACAAAGAAGACCTGCAAGAAGACCAAGAGGAGGCGCGAAGAACGGCACAGATCATGGAGGCGCAAAAAGAACAAGAAGAAGCGGCAAGGAGACGTCAAGAGGACCTTTATGAGATGACAGAAGAAGAGTATCAAGAATATGTCGCCGAGAAAGAGAGATTGGAAGAAAGAAAAGAAGAGATCAATCAAAGACTCGTGGAGCTTGTGGGTATTCCCGATGTTGATATGCCCACCTTTGAAGAAGCGGTAGATGTTGCCGAATGGGTGCATGGCCATACCGGAATAAGGCCCGCTTTCCTTCTTTCCATAATCATGCAGGAGTCCGCACTGGGAAGGAATGTCGGTCAATGCTATATAGCCGATACCAGCTCGGGGGCTTCCAGACACATAAACACGGGACAAACTTTTAGTAATGGAATTGCTACTCCAGCAAATGGAGCTAATAGAGATGATCTTTCTATTTTTCTTACTATTACCAGTGAGCTTGGAAGAGATCCCCATGAAACTCCCGTTTCTTGCCCTATGTCCTATGGATATGGAGGAGCGATGGGGCCGGCTCAATTCATACCTTCTACTTGGCAAAGCGTAAGATCCTCTGTTTCAAATACCTTGGGTAGAGAGCCCGACCCTTGGGAGGTGAGTGACTCCTTCCTCGCTTCGGGGACCTTGCTAAGGGATTTAGGGGGTGTGAACAATGAAAGAAGGGCCGCTTTACAGTATTTCGCGGGATCCAATTGGCAAGCCTCTCATGTGCAATTTTATGGAGATCAAACGATGCAGAGAACAGAGTGTATCCAGACTTTCCTCAATGAAGGAACGATGAGTGCAAGATGTGATGATCTGGTCTTCATGCCCAATTAATCCTCTTCGATCACGATATCTTGATATTTCTCGCGCTCTTCTTCTTCCCGGAGAGCGCTTATTATTTCGTCGAGTTCCCCTTTGAGTATTTCTTCCAGATTGTACCAACTCCTTTCTATTCTGTGATCGGTAACTCTGTTCTGGAGAAAATTATAGGTTCTTATTTTTTCGGCACGCATTCCCGATCCTATTTGTGACTGTCTTTCCTTTTCCTCCTTTTCTCTTCTTTCTCTTTCTTCTTTCTCGTGTAGTTTTGCTTCCAAGAGAGCCATTGCGGTTTCCTTGTTCTGTTGCAGACTTCTTTCGTTTTGAGAGGTTACGATTATACCCGTGGGGTCGTGAAATATTCTCACCGCTGTTTCTCGGGTGTTGACATATTGTCCTCCAGGACCGGACGCTTTGCAGGTTTGCACTCTTATATCCTTGGGATCCACGGTTACCCTCCCTTTCTTGGGTTCGGGAAGCACCGCAACGGAAACGGTGGAAGTATGGATCCTCCCACCTTTTTCCGTTTCGGGCACCCTTTGTACCCTATGGACCCCTCCTTCGTATTTCATGAGAGAGTAGGGATCCTTGTTCTTGAGTTTGGCGGTAACGGCCTTAAGACCCCCTTGTTCCGTTTTGTTCTCATCGAGTATCTTGGTTTCCACTCCCTTGGACTCCAAGTACCTCTTATACATTTCAAGCAATTCCGCCGCAAAGAGGGAGGATTCATCGCCTCCTGCTCCGGCCCTTATCTCTATAATAGCCGTACCCTTCTTTACATTCCTGCTTTCATTTCTTCCTTCTTTCTCGGCAATGAGCCTCTTCAGTTCTTTTATTATCTCTTCTTTTTCTTTTTCAAGTCTTTCGTTCTCTTCTTTGGCCATAAGAACCAGATCCTCGTCACCTCCCTCTTTTATCACCTCTTCATTCTCCCTCAGTCTCTTATTTGTTTCTTCTAACTCGTTCTTTTTGGAAACTATTTCTTCAAGTAGTTTTTTCTTCTCGCCAAAACCCTCCCAGTCGGTAATTCCTTCGGGGTTTGCCATTTCCTCGAGAAGTTCGTTGTATTCTCTTTGAAGTTCTTCAAGTGTGGGCATGATTAAATAAAAACTTCCCATCGAGAAGAAGGGAAGTTTTTTACACCTTTACTCTCCTCGTTTTTGTTTTGCCTTCTCCATTTTCTGCTTGAACTTGTCCACTCTTCCCATGGTATCCAATATCTTCTTCTTTCCGGTATAGAACGGATGACAGGCGGAGCACACCTCCACCTTTATACTCTTCTTTGTGGAACCCATGGTAAATGAGTTACCACATGCACAAGTTACCTCGGCTTTTTCGTAATATGTCGGGTGAATATCCTTTTTCATAGTAGACTTCTCTTAACGAGTCAAATCAAACATTTCTATTATATCAAAAAAGAGCGAAAAAACAAGAGCAAGGGCTCCAGTTTTCTGTATTATCTATACTATTTTCTCTTTTCTGTATAGCTGTTTCGTGCTTCGATATTCGAATTTATTGAAGTGCCCTTACTTGATATTATTTACAATTAGTGTTATACTCGTCTTCGTATAATTCAAATTGAATCTATGGCAGTTAAAACCAAGAAAGAAACAAAAGAAGAAACTTCGGAGGTAGAAAAAATGGCGGAAGCGGGAATGCATTTCGGGCAGGATGTTTCAAGGAGACACCCGAACATGATCCCTTATATTGAAGGAGTGAAAGGCTCTATTCACATTATAAACCTACAAAAGACCAAAGAGAAGCTTGATGAGTGCCTTGAATACCTTCAAGAGTTAAAGAAGGATGGAAAGGTGGTCATGTTCGTATCCACAAGACCGGAACTACAAGAGACGGTTAAGAATGTGGCGAACGAATGCGGAATGCCTTACGTGGTGAATCGCTTTTTGGGAGGGATGCTCACTAATTTTGAGGTTATTAAAAAGAGGGTCGATTATTATAATGAGATAATGAGGCAAAAGGAGAGCGGGGAACTTGAGAGAAAGTACACCAAACACGAAAGAACGAAACTCATGAAGGAAATGGAGGGATTGGAGAAGAAATTCGAAGGGATAAAGAACATGGAAAGAATTCCCGATGCCGTTTTCGTTGTTGATATGACCAAGGACGAACTTCCCGTCAAGGAAGCGAAGATCTGCAATATTCCCGTTATTGCTATTGCCGATACGGACGCGGATCCCTCGCAAGCGGATCATTTCATTCCCGCCAACGATAATTCCATTCATTCGGTAAGTTATATTTTGGACAAGATAAAGGGAGTGTTAAAGAAATAATAGAACCATGTCCAACATTGAGAACGTAAAACAATTAAGGGAAGAAACGGGCGTCTCCATGATGGAGTGCAAAAAAGCACTCGAAAAAAGCGGGGGTGACCTGGAGGCCGCAAAAAAATATTTGAGAGAGAAGGGAGAGGAGGTTTCCGGAAAGAGGGCCGACAAAACCGCGGGAGAAGGCATTATTTCAAGTTATGTGCACTCCAACAATAAAATAGGAGTGCTTCTCGATCTACGTTGTGAGTCGGATTTTGTTGCTAAGTCCGATGACTTCAAGGAGTTGGCTCACGAACTTTGTTTGCAGATCGCCGCTTCCAAGCCTCAGTACATAAGAGAAGAGGATATCCCTCAAGAAGTTATTGACGAGGAGAGGGAAGTGGTATTGAAGCAACACAAGGATTCCGGGAAGCCCGAGGAAGTATTGGAAAAGATAGTGAACGGCAAGATCGATAAAATGAAGAAAGATACTGTACTTCTCTCTCAGCTTTGGGTGAAAGATGAGGAAAAAACGGTTGCGGACCTTGTTAACGAGAAGGTTGCCAAAATAGGGGAGAAAGTGGTGATAAATCGCTTCGAGCGCTTTGAGATATAACTCTTTTCTCATAATATATGACGATTTCTCTCATTATCTTCCTTTTGGGGGTTCTGGGAATTGCGATCTTTTTACTCCGAAAAGCCCCTCTGTTGTTGGAGCTTCCCGAGGAAGAACTCTCTTCAACCGGATCTCTTGCTGTTTTAAAAGGATTCTTTGCAAAGGTGGCAAATGAATTCATGGAAAGATGTGAAGAACT
>CAYRME010000014.1:0-13973 GCA_964425505.1 uncultured Candidatus Saccharibacteria bacterium
AAAACCTGACATTTCTACTTTGGAAAGAACCTGACATTTCTACTTTGGTTTGACACACCCACCTCCCTATCACTCCACCATCCTAATTTTCAATTTTCCAATTTTTAAATTCCAAATTATCAAACTGATATCAATAACAATTAGATACAGTTCAGAAAATTGTCTATTTTTGAAAAAATATTATAATAAAAAATAATGAAAATATACGAATTATATTTTAATCCGGAAAATGAGAGAAAGAAACTAAAGAGTTTCCAGCACCAAGCCAAGAACCTGCAAAGAAGCAAGTTGGGTAGACTTTATATGGTGGGAGAAATAAGTGCTCCCCGAAACGAGGATTCCGGACTTCCGGAAAAAATATTCGATACGGCCAAGGAAGCATATTACAGAGACGCCTCTCTTTCTCCCGAAGAATCCCTAAAGAGGGCACTCAAAGAAGTAAATGGAATAATAAGAGAGTACAATGTAAAGAATAGATTGAACCTCGCACTCTTCTCTTCAAAGAACTTCGATATTCATTTCTCGGTCATGGGAGACATGAAATTGCTACTTCTTAACGAAAAAAAATCAAAGGACCTTAGCAAGGAATTAGAAGTTTCTCCCGATTCTTTTGAAAGTATGATCTCCGGAAAGATAGCAAGGAATGAAAAATTAGCGATCCTCACTCCCGAAATCAATGAATTCTTCCAAAAAGAGGGAATAATACGGGAATTGAAAAAGCACCCCCCAACTGATGAACTTATGGAAAGAATGTCCTCGACTCAAAAGGAGAAGTTCCCGAGTATAACGGGAATATCCCTTATAATGGACTTCACTATTACTCTTAAGGACAATGATAAGAAGTTCGTTACAAGTACCTCGGAAGACAACACTACCCTTTTCAAGAAATTCATTAGAGAAAACTTTTCCGGTGCAAAAAAGAAAATAAAGAATATCAAGGCCTCCAAGATAAAGAACAAAGAATTCCTATATAAATTTAAAGGTCTCAAGAACCTTGATCTTCGCAATAAAAAAGTTTATTTACCCCTTGCTCTTATCGTTATTATTGTTGCGGGAAGTTTGATGATAGGCATCGAAAGAAAAATAAGGGAAAGTCATGACAAGCAAGCATTACAGGAAATAAGAGAAGAAATGGAAGAAGGAAGAGAGAATGAAGATTTTCTCCTTATGAAAGAATCTTTCTCTCGATTAGAAGAAATGGTGGGTAATACTCCCCTCGAAGAAGAAGCACAGGAATTATATAAGGAGTCCAGAGAACACCTCTTACATGTTTCAGGGGCAAAAGAAGTTGAGGATCTCAATAAATTGACATCTGTAGAAGAAATAATAGAACCCGAGAATATTGCCCTAACGAGAGAGCTTCTTGTTCTTTCCTCTTCCCGCGACTCCTTGGTAGGTATCATTGAAAAGAATGACTATAAAGAAACTCCTTATTCTCTTCCCACGGAAGAGGGAGTGAAATTCACATCGTCCTCACAAGGGAAAGTTTTACTCTTCTCCCCGGAAAATACTATTTTTCACTTCGAGAACGGCAACTTTTCTCAAACAAGTATCAAACTCCCCGAAGACCATAAAGAATTCATCTCTTTATCCTCTTTCATGGGAATTCCCTATTTTCTCAACTCCAGGGGAGATATCATTCATTACCCCGAGGAAGAGCCTTTGCCTTGGATAAAAGAAGGAGAGGATAGAGCAACAAAAGCAACCTCCCTTGCCATAGACGGGGCCATATTCGCCTTCACTCAAAAAGGAGATATTTATCATTATTACAGAGGAGAAAAAGAAGATCTTCTCGATCCCTTTGTTTTTCCTTCGCTTGAAGGAGAGAAGAATATTCACACCACATCCGAAACACCTCTTATTATCCCCGATCCCAAAGAGGGAAGGATCGTGCTAGTTGAAAAAGAAACGGAAGAAGTGAAACAGCTTTTTAATGAGAAATTCAAAGACCTAAAGGATCTCTCTATTTCTCGGAATGACAAAAAAATATACCTCCTTATTGGAAAGGAGGTATACTCTCTTGAGATTTGATCTCTTTACTTCAACTCCACCGTAGCTCCGGCGTCTTCAAGACTCTTCTTTGCTTCCTTGGCTTCTTCCGTGGGAACGCTCTCTTTTACTACTTGAGGTTCACTGGAAGAGGAGTCAACCAATTCTTTTGCTTCCTTGAGCCCTTTGTCGGTTATTGTCCTTACAGCCTTTATTACTTCGATCTTCTTGTCTCCGGGATCTTTTATCTCAATATTGTACTCCGTCTTTTCTTCAGATTCCTCTTCTTCACCGCCTTCTTGAGCGGGAGCGGCGGCAGGTGCCGCAGCCATGGGAGCGGCAGCGGATACTCCAAACCTCTTTTCCAGTACTTTAACAAGCTCAGAAAGCTCCAGTACGGAAAGGTTCTCTATCTGCTCCACCAGCTCCTTGAATTTCTCCGGAACCTCCTCGGAAGACTCTTCACCACCTTCTTCGGCAGTTTTTTGTTCTTGTTGATCTTTTTCTTCTTCAGTCATAAATATAGAATTTAAACTTAATAATTTTTATTACGCCCTCGACTTTTGGTCCAGGACACTTACGAGGTCTCGCATGTTACCTTGTAACACATTGACGAAACTTCCCATGGGAGCGGACACGGTACCAAGTAACTTGGCAAGCAGCTCCTCTCTGGTGGGAAGTTCGGCGATCTCCCTTACCTGCTCGGCACTAAGTTCCTTTCCTTCATACATCCCCCCAAGAATGGTGATCATCCCTTCTTTATCAAACCTTCTCAGTAACTTGGCAGTCTCTATAGCATCTTCGAAACTGAAAACGAAGGCAACCTCTCCTTCTAGGGAAAGGGGGTCAAATGCAACACCTTCTTTATCAAAATCTATCTTTGCAAGAGTCTTTCTTGCTACCATCATTCTCGACTCTCCACTCCTAAGGTCTTTTCTCAGGGATCTTATATCCTCCCCGTCAATTCCTTTGAAGTTAACAAAGAAAAGACCGTTTTGTTGTGCCGCATTGTTGCGAAGGTCCTCTATTATCTCCTTCTTTTTTTCTTTGGTGACCTTGGTCATAAAAAATCTGCGTCCTTAAATAACGCAGACAGCAAAGAAGCCTCTCAAGGTGATCCTCGGCAGGATATTTAAACTTCGAAGGTCCCTGCTGTCTACGGATTGATATTCAATTTCAAAGTGACTCTATTATAATCCTGGTAATAATTTTGTCAAGGAAGTTTTAATAGATCGCCAAAAGAATACCCGTCCAGTTATGAAACTCATTTTTATCCCCTATAGGAGCTATTTCCCCATAAGTAAACCATCCGAACCAAGGAAGGTCATAGGAAAGATTTTGGCGATAAGCCCTCAAGATCTTTTGCGGAACATCCTTTTCCAGTAAAGAAGCACCCCTTCCCAAGCATTCAAAATTAAGGATCAATTCGGGCTCCCTCTTCATTTTTTCCTTTAATTTTCTCGCAGCGCCACTGGAGCTTTCTATTATCTTTGTTCGGTCCCTTTCACAAATGGTTACTTGTGTCCCTTCCGGCCACTCCGCAGCCATGAGAAGCGCATCATTGTCTAATATACTAAGGGGTATACGCAAGAGAATATCTTCATATTCTTCCTTTAATTCTTCCGGCATTTCCGTTCCCAAGCACACAGATCCTTGAGCTAAAAGATCCAGTCTGTCCACCCCCGGAATAAAATCTTTGTATATCTGAAAAGCCGGCTCATGGTTGAATTCATATATTATATTCCCTTCCGCCCTGGTAACAGTTCTTTTCAATTCAGTAGGGGTGGATCCATGACTAACCGCGGTCTCAAAGTCAATATCACCGGAAATAAGAACACAGACAACACTATCCGAGAATACACTACCATTAAAGAATTGAGAGGTCCTTTCCAGTTTGGCCGTACCACCACTTGTTCCTCCCACAAAAGGGATGCTTTCCGGAAGATTGTTCTCAAGACCTCTAAATAAAGCATCGGGATTAACAGTCAGTCCTCCGGGGAACGTTAGCAAGAACTTGGCATCGTTCGGCCAAACTTCTTTCAATTGTTCCGCAATACTTTTACCCGCCTCTTCAGAATTATCTTTAAGATTTTCAGCAAATACGGGAGTAAATTTTATTTTGTCAGATTTGATCACCAATACCCCCACCCTTTCTTTATTCTCATCAGCACCATCATCAGTAATAATTCCTCCCGCCAAAGTTCCCACTACCGGAGCTTCCCCCGTTTTCTCTCTCACCCCCTCAAGAAGTTTCTCATAATCCTCATAACCTTCCGTTGCATGCACCATTACAAGATCACAATCTTCAATCTCCCCATTTTCAAGGGCAAGAGCGGCAGCCTCCTTCCCCGCCTCCAAAGCTTCTTCTTTTTTACTTTTTCCGACTCCTTTTTTGGTCATAATTATTAAATTTAATTTTTAATTAATTGCCTTGAAGAACCTTTATTAAAGTTTGAGTGAATTTTTCGGCTGCCTCGGGACCGTTCGCGGTCACTATATTACCCTCTCTTACCACCTCTTCATCTTCATATATTGCTCCCCTCTCTTTTATCTTTGAAATAGGTGTTTTTTCCATCTCCGAGTGCCATACGGTAGCTCTTTTCCCTTCCAGGATTCCGGCACCTGCCAATATAATAGGTGAAACACAGATAGCTCCCACCGCCTTTTTCTTTTTATTATGATCGAACACTATCTCGTGGACCTCTTTAATATCAAGGTGCTTTGGTGCTCCCGGGCCACCCACAAGAACAATCGCATCAACTTCTTTTTCTTTGAGTTCCTCCGTGGTAGCTTCCACTTTCGCCTCTCCCCCGAAAAGACCTATTGCCACACCTTTCTTGGTGCTTACTGTAGTTACCTTATAACCCTCTTTTTCAAGTATCTCCCTGGGAAGGAAATACTCTTCATCTCTGAAATCTTTAGGAGCAATTATAAGAGCCACCTCTTTATTCATGTTCCTTCATTCTCTATTTTAATCTTTAGTTCATTATAAGAAAAAAGGAAAGAAAGCACAATATGATAGCCCAAGTATCAACGAAGATATTTTTCTTTGGCTCTTACATGCTCCTCATGAGTACGACTAAAAATGGTTTCACCCGCCTCTTGTTCAGACAAGTAATACCAGTAATCATTCTCTTTAGGGTCGAGAGCCGCTTCTATACTTTCCATTCCCGGATTGGAAATGGGCCCCTCGGGAAGCCCCTTATATTCATAAGTATTATAAGGAGAATCCACTTCCGTTTCTTTTATGGTGACATCCACCCCTCTTCTTCCCGTAACATAATTAACAGTAGCATCCACCTGAAGCGGCATGCCCACTTCCAGTCTTCTCCATAATATATCCGAAACCTTTCTTTTGTCCTCAAAAATCCTCACTTCTTTTTCTATAAGAGAGGCCATGATAATGATCTCGTGAATATTCTTTTCTTTTTCTTGTACCGCTTGAAGAAGATCATTAGAAAACCTTTCATCCAAATTGCTTACCATTCTTTGCACCACCTCCTCCGGTGAATCAAAGTATATGTTATAAGTATCCGGAAAGAGATACCCCTCAAGCGAAGCACCTTCAGGTTTATCCTTTAACACTTCAAAATCATTGATCTCTTTTGGCGAAACCTCTTCCACCCCTTCCAGGTTAGCTTGCGGAAGAGGAATTCCCGTTGCCCGAAAGAAGTCTTCTTTTTCAAAGATGCCTCTTTCTTCAAAACGATGAGCCATCTCCCTCAAGGTCCATCCTTCTTTCAAAGTAATGGTCTCAAAGAACACATCTCCATCTCTTAGCTTTTCAAAAACATCGATCATTGTCTCCCCTTTTTCAAATTTATACCTCCCCGCTCTTAGCTCACCTCTTCCACCTCTCAAAAATACATAAGAAGAGAATATGAATTCATTCTCTATTACTCCTTTAGCTTGCAATTCTCGAGCTACGTCCAATACTCCCCCTTTTTCTATTTCGACGATCATCTCTTCTTCCTCCGCTATCCAAGTAGAGGTTGTTATGCTTCTCAAAAAGAAAAGACCCGCAATAGAAGCCATTAATACAATAATCAATAGAAGAATTTTTATTAATTTCCTCATTTTTCCTTGATAAGGGGTACAAAGCGAAAACCGAAGTATTTTTCTTCTATGAGTTCATCTCCCTCTTTGGTAAGTTTATATATAGAATCCTTTATAGGAACCACTATTACCCCTCCTTCTTTTAATTGCTCCCGCCACGAAGCAGGAATATCCTCCTTATCTTCAAGAGCCGCCGAGACAAGTATCCGTTCATAAGGAGCACTTTCTTCATGCCCCTTGTAACCATCCTTACAAAGTATCTGAACTCTTCCCTCTTTTAAGAGATCGTATTTGGAAAGATTCTTTTCCCCGAAAGACTTCAATTCCTTTTTTCTTTCAATACCTGTCACTTTTCCGCTCTCTCCCACGATCTTAGCAAGAATTGCGGTCGTCCATCCGGATCCACAACCTATATCGAGGACATTCTCTCCATTTTTAACTTCAAGCTTCTCTATCATAAAAACCACCACCGAGGGTTGTGAGATGGTTTGACCGTACCCTATGGAGAGGGGAATATCTTCATAAGCATGCACTTTCTTTTCCTCAGGAATAAAATCCTTGCGATCCACTTCAAGAAAGGCACTATAAACCCTCTCTCTTTTAATGACACTTTTTTTCTTTAGCTCGCGAGTAAGTTCTTTCATGGCATCCTTTGTGATACCATTCTAACATTTTTCGAGAAATCTTTGGAAATTAAGAGGATCTCTTGAATATTCTGCCCAAGTAATAAGAAGTTATGGTCTTTATTTTTAGGAACGGATTTACTCTGTCCCAAAAAAGAACTCCTTTCAAGTGATCTATTTCATGCTGCAATACTACAGCCAAGGAATCCTCGGCTTCTATTTCTAGAGCCTCCCCTTCTTCATTCAATGCTCTTACCCTTATCTTTCTCGGTCGAACCACATCAAGCCATACCCCGGGAATGCTAAGGCAACCCTCTTTGGTGATGGTTCTTTCTTTATAAGTTTTCACTATTTCCGGATTCAAAAGAGCAAACATGCTCTTTCCGGAATTTATGACTATCACCTTCTTTGACTCCCCCACCTGAGGAGCAGCAAGACCCACTCCATCCTCTTTCCTGAGGATCTCCTTCATTTCTTTTATCAATTCCTTCGTCTCTTCATTCAAAACAACACTTTGCGCCTTCTTGCGCAATGCGGGGTGATAGTATCTTATGACCTCCTTTTCTTCCATTTTGAACATTTTTAATTAATAAGCGGCGTAATTTTATCAGAAGAACATTTTTTTTCAACTATAAAAACAAAAACGGTTGTTAGTTTTCCTTCCATGTAATAGACTAAAAACAGTATGGAGGACATCAAGGAAATAACGAATTTAACCGACCCCCTTTCGACGGAGGATATAGATCTTATATCCAAGGCCTTTGATTTTGCAAAAAAAGCTCATGAGAATCAGGAAAGATTCTCGGGAGACCCCTATTTCATTCACCCTCACGAAACCGCCAAGATCCTGGCGGACCTCAGGATGAGTCCCACCGTGATAGCTGCGGGACTTCTTCATGATACCCTGGAAGACGGGAGCGCGAAAGAGGAGGAGATAAAAGAGAACTTCGGAGAGGAGATACTTTTTCTCGTGAGAGGTGTTACAAAATTGGGAAAGGTGAAATACAGAGGAGCCGAAAGGCACAATGAAAGTTTGAGGAAACTTTTCGTCGCCGTTTCACAAGATATACGAGTAATAGTTATAAAGCTCGCCGATAGACTACATAACATGCGTACTCTCGAGCATGTTCCGGAGCACAAGAGGTACCGAATAGCAAAAGAAACGCTTGAGATATATGTCCCCATCGCTTACAGGCTCGGTATACGTAAGTTGAGCAGAGATCTCGAGGACATTTCCTTCTCTTATGTGTACCCGAAAGAATATGAGGAAACAAAAACCCTCTTAAAGCAAAAAAAGAAAGAAGATGCACGAAAGCTTGATAAATTCCAAAAGTCGGTAAGAAAGACCCTGGCAAAGAACGGCATAACGAATTTTAGTCTCGATTATCGGATCAAAACCCTTTACAGTTTATATAACAAACTACTGAGAAAGGACTGGAATATAGAAAAGATTTACGATATTTCGGCATTGAGGATAATACTTTCCGATGTAAATGAATGCTATAAAGTATTGGGAATAATCCATGGAACATGGAGGCCCCTTCCCGGAAGAATTAAGGACTATATAGCTTTTCCCAAACCGAACGGATATCAAGCACTTCACACCACCATCTTTACCGGATACGGAAATGTAGTGGAGATACAACTCAAAACAAGGAAAATGCACCAAGAAGCGGAATACGGAATAGCATCTCATGCATCCTACAAAGAGGGAAAGAAAGATAGGTTGGGCTCCAATTTCTTATGGATAAAGCGCCTCCTTCCTTTTAACGAAGAGGAAAGTAAGAAAGAGAGCGAAGAGACACATATGGATATCCCGAAATGGATAAAGGAGCTTGTGGAATATCAATCAAGTGAAGATAGTAAAGATGGTTTTCAGGAAGAACTAAAGGATGATTTTTTTCAGCAGAGAATATTTGTCTTTACCCCCAAAGGAGACGTTATAGACCTTCCCATAGGATCCACCACCATAGACTTTGCCTACGCTATTCATTCCGAGATCGGTGATCAGACAAGTGGCGCAAAAGTGAACGGGAAACTTGTGTCACTTGATACACAACTCAAGAACGGAGATATAGTGGAAATAATCACGAACAAGAACAGCTACCCCAAAAAGAAGTGGCTTGAACATGTAAAGACCACAACGGCCAAAAAACATATTAAATCCTCTATACAAAAACTACAGAAGGAGTTCAAAGAATAAAGGTCGGTTTATGCCGACCTAAACGTAAGTATCAAGGCACCCTTCTCTTTTCTTTTTGCTTCGGGTCTCTTTAATTTTTTGAATCCTTTTATTTGGTAATTCGACTCTTTTCTTTTCCTTGTAACGAATATTCTCAGCTGCTAAGTTTGCCAAAGACCACCAATTGAACTTACATTTCAATACCAATTATATCCCTCCTTTTTTTATACTATAATTTTCTTATGTAATCAGAATCTTGTCAACTCATTCTTCCTTTATTCTTATTGCCTTTCCCTCTATTAAAGCTTTTGAGGTTTTTTTGTGAGCCGAGCTAAGTATCCTTTGAAATGTACTTTGAGAGACTCCCATTTTCTCTGCACACTCCACTTGATTCAATCCCTCCACATTCTTCAATCTAAGAGCCTCCACCTCTTCCGCATGCAGGAAGACTTCCTTTAATTCCCTTAAAGGTATTCCTTGAGGTTTAAAGTAATATACTCTCGGATCAAAACGAATTCTCTTGCAAGCCTTGGGTCTTGGCATAAATCTCTAAGTTATGATATCTAATATTATAAAGAAGGTCGCCCCGCCCCGCTCTGAACGGGACGGGTCCTCCGGCCTTCTTTTATTTTTGGTCCTCGAGTTCTTGCAGTCTCTCTTTTATTGCTTTCAACTCCTCTTCGAGGTCTTTCATTTCATCCTTCAAGAGATCTTTTTCTTCATTTCTGGTCATGAACCTTCTTCCATATCCTCTTCCGGGACCGAAGCCTCTTCCGGGACCGCAAGAGCCCATCCCTCTACCGGTCATAGGGCCATAACCCAAAGGACCTGTTCCATCTAATCTGGGCATAATTTTATTGGTTTGATTTATAATCCGACCTTTTTCTACCTATTATAAATATATACCCAGAACTAAAATTTGTCAAACCCCTCTTCTCTTCATTGGAACGATCTCATCAAAAACCCCGCCTCCAAGGCGGGGTCCTTCTTAAAGAACTATCTAGAAATAGCATCTTTCCACACAGAAGGAGGCACTATCACCTTCTTCCCTTTTATCTTTACTTCTCGCAACTTACTAAATAGGAGACGAAAGGCCTTTCTTTTCTCTTCTTTACTTAGATTTCCATACACTCCTTTTTCTATCTCTTTCACATCTTTTTCGTTGAAAATGAACACAAAACCTCTCCTTCCCAATAACGTCACTTTATCTGCACCCAACTCCTTTAATTCATCTTCATCAAGGTGGATCACCTTCCTTGCCTCTTTTCTTATCAACTTCCTCCCTCCTTTCCTTTTAGGTATCTCATGTATTATATTCTACCACTCTATACTTTGCTCCGCAAAACAAAAACCGCCTCTGGAGGCAGTTTTTAATTCGCGAACGATGTGGCAAGGTGTACTAAGACCTGAGAAAGTTTACTAGAGGTCAACAACTAACTTATCTCTCTATTCAATAATTTCAATTTCATCAGTAGTCGGTGCTCCTGGATCTATCTCATGAGAAAGAAAAATATCAGCTACTCCTCCTAATAAAAGCATCAACAGAGAAAGAAGAACAAGTGCAAAAGGAAGTTTACTTATCTTGTTTTTCAAATCCCCTTCTTTCAAGTATTTAACAAAGGATGCTAGAAAAAGAGCAGCAATAATAACAACTATTAACAAAATCAACAAAGAAATGGTGCCTGCAAGAAAACTTATTAAAACACTAAGTAATGATAACCCAAACCAAATCAGGCCACATATCCCGGCCCACCGCTCTTTTCTTGATACCCCAACTGAAAGAGAAAACAATCCAAGAGCAGAGGTTAAAGAAATGCTTGCCAGAATAATGCCCAAAATAATGACATCATCAGGAGAAAAAATTATTAAAATAGAAAAAAGAAAAGCAAAAAAAGACAGAGCGCCAAGTGCTTTTAAGTTTCTTCGAAGGTGTTCTGGAGATATTATTTTCATAAGGACTTAATTGTTTAAGTTTTCAGTTATAATGATTTATTACTTATTATATAACAAAAGAAGTAAATATAAAAACCCGAGAAAATCTTCGGGCTAGTTGTAAATTCAAAAAGTTTTGCTCTCCTTGTTGGAGACATTCAGAACCATTGATTGGAGTGAAGAAAAAAAGAAATGGATTTTCTTAAGGGTTTACAGAAATAGATTAACAAAATACAAACCCTTATACTGTAATTGCATAAGGGTCTGCATCAAAAGTATTTTAGAAGATTATTATAATTCTACCCCCACTCTCTCATCGCCCCAAAAACCAGGCTCATAAAAAAGTGTAAGATCTTCCAGGTTATCTTCGTTTACCTCAAAAACTAGCTTCCCTGAAATTTCGCCTCCGGGAGCTAGCTCGCCACTCGAGAGGGTGTCAATACCCATAACCGCTGCACCGTGGCTTTGAATCACTCCTTCTGCATCTTTTATTTCGAAGTGAAAAGGGTTGAAACTTACCCTCTCTTCGCTTTCGTTTTCCAAGGTAAGCTCAATAAGAACATATGCATCACCTTCCGATGGAGTGTCATATTCTTCGGGGCTAACCCAGTCTCTTTCTACAGAATCAACCGTAAGTATTCTACCTTCATGCTCTATAACATCACCGACTGTGAATGATTCATCCTCTAGCGTTTCCTCTTCCTCTGTCTCCGTAGTTTCATCAGTTGCTGGCTCTTCTTCAGGATCTCCGCCAATTGCGGCTACAATAATGATCACAAGAACCAAACCACCTACGATATAGAGAACTTTTTTCATAATTATTTTTTAATTATTTTTGACCGACCTTTTAGGGCTTTTTTGTCAAAGCTAAAATACCTCCTATAACTAATAAGGGTCCACCCAAAATATATCCAAAAGAAATCGCAATAAACCCACCAAAACCACTAACTGTCATTAAAACCCCGGCAGTAGTGGCATTGCGGCTCGCAATGGCCCCGCCCACTATACCGATAATGGACAAAAGAACCGCAAATAAGGCTAAGCCTGTTATCGTTTCGGCACCCTCGGCTCCAAATGCTCCACCCACTCCACCAATAAATAGAGCAAAAGTTGCTCCTATTATGCCAAATATTCCGCCTAAAACCCCTAGAATAGTTTCTGCGGTACGGCTTACTTTAACTTCTGACACATTTTCCTTTTTTTGATCCTGCTTCTGCTCACTCATATTACATAATTCACTTTTCTTTACTCCTACTATAACATAACTCAACAAAAGGAGCAAGGATTAAAATTAAAAATCCAAGAAGTGCTCAATACTCGTCAAAATTTTTGCTCCAGGCATTGAATGACGTTAGAACCTGTTTGATGGAAAAATAATGCGGAAAAGTATTGCAAGAAACAAAAAAGTTATTGGAAAGCTAGCTCCCGTGCTCTCCTGTACACTGCTTTACTGCTTCAACTAGATGAGTTGAATCTACCAGCTGCAACACTTCTCATTCCGGATAATCCCCTGTTCTCTCCCACTCAGATTCTGCCTCTTTCCATTCGTATATGCCCGCCTGGCTTCCTTCGTTTTCATGAAAGCTTTCAAAGTCACCGGGATTACTAGGAAAAGCATTAGCAAGTATCACATTTTCAGGTATAGTTATCTTAGTAATGTTATTGTCCTTAAAAGCTCTAATCTCTATAGCTTTCCTTTTCATGCCCTGACCGATAAACACTTCTGTCAGGTCATTGCCTTGGAAAACCCGAGGCTCCATTTCTTCCACGCTGTCGGGGATAATCACTTTAGTGAGATTATTATCTCGAAAAGCATGTGTTTCTATTACTTCCACGCTCTCGGGAATGGTTACTTCGGTGAGGTTGTTATCCTGAAAAACCTCCCTTTCCATTTCTTTCACCTCGTTAGGAATGGTTACCTTGGTAAGGTTATTGCTTACGAAAGCCCGCTCTCCTATTTCTTTCACGCTGTCGGGGATAATTACTTTAGTGAGAGAGTTACGTGCAAAAGCAGCTCTTTCTATTTTTTCTACACTATTAGAGATGGTTAATTCAGTGAGGTTATTATGAGAGAAAGCACGACTTCCTATTACTTCCACACTGTCGGGTATAGCCACTTCGGTGAGATTATTATGAGCAAAACCTGAGAGAAATTCCACACTGTCAGGGATGGTTATCTCAGTAAGATCATTCCTGAAAAAAGCACGACCTTCTATTACTTCAACGTTATAAGGGATTACAACACTTTCTAGGTCATTACCTAGGTCATGCTGGTCACCCCCATCTTGAAAAGCCCTATTTCCTATTTTTGACACTGTCACCCCGTCAATTTTATCTGGTATCACAATATCGGGGTGGTGGGGATTATCAGGTTCATAATCCGTGATCGCTTGTTCTTCGGAATCAAAATCGAAATACTCTTCCGGCGTAGGCTCTTGGTGCTCTTCCTTTATTTCCTCGTCTATTTTTTCCTCCGTCAATTCTTCTTCATCTTCATCAGCTACTTCTCTACCTTCTTGACTTAAAAAGAGAACACTTGCTCCAACGAAGCCTCCAGCCAACAGAACTATTACTAAAATTCCTATTGTTGTTGGTATTTGTTTTTTCATAAATTAGCTTTTTAATTTATATATTATGAGAATATAGCATAAAACAAAAACCCGAGAAAATTACCGGGCTTTCTTTAGAGTAAACTATTTTCTATTCTTCTTTTGAGGGGTGTCCAAATGGATCCGGTGTTTTTTCTCAGTTGCTTTTGAGAAATTAAGAATTTAGCGTATCTCTTAGTATCTGCCTTAAGCTACTCTTTCCTTTAGTTGTTTTAAAGTACTTCTCTCTTCTACGAGCATCTTGTTCCGATGCATGAACCTCTAGATAAATTAATTTAAAAGACCTGCGATTTTTAGTGCTTTTTACACTACCCTCTTTATGTTTTTTAAAACGCTTTTTGATATTTTTTTAGTAAAACCAATGTATAACTTTCTATCTCTTAAGCTTTGAAGAATATATACATAAAACATATAAACATTTTATATAATGAGAAAAACTGTACTTCAAGTACAGTTTTTGATAAATACGTAAATGTTAGGCAGTGAACTACGTAGAGTTCACTGCAATGAACCCTACGTGGTTCATTGCAGGGAGTCGTGGACGACGTTAGAACCAAGATTATGGAAAGTAATGAGTATATT
>CAYRME010000015.1:0-12834 GCA_964425505.1 uncultured Candidatus Saccharibacteria bacterium
TAGATCTTAAGGATTTCCATGTAGAAGAGAAAGAGGAGGGGATAGAATTGATCGCGGGAGCGGGAATCCCTTTACCCAAAGCGGCGCGAGAGATCACCGAAAGAAAAGGAGAGGGGATGGAATGGGCCGGAGGAGTTCCCGGAACAATGGGAGGTGCTGTAAGAGGTAACGCGGGAGCTTTCGGGGACCTTATCTCCGACCACCTCCTTGAAGTGGAGGCTCTCGATATGAATGAATTAAAAAAGAGAACCTTTACGAAAGAGGAGTGTGCCTTTGATTACAGAGATAGCTTTTTCAAAAGGAACGGAGGTTATATCATTCTTTCCGTCCGGATGCTTTTCCCGCGAAAAAAGAACGAGGACAGTAAATTCGAGGAATTCTTGAAGCACAGGAAAGAGAATCACCCTCAAGACCCTTCGGCGGGAAGCGTCTTCAAGAACCCCGAAGTGGATGACGAGTTCTATAATGAATATACCGACATGGAAAGATTCAGGGAGCTTGGCTTCATTCCGGCGCGAGTCCTTGTCGAAGAATGCGGGTTGAAAGGGAAAAAAAGAGGCGGTGCAATGATATCTTACAAGCATCCCAATTTCATTGTTAACAAAGGGGGAGCTACCGGAAAGAACGTAAAAGAACTCATTTCTTTGGTAAAAGAGAGGGTCAGAGAGAAGTTCGGGATAGAAATGGAAGAGGAGGTGGTCATTGTTGAATAGTTCTTTCCAAATCAATAACGTTTTGCTATAATCGAGAAAGTACCCATAAGATAAAATCAATATGGAGGTCATCATCAAATCTCGCAATATCGAGATAAATTCCCATCTCAAGGAATACGCTCAAAAGAAGTTGCGTTCCGCCTGCCGTTTTCTCCCCAACCTGCTGGAAAAGGAAACGGAGGACAAAGAGGAGGTGGGGAAAGAAGTGGACAGGATAATATTGAACGTGGAAATAGAGAAAGTAACGGGAGAGGAAAAGGGAAGGATCTTTCGCACCGAAGCCCAAATGCAATTACCCGGAAAAACCCTTAAGGCGGAGGATACCGCGGAGACCATAAAAGCCTCCATCGACGAGGTCAAGTACGAGCTTGAAAGACAGATCAAGGATTACAAGGACAAGATGGAAACCAAGAAAAAGAAGGGTGGACAGGAGGCGAAGAGAAAGAGAGGCTAAGTCCTTTCGAGGACACTCTTTAAGTTAAAAGACCCTGAAAAGCCCCGTAAACCGGGGCCTGGGAATTGGAGTTTAAAATTTTTATTCGTGTCTGTATTAAAGAAAATATTCGGCGATCCCAATAAGAAATACTTAAAATCCATAGAACCTCTGGTCTCAAAGATAAACGAGCTCGAGAGCGACACGGAGAGTTTCTCCGATGAGGAATTAAAGGAGAGGTCTTTGGAGCTTAGGAGAAGAACCCAAGAAGAATCTTTGGACGAACTTCTTCCGGAGGCTTATGCTTTGGTGCGTGAAGCGGCAAAGAGAACTCTCGGGCAAAGGCATTACGATGTGCAACTCATGGGAGGAATAGCTCTGCATCAAGGAAGAGTTTCCGAAATGAAAACCGGGGAAGGGAAGACTTTGGTGTCAACCCTTCCCGCTTATTTGAATGCTCTCTCGGAAAAGGGAGTTCACATTATTACTGTTAATGATTATTTGGCAAGAAGAGATACGGTCTGGATGGGGCAGATCTATCACTTCTTGGGTCTTTCGGTGGCATGTATAGGCGACAGGCAATCCTTTGTCTATGACCCCGAATACAGGTCCGGAGATGAAGAGAAGGACGAGGTTCGAGACCAGTTGGGGTCTTTTTATGTGGAGGAGGATTTCTTACGTCCCTGCGAAAGAAAGGAGGCCTATGCCGCCGATATAACTTACGGTACGAACAATCAGTTCGGTTTTGATTATTTAAGGGACAATATGGCCCTTAACTGGGAAGATAAGGTTCAACGCGGATTTCATTATGCCATTGTGGACGAAGTGGATTCCATACTCATAGATGAAGCGAGAACTCCCCTTATCATCTCGGTTCCCGAAGAAGGGGAGGAGTTCGAGGAAAAGAAGAAGATGTACAAGGAGTTCGCCAACAGGGTGGTTCCCAACCTGATTCCGGGTACGGATTATGAGGTCCACGAGAAGGAAAAAGCGGTAACTCTTACTGAACAGGGAACGGAAAAGGTGGAAGAGATCCTGGGAGTGGAAAATATCTATGACGAAAGGGGAATGAACGCGGTTCATCACTTGGAGCAAGCGCTTCGAGCTCAGGCAACGCACCCGGAGACGGGAAAACCTTTATATGAAAAGGACGTCAATTATGTGGTAAGAGACGGGGGAGTGGTCATTGTGGACGATTTCACGGGAAGACTCATGCCGGGAAGAAGATGGTCGGGAGGCCTCCATCAGGCCATCGAAGCAAAAGAAGGAGTGGAGATAAAGCCCGAGTCGAGCACCATGGCAAGTACCACCTTCCAAAACCTTTTTCGAATGTACGATAAACTTTCCGGGATGACCGGTACCGCGGCCACTTCCGAAGAAGAGTTCTTTAAGGTCTATGGAATGGAGGTGGTGATCGTTCCCACCAACAAGCCTCTCATAAGAAAGGCGCATCCCGATGTGGTCTATAAGACGGAAAAAGCGAAGTTCAATGCGGTAGTGGAAGAAGTGAAGAAAAGGCATGAAAAAGGACAACCGGTACTTGTGGGAACCGTTTCCATTGAGAAGAACGAAACGATCTCTCAGATGTTGAAACGTGCCGGGGTCCGACACGAACTACTTAATGCGAAGAATCACGAGAAAGAGGCCGAGATAATCGCACAGGCGGGGAGACTGGGGGCGGTTACGGTTGCGACCAATATGGCCGGGAGGGGAGTTGATATAATCCTCGGGGGTAATCCCCCCGACAAAGAAGAAGCGGAAAAGGTTCGCGAGCTGGGAGGTCTTTTTGTCCTCGGTACCGAGAGACATGAAGCTCGTAGGATAGACGATCAGCTCCGTGGTAGGTGCGGAAGACAAGGGGATCCGGGAGAGAGTCAGTTCTTTGTTTCCCTTGAGGACGATCTCATGAGAATATTTGGAGCGGAGAAGGTGCAATCACTCATGGAAAGATTCAATCTTCCCGACGATGCTCCCATAGAGATGGGGTACGTCTCCAATATAATAGAGTCGGCTCAAAAGAAAGTGGAAGGTCATCATTTTGATGCGAGAAAGCACGTCCTGCAGTATGACGAAGTACTTTTCAAACACAGGGAAAAATTCTACGAGATGAGGGATGAAGTACTAAAGAGAGCTGAAGTGAAGGATAGGAGTTCGGAAGAAAGTTTACGTTCTTTCCTTCTCGATATTCTTGAAAGGCAAGGAAAGGATGTAGAGGAATACAAAAAGAAGGAAGAAGAAATGGAAGAGGATGAGTTGCGTAACGTGGAAAGATTGGTCGCACTACGGACCATGGATTTTCTGTGGAAAGAGCATCTCACCATGATGGATGAGTTGCGCGAGGCCGTGAAGCTCCGTGCTTATGGACAAAAAGACCCTCTAACGGAGTACAAGAGGGAAGGTCATCACGCATTTCAGAATCTTATGGTGAACATTGAAGCGGAGATCGCCGACAGGATCCTTAGAGTAAAGACCGCGAGAACAAGGCAGTCGGGGCAAAGGATCGTTCTAAAAAGGAGTGCGGATAATACTCCTCGGGGAGGCTCGGGACAAGGATCTCCGAAGAAGGATGCAAGGTATAAGAACGTGGGGAGGAACGATCCCTGTCCTTGCGGGAGCGGCAAGAAGTTCAAAAAGTGTCACGGATAGCCCTAAACCACCACCCCCTTCTTAATTTCCAAGCGAAACTGAAGATTTAGTAAATAATTGACAAAGTGTAAATAGCGTGTCATACTACTTCCGTTATGAAAGTAAGAAGTGCATCATTCGTTATACTGATCCTGCTTGCGTTCTTCACGTACATGTTTGTTTTCCCCGAGAGTTACAATCGGGGAGTTGATTTTGTGAACGAGCGAACCCCCTTGGAACTTTCTCAAATGGAAGAGAGGGATTTCGAGCAAGGAATGGAATTACAGGGAGGGGCTTATCTTCTTTATGAGGCCGATCTCTCCGATATTCCCTCCGGGGAACGAGCTCAAAGAATGGAAGGATTGAGGGGTATCATAGAAAGGAGGATCGATCTTTACGGTATAGCCGAACATTCTGTGCAAGTAAGAGGAGAGAGGCTTGCTGTGGAGATACCCGGAGCTCATGACCTTGAAGAAGCAATAGAAATAATAGGTGAGACGCCTTTCTTGGATTTCCGAGAGGTTTCGGAGGAGAAGCGGCAAGCGCAAGAAGAAAAGTGGGAGGAGATAGAAGAACACCTCGGCAAGAGCCAGTGGGAGATAGAAGAAGAGGATCTTCAAGCTCTTGAAGGAGAAGTGGAGAATTGGGATATCGTGCTGGAAGATCCTTATGAAAGAACGGATCTTACGGGAGAACATTTGGATGATGCCTCGGTAAGGGTCGACCAGATGACGCAGGAACCCATCATAATGCTGGACTTTAATGAAGAAGGGAGGAGGCTCTTTGCGGAGATAACTTCTCGGAACGTGGGAGAACCTCTTGCTACTTTCCTTGACGGGGAAATGCTCCAAGAAGCCACGGTACAGGAGGAGATAACTGAAGGAGAAGCGCAGATCACGGGGCAGTTCTCTGTCGAGGAGGCTTATGAGACCGCAAGAGACCTTCGTATAGGAGCTTTACCCGTTCCCATAGAACTTGTAACGCAACAAAGCATAGGACCCACTTTGGGAGAGGAGGCTTTGGAGCTTTCCATTGAGGCCGGCATTTACGGATTCCTCATTGTCGCTGTTTTCATGGTCGCGGTCTACAAGCTTCCCGGCCTCGCATCGATTCTTTCTTTGAGCGTCTATATGTTGCTTGTCGCTTTTCTTTTCAAGTACATCCCGGTGACCCTTACTCTCTCCGGAATAGCCGGTTTCCTTTTATCAGTGGGAATGGCCATTGATGCCAATATCCTTGTCCTCTCACGAATGAGAGAGGAGATGAAAAAAGGAAAGACCATAAGAGAGAGCATAGAGGAAGGTTATCTGAAGGCATGGTCCTCTATAAGGGACGGGAACTTTACCACCTTGATGGTGGCGATCATTCTCTTTTTTATTACCACGAGCTTTGTGAGAGGTTTTGCTATTACCCTCATTTTGGGACTTGTGACCAGTCTTTTCTGCGCTATGGTGATCACTCGCATTTTTCTTTCCTTTTTGGAGGATAAAACATCAAGAATAACTTGGCTTTGGAAATAATATATGAAGTTGCGATTCCTGAAATATAAGAATTTATTCTACAGCATCTCCGCCGTGCTGGTGCTTTCCAGTATCGGGTTTCTACTCCTTTTCGGGGTGGTTCCCGGAATAGAATTTGCGGGAGGAAGCGCCCTGGAAGTGGAATATGAACAGAGGCCTTCCATAGAAGAGGTTCGTGAGGGTTTGAGAGAGATAGACATGGGTGAAGCGGATGTACAAATGCTTGGAGAGGATGGAGTGCTCATAAGGACGGAAAGGACGGATGAAGAAGTTTATGAAGAGATAATGGGGGCATTGAAAGGAGCGGAAAGTAGGCATTTTGAGTCCATTGGACCGGAGATCGGGGATGAATTAAGGAGCATGTCCCTTTTTGCTATCATTCTCGCTTCCATTCTTGTCATTATTTACATAGCGGTGAGTTTCAGAGAAGAAGATGGCTCGGTCAATTCCGGGAAATACGGAGTCATAGCCACGGGTGTTGCATTTCTCCATGACGTACTCATAGTTTTGGGAGTATTTTCCGCTCTCGGGCATCTTTATGGGGTGCAAATAACGATACCCATTGCTGTGGCGCTTCTTACCACCTTGGGGTATTCCATAAATGATACGGTGGTGATATTCGATCGTATAAGAGAGAATATAAGAGAGAAGAGAGAGAGTGATAAAAAGATAGTCTTGAGCGAGATAGTTAATAAGAGTTTGAACGAGATCTTTGGAAGATCGATAAGTACCTCCTTGACCACGCTTTTCATACTCTTTGCACTTCTTATTCTTGGTCCTCCCGCCCTCTTTCATTTCATTCTCGCGCTCATCATCGGAATAGCTTTGGGAATGTATTCTTCCCTATTTCTTGCGGGGCCGCTGGTCCTTGACTGGAATAGCTTGACTGAGAAGAAAAAGTAGAGTATAAAATAAGAAGCCCTTATTTCGGAAGTTAAATATATATTGATATGTTTAATTACAGGGAGCCTTGTCGGGATCTTGTCGATTCCTTGCCTCAAAGGACCAAGAATGTGATCTCCAGGAGATTCGGTCTCTTTGATAGAAAGAAGGAGACCCTTGAATCCATAGGGAGAAGCTATGGGATAACAAGGGAGAGAGTCCGGCAAATAGAAAAAGACGGAGTAAAGCAATCAAGAAAAGCCTCGGAGAAATACTCCGATGTTTTTGCATACTTTGATAAGATCCTACAGGAATTCGGAGGATTAAAAAGAGAGGATCTTTTTCTCGATCTCTTGACAGAGAATGAAGAGGACCGCAATTACGTTCTCTTTCTTTTGGATATTCACAGCTCTATTCACCGCATTCCCGAAAATAAAGAAGTGCACTCCTTGTGGGCGAATGACCAGAACGCCTTTTTGCGAGCCAAGGAACTCATTTCCGAGGTTCGAGAAGAGCTTAACAGGAAGAAACAGCTTCTTTCCGCTCAAGAGTTAAGCGCCAAGAAGAACCTTCCCCAGAAGACACTTGTCTCTTATCTTGAGATCTCCAAGAAGGTAGTACAGAACGAAGAGGGAAGTTTTGGTCTTATTAGGTGGCCGGAAATAAACCCGAGGGGTATAAAAGATAAGGCTTATCTCGTCCTAAAGAGAGCCGGAAAGCCCATGCACTTCAAGGATATAGCCGCTGCCTTGGGAGATGAAGCGAATCCGCAGACCACTCATAATGAGCTCATAAAGGACTCTTCCTTCGTTCTGGTGGGAAGAGGGGTTTATGCTCTTGCGGAATGGGGTTATACCCCCGGAGAAGTAAAGGAGATCATAAAGACCATATTGAAAAAAGAGGGAGCGCTTCCCAAAGAAGAAATAATAGAAAAAGTCTCAAAGCAAAGGATAGTGAAAAAGAATACCGTCATTCAAAACTTGAGCAATAAAAAGTACTTCGTAAGGACTCCCGATGGAAAATACACTATTGCCTAATCCTCTTGATATTATACTTTGGTATATAAGCATCCTAAGGGGGCTTGCCCCCTTTTTGGGTCTTCTCTGGGAAATTCTTTTGAATTGGATATGGTTCGTACTCCCGTTCTTCCTTTGGCCTCGAGTAAGTAAACAGTGGCTATTTTGGCGTCAAATAATAAGAGACGATCCTTCCGCCCTTCTTGAAATAAGGATACCCGGAGACATAGAAAAACCCATAAGAGCAATGGAGGTAGTGCTGACCGGGTTTTGGCAGGTCTATGGTCCTCCCAATTGGTTCGAAAAGTGGTGGGAAGGAAAGACCAACCCTGATTTTTCTTTGGAAATAATTTCCGTAGAAGGAAGCCCTCATTTTTTGATACGTGTACCGGCAAAGCAGAGAGACATGTTCGAGCAGCATATCTATGCGCAATATCCGGAAGCTGAGATATACGAGGTGGAGGATCACACAAAAAAGGTACCTCAGAATATACCCAATGAATACTGGGATATATGGGGAACGGACTACAAGATGGGAAAGGAGCATCTTCCCTTGAGGACATACCGCGACTTTGAGACGGAAAGAGAGACCACGGAAGAAAAACGCATAGATCCCATCGCGTCTCTTCTTGAGGGGTTGAGTAAACTCGAGGAGGGAGAGCAAATATGGATTCTAATACATGCCGAACCAATGACTGCGGAACTCGAGGAAGGAAAAGAATTCGAAAAAAAGGCAAGTAAAGAAATTCAAAAGATCGCCGGTAGAAAAGAAAAGCCCGCTCCCTTGGGTGTCTTTGGAGAAGCTTTTAATATGCTTACCGGTTATCCTAAAAAGAAGGAAGCCCCTGAAGATGATGCTTACCCGGAAATGAAATTAACTTCCGGTGAAAAGGAGGAGTTATCCGCCATAGAGAGAAAGATGGGGAAGCAGTATTTCAATTGCTTTATTCGTTATGCATACATAGCAAAAAGAGAGAAGTTCTCGGGAGGAAGGCTAAAGATACCCATGAGTTATTTCAATCATTTTAACAGTCCCGGACTGGGGAGCATGCTACCCAACTCCGATACCATTACCAAAGTGAAACAGAACTGGTACGATTTCTTTTGGAAGACCGAGGAAAGACTCTACTTAAAAAAGAGGAGAATGTTTCGCAATTTGATACGAAGAACTCCTGCTTTTTGGCCCGAACCTCCTTCTGATGCTACCTTCATTTTGAATGCCGAAGAGTTGGCCTCTCTTTATCACTTCCCCTCCAAGACATCAGTTCCGATATCCACTGTACCTCGTGTAGAGGCCAAGAAAAAGGAGGCTCCTTACGACCTCCCCACGGAGTGAGTCTTTACAAGGAAGGAAGAAGCATTCAAAATGAAAAGATATAAGATATCTCTCATTTCATGGACAACAGGAAAGATAAAGATGATATTAATTTCTTTGGATTTACCAACTTTCGTAATCAACGGAAGAAGTTTGGTATAAAAAGAGAGGATAGAACTCGTCACTTCTATACTATAGGTAAGACCGGAATGGGTAAGACCGCCATGCTCGAGAATATGGCGATTCAAGACATTCAAAAAGGAGAGGGCTTGGGCTTTATAGATCCCCATGGAGAGGCCGCTGAGAATTTACTGAATTTCATACCGGAGCATCGGGTGAATGATGTTGTTTATTTCAATCCCGCGGACCTTGACAGAGCAATAGGTTTCAATGTCATGGAAAAAGTGGACCCCGATCACCGCCATCTTGTGGCATCGGGGCTCATGGGGGTCTTTAAAAAGATATGGCCTGATGTGTGGTCTCCGCGAATGGAGTATATCTTGAACAATACCGTGCTTGCACTCCTTGATTATCCCAATTCCACCCTTCTTGGTATAAACAGGATGATGTCCGATGCGGAGTTCCGAAAGAAGGTGGTGGATAATATTCAGGACCCGGTGGTCAAGTCCTTTTGGACGAAGGAATTCGCTTCATGGAGCCAACAGTATGCCACAGAGGCCGTTGCTGCCATTCAAAATAAGGTGGGGCAATTCACCTCTGCGGCACTTGTGAGGAATATCGTGGGACAAGTGCATTCCACGATAAACATGAGCGACATAATGGATAATCGGAAAATACTCATAGTAAATCTCTCCAAGGGGAAAATAGGGGAGGACAACTCTACACTTTTGGGGGCGCTCGTTATAACCAAACTTCAACTTGCGGCAATGGAAAGGGTGAAAGTTCCCGAGGAAGAGAGGAAAGATTTCTATCTTTATATTGACGAATTTCAGAATTTTGCCACTCGTTCTTTTGTGGGGATCCTTTCCGAGGCTAGAAAATATCGTCTTAATCTTATTTTGAGTCACCAGTATATAGGACAACTTGATGAGCAGGACACGGATGGGACTCACATGAGAGATGCTATTTTTGGTAATGTGGGAACCATAGTTTCCTTCCGAGTGGGAGCAAAGGACGCCGAGGTCTTGGAGAGAGAGTTTACTCCCACTATAACCATGGAAAATCTTATAAATCTCCCCAAGTACAATGTATATACTAAGCTCATGGTGAACGGTATAGCGGGAGAACCCTTCTCAGCGGAGACCATGCCTCCTTTTGAACCTCCCGACAAGAATATTGCGGAGAAAATAATTCGTGTCTCGGGAGAGCGTTATGCCAATGATAGAGAAAGAGTGGAAGAGAAACTTTCCAGATGGCTTGGTGACTTTAAGGAAGCGGCGGAAACCAGGGAGAACATAAAAGGAGAACCTCTGCAAGAACAACTTTATGATGCGGAGTGTTCCATTTGCTCCAAAAAGACCAAAGTTCCTTTCGAGCCGGATGGAACCAGGCCCATTTACTGCAAGAATTGCCGTAGGAAACTAAAGAAAAAGAAGGAACAAAAGGAAGAAGAAAAGAAGGAGAAAAAAGAAGGATCCTCTTCGGTAAAAACGGAAAAAGACCCTTCGACGGAATCGGAAGAAAAAGAGGAAGGAAACATTTCCTTAAGAGAAGCGTTGGAGCAAGCAAAAGAAGAGGAGAGAGGGGAGAAGAACGAAGGTAGCGAAGAAAATGAGAAGAAAGGGGGACTGAAGGGAGCTCTTCGTAATGCGTTCAAAAAGAAGAATAAATAATTCATTTCTCTATGAGAAAAGTGGAGGATATTGAGGTAAAAGGGAGGCGAGTTCTTGTGCGTTGCGACTTCAACGTTTCTTTGAATGAAAAAGGGGAGATAGAGAATGACATGAGGATAAAGGAGGCGCTCCCCACCATTTCTTATCTTATAAGGAGTGGCGCCAAGGTGGTCCTTTTGAGTCATTTCAAAGAACCGAAAGAAAAGAGGAGTATGAGGGAGAGAGGAGGAGAGGTAAGAGAGGGAAGTATATCTCCCGTAAAAGAGAGGTTGTCCTTCTTGCTCAAAAAAGAGGTGGACCTTGCCCCCGACTGCATAGGAGAGGTTGTCAAGAAGCGAGTAAGTGCCATGAAAGAAGGGAATGTACTCCTTCTTGAGAATGTTCGTATCTATAAAGAGGAGAAAAATAATTCCGAGGAATTCGGAAGATCTCTTGCTTCTTTTTCTGATATTTTCGTGAATGACGCTTTTTCCGTTTCTCACAGAGAGCATGCCTCGGTGGTACACCCTCCCTCTTTTCTACCTTCCGTAAAGGGAATGCTCATGGAGAAAGAGATAAAGGTCCTCGATAGGGTCAAGAGGAACCCTAAGAGGCCTCTAGTGGCCATTGTTGGAGGGGCTAAAGTGGAATCGAAGATCGGTGCTGTGGATTTCTTTTTAAGAGAGGCGGATCACATTCTTGTGGGCGGAAAGATAGCTAATGCTCTTCTTCTTGCAAGGGGTATTGCTCTCAATCTACCTCAGCCCGAGGATGGTCTCATGGATACCGTAAGAGAGTTGGATTATACATCACCCAAACTTCATTTGCCCGTAGATGTTGTGACCGCCCCCGATGGAACGGGGGAGGGGGAAATAAAAGAGACCGCTCCGGGGAAAATAGAAGAGGAAAGAGATGTTTTTGATATAGGAGAGGAGACCATTGAGCTTTATCGAAAGGTAATAAGGGAGGCCGGAACCGTGATCTGGGCCGGCCCCTTGGGACTTTCCGAGAAAAAACCCTTTGAGTCGGGAACCAAAGAAATAGGAAGAGAGATCGTGGAAAATGAAGAGGCTCTAAAAGTGGTGGGGGGAGGAGATACGAGTGGCGCTCTCATGAGACTGGGATTCTTGGAAGGGATGGACCTTGTTTCTTGTGGAGGAGGAGCAATGTTAACCTTCTTAAGGAACGGCGAGATGCCGGGGATAGAAGCATTAAGAAAGGCAAAGAATTGAATTCTATGACAGAAATGAAGAACTTAAGAAAGGTGGCTGAGAGAGTGAAGAAAGCTACAAAGAACAAGGAAAGGGTCATTCTTTTTGCGGATTCGGACCTTGACGGCGTAACCTCTCTCATGATGATGAAAGAAGTAATAAGGAGATGGGGAGGAGAGGTTTCCGGAGTTTATATCTCTGATAGAGAGAAATGGGGATACGGATTGAGTAAAGAGGCGGTGCGAAATATTGAGGAAGAAGCTCCCGCTCTACTTATCTCTCTTGATTGCGGGATAAGTAATTTTGAAGGAGCAAAAGAGGCGAAGAGAAAAGGATACGAACTTATCATAATAGATCACCACAAGACTTTCTCGGAACTCCCCGAAGCCTCTCTTATTCTTGACCCTCTCCAGGAAGGGGATGAATATCCCTTCAAGAAAATGTCGAACGGTGGTATAGTTTATAAGCTTGTAAAGGAAATTCTCGGTGATTCTCTTGAAGGGGATAAACGGTTCTTTCTGGAGCTTGCCGCTCTTTCTACTCTTGCCGACATGGTTCCCAAGAAAGAAGACAACAAAGAAATATTGGATGAAGGGGCGGATCTTCTTAAAAATTCCATGATGACCCCTCTTCGGGTATTGAGAGAGAGGTTCGAAGGTGAGGATCCTTTAGAGAGAATGATTTCTCTTCTTAATATAACCAGGCCGCGTGGGAACTTGAATACGAGTTATCTTTTCCTCAACTCAAAAGAAGACAGTGAAGCAAGGGAGTGGATGAATGAAGTGGAAGAGGAGAACCGAAAAAGAAGAGAAAAAATAGAAGCCGAAGAAAAGAAGATGTTAGAGACCTTGGATGATAGCGACGACCAGGAGGTCATTTTTTGGGAAGGCGATTTTCCACCCTCTCTGGCGGGAACTCTCGCTTCAAGAGTTATAAGGAGGTTCAAGAAACCGGTTTTCTTGTATGTTGTGGAAGGAGAAACGGTTAGAGGGTCGTGTCGTGCTCTTTCCGGGCAAGATGTGGTAGAAGCAATGCGGTATTGCGGGGATTGTCTTGATAATTTCGGCGGTCATCCGGAAGCGGCGGGATTCACCACAAAAAAGGAAAAAATGGAGGACTTTGAGAGATGTGTCCAAGAATACTTTAGAAAAAATTCAAAAAACGAGAATTAAATGCAAAATACAAAAGTCAAAATATTTTAATTTCCAATTACTTGATTTCCAAACGAACTTGGAGTTTGAAAATTAAGGTGGCGGCGGGGTGGTTTTGAGCTTTTGGTCCTTGGAACTTATTTGTAATTTGGAGCTTCCCCCTTGGTGGTTTTGGAAATTGAAGATTTGGAAATTG
>CAYRME010000016.1:0-11842 GCA_964425505.1 uncultured Candidatus Saccharibacteria bacterium
TTTCATGGTTTTTTGAAACCTCGGGGTGTATCATATCATATGAACCAGTACAAGGAATTGACTTTTTTCCTTTTCTAAAGTAGAATCTAAGCGTATGTCTTATTCAGGAATCTTAAAGAAAAGAAAAAGAAAGAAAACTCACGGGTTTTTGGCGAGAAAAAGGACCAAAGCGGGAAGAGAAGTTTTGAGAAGAAGGAGGAGAAAAGGGAGGGACAAGATATCCGCCTAAGGTTCTTATGTTTCCTCGCAAGTATAGACTGAGAAAGAAAAGGGATTTCGAGAAGGTCTTCAAAGAGGGGGACGCTTATTTTGGGAGATTCTTCATGGTGAGGATGAAAAGGAATGAGCTTCCTTTTTCACGTTTTGCGTTCGTTTTTCCCGTGAAACAAGAAAAGAGAGCTACGCGAAGAAATAGAGGAAAGAGGTTGTTCAGAGAAGCGACGAGACAGTTATCCCCTTTCGTGAAAAGGGGATTTGATATTATATTCATAATAAAGAAGGAGGCGCTGGGGGAACACTTTGAAGACATTAAAAGAGAAACAGAAAAATTGTTAAAGAAAGCGGGAATATTGCAAATAACTTCCGGTAAAGGATCAAAGAACTAAGGAGCGTTGAAGAATAAGCTCGGATCAATCGTATGGGAGAAATTTTATATCTTTTAATATACCAACCTCTATTTAACTTACTGATCTTTCTTTATAATGTGATCCCTTTTCCCGATCTCGGGTTGGCTGTCATATTATTAACTCTTGTTATAAAAGGTATCCTTTTTCCCTTGGGAATGAAATCCGCAAGGTCCCAAAGGGAGATGCAGGCTATTCAACCCGAAATAAAGGAATTACAGGAAAAGTACAAGGATGACAAGGAAACCCAGGCAAAGAAGATAATGGAGCTCTATAAAGAGAGGAATGTAAGTCCCTTTTCGGGAATGATCCCTCTTTTTGTCCAACTTCCCATTCTCATATCGCTTTTTCAGATCTTTAGAAGAGGACTTGGGAGTGAAGAACTAAAACATTTATACGATTTTGTTTCCAAGCCGGGAGTGGTGAACTATGAGTTCCTGGGGTTAATGGATCTTTCTTCTCCCCATGTGGTCATTGCGATCATCGCGGCGGCGGGACAATACCTTCAAATGAAGATGACCATGGGAAGGAAAAAAGAGGACGAGGGAAGCGATTCCGGAAAGGGAGATATGGCCAAAGCAATGCAATCGCAAATGATAATGTTCTTACCGGGTTTTACTTTTGTGGTGCTTTTGAATCTCCCTTCGGCCGTAGGTCTCTACTGGATAGTGACGGTCATTATCTCGGTATTGCAACAATATATTATAAAAAAGGATAAAGAGAAGGAAAATGGAGGAAATAAAGAGAACAATTGAAGAGTTCTTTCATTTTTTGGACCCTGATATAAAGGTTCATTTTCGTTCGGAAGAAGAAAATTCTCTTTCTGTGAACATTAAGATGAAGGACCCCCAGGTCCTTATAGGAGAAAAAGGACAGATGCTCTTTGAAGTGGAAAGTCTTTTAAAAAAAATGGTCCTTCGCAAAAAGGGAAAGGAAGGACCGCTCTTTATTAATCTAGACATAAATGATTATAAAAAAAGAAAAACGGATTACTTAAGAGAACTTGCAAAAGAAACGGCGGAAGAGGTCTTCTTTACAGGTGTGGAACAGAATTTCCCTCCCATGTCCTCTTTTGAGAGAAGAGTGATTCATACCGTGGTATCGGAAATGGAGGGTGTGGAAACGGAAAGCATGGGAGAAGGAACCGAGAGGAAGGTCCTTATAAGGAAAAAGAAAGAAGGTTCGTAGAATATCTTTATTCCTTGCTTTTCTTTATTTTCTCTATTTCCTCGGGAGAGGAAGTTATTATTTGATCCTCTTCATAGGAAGCGATTATTTGAATCGCTACGTGTTTTTGTCCCGCGAAGAATATTCCCTCTCCCACTTCTCCCTCTAAAAGGACGAATTTCTCTTCCTCCGTAAGATTGAAAACGTCTTGTATCATATCTATCACCGCGGGAGATTGTTTTAGGAGGATCTTAAGAGCGGAGTTGGTAACAATGGGCTTTCCATAATTGGAATGCATGAAGTCCGAAACGTCTTGTGTTATAGTGGTTACTCCCAACCAATATTTTCTCGCTCTTTTTACAAGCCCAAAGAGAAAGGAAGCACCATCTTCGTTCTTCATCATGAGCCACGCCTCATCAAGGACGAACAATCTCTTCTTCATGGAAGAAGTTATCTCTTTCCATATAAAGCGGGTTATTATATACATAGCGATGGGCCTCATCTCTTCTTCCAAGTCCCTTATCCCGAAGACAGTGATATTGTTGTCCATGGAAACATTGGTGTGTTGATTGAAAAATTGCGCATAAGTTCCTTTAGTGAACTTTCTTAAACGCAAAATGAGATTTTTTGTTCCCTCCATTGACTCGAGAACCTGTTCAAGGTCGGAAAAAAGAGGCACTTTTTCCGCCCAAGTACTGGGGTCACTCTCGGGAGTGATATCCTTTGCCGCATAAGTTTCCGTTATTGCTTGATCAATAATGGCATCTTCTTCCGGGCTTAATCCGCCAAGCATAATACGAAGGAGCCCTACTAAACTGATAACATTTCTTCTTATCACCTCTTCCGCGCTCTCGTCCTCCATGGGAACGGGAATATCAAAAGGGTTGATGTGATTGTCCGATCCGAGGGAAATATTAAAGAATGCACCTCCCGCCGATTCGGCAAGTGTCCGGTATTCGTTCTCTGGATCCACGATTATGACCTCTATCCCGTACATCAAGGATCTCAGTACATCCAGTTTAACGAGATAGGATTTACCCACGCCCGATGTTCCGAAAATGACGGCATTTGCATTCTCAAGTGAGAATCGGTCAAAGAGTACCAAAGAACGATTTTGCTTGTTTATACCGTAAAGTATCCCATCCGAGGCGGTAAGATCGAAAGAAATGAAGGGAAAGATACTGGAAAGGGGTTCGGTGTTCATGGGAGTGTGAGTCTGGAGAAGATCTTTTCCATAAGGAGAAGTACTAGTGAAGCCGGATGCTTGTTGAAAAAGGGCGGGTCTTATATAAATGGCCTTGGACTCGAAGATGGACCTTAATCTGCTTTCCATATTCTCTATCTCTTTTTGAGAGTCTCCGTAGATCGTAATGTAGAGCCCGAAGTAGAACATCTTTTCTTCCGCGGATTGCAATCTATCCCTTAGCTCTTCCATGTCCTTGTAAGCGGTCTCCAGAACAGGGTCTCTTACCATTCCTTTTTGCTCTTTTTCCGACATCTCCGCTTGTACCTCTGTAATGCGCTTTCTTAGTTTCTTTAACACATCCGCGGTATTTGCAGGGTGTATGAAGAAAGATACATCAAGTTGCGTATTAAGATTTATAACGGGAGACATCCAGCCGGCACTAATATACTGAGGATAGGAAAATACAAAGAAAGAGCGTGTATATCTTTCCTCGAGCTTCAAATGTCCTTGCATTTCTTCTATAGAAGAGGGAGCTACCACATCCACTATCTTCATTATTCCCGAATCTCCTTCTCCTTCTCCTTCTCCGGAGGAGGATCGGGTTCCGAATATTAATTGTTTCAAGTTATCTATAAAAGACATATAAAAGTTATCCGGTAAGTTCTTCCGGGAATTCGGGGTAATAACCTCTTTCCGCATTCTTGGGATGGAATAAGGACCAGAAAAGTTCAATGATCTCCAGAGTGGTCAAAGGAGCGCAATGAAGGCCGCATCTTCTCAAGCCTATGGCCACGAATTCCATTCTTTGATGAAGTTGTTCTCTACCTCTTTGAAAGCTCTCTTCTGTAAGACCTTCTTCCTTTTTTGAACTTGATGATCCTACTCCCGGAATATAAGGAACTACCACAAAAAAGTTTTTGGTATAAATGGACTCTTTTTCCACGAATTCTTCGAGGAACTTTCGGTAACCGGTGGTCTGTTTTTTTAGGAGTTCATTGGTCTGTCTTTTTTCAAGATCCTTCACTTTGTCGATATATCCCGTGATATTGGTTTTTCTGGACTGAACAACTATTTGGCAAGAGAAGTCCAAAGAGTTCAAAAAGTTCTGAAATTGACTTACTATGGCTTTTTGTTCATCCTCCGATTTGAGTTCGATATTGATGGATGATACAGCCAGAACTCCTCGGAGTTCTTTATTGTCCATTATCATTATTCCCTCTCGTACTTGTCTTATGGGAACAAAATCTTGTGTGCTTTTGGGTTCGGACATTTTAAGAGGATCTTAAACGGTCAATAACTTTACCAATTTTTCCTCCTTCTTTCAATTGAAGGTCTTTCTTTTCTTTCTCTCTTTTCTCTGCTTTTCTTTTATCTTTTTTGGGAAGAGAGGCTTTCATGGGAGGATCCTTCTTTTTCCAAATATATTTCTTGGAAGACAAAGAAAAGAAAAAGAATTTTTTTATATAAGAAGGTAATGGTTGTCCTTTTATTTGCAAGAATGCCAATGCCACTCCTCCGGCGGCCACAACAATGGAAAGAAAGATAAAGGGTAAACTCACTCCCATAAAGACATAAAGAGCGAGAATTATCATTCCCGCCACTATCAAATAGGCTAATTGAGTAAAGTTGGCGGGGCCTACGATCTTCGTCTTATATTCTATGTGATGGGGAACTTTGAATCTCATTTGATCATCTTTATTCCAGAGGCTCCCGATAAGGATCCTCTTTTTCCTTCTCTTCTTCTTGAGAGGAAGATCTCTTCAATCCCACACTAACAAAATCATCTTCATCATAAACATCCTTCAAAAGGTGTTTAATGGGAGATACAATGTGTTGTATGAAATCGCTTGTCAGTTTCTTCGCCTCTTCTTCCGAAAGGACGAGTTCTTTCTTGAAGGTTTCTTTTATTTCCTTGGGAGGAAGTATTCCCAAAAGAAGATGAAGAATGAGAATATCCAACCTTTCTTCTTTGGCTTCGCTAAGGTCGAAGCGAGAAGCTAGATCTTTTCTTCTGCGATCCAGATCCTCTTCCCAGACGAGCTTTTGGAGTTCTTTGGGTATCTTCTCGTAAAGTTTGAGGTAATCCTCGGGCTTATATTCTTTCATAACTCTTATTGAGATTCATCTTCATTGTTTTCATTTCTACTAGGGAAATCTCTTCCTTGTCTTCTCAGTTCTTCTCTTCTTTGTGCTTGTGTTTCCTCGCTTCTTCCCTGGGAGCCGGGGGAGTCCTCTCTTGGTGTTACGATCCCGGAAGGCCTTTCTTCCCATTCCGGCGGTGTGGAACTCTCGGATCCACCACCACTCGTTCCTCCGCTACTTACTCCCCCAGAACTTCTTTTTGCGCCGGTGAGCCTTTGAACTTTGGGAGAAAGTTTACTCACAATGTCTTCGGGTGGCTGTGCATTTCTTATTTCTTGATTGAAAGCTTCTATTCCGTTCCTTCCTGCATTTTGCAGTGTCTTCTCTATCTTTCTCATATCTCCTTCATTTATCAATTCTCTCATTATATTATTGTTTCCACCGATCTTTTGTGCAAGATCCTCATCGGCAAGATCGGATGGCTTTAAGGAACTTGCTATATCCTGTGCTCCGATATTGCTAATAGCTTCGTCCGTGAAGTTCTTTATTATCTTCCTCTTTTCTCCGTCGGAAGCATTACTAAAGGATTCTTGTGAAGTGATGTTATTTACGAAATTCGGCACGTCATTTTTGATTTCTTTTATGGTGTCCTCATTGGCTTTATCCAATATAGCACGTAATTTGTGAGGACTTGTTTCTGTGGCTGCCATTTTTTTGACTTCTTCAGGGCTTTTTGCGTTCTTAACTTTTTCTCCCATCTCTCTTTTTTCCACATCCTCTTGACTTGTTCTCCTGAACTTGTCCCATTCATATCCCGCCCTTCTTCTGAATTTACCTAATCCGCTTTCTTGACTCATTCTTTGTCGAGCACTTTGTGAAGCTGCACTGAACCCTTCTCTTCGCCACTGTTGAGTGAAGTCTTTGGTCTCTCTTAACGCCTTACCGGTTTTCTTTATTTGCCCCTTTCCGGCAGCCGCTATATAGGGGCTTGCCGCTTTAGCCGCTCCCGAGACTTGACTTATGGCCGCTTGTGCCGCGGCGGGAATGAACTTGTAACACACTCCCATTATAATTACAAAGTAAAGGAGAAGAGCTATATAAGATACTATTTCTTCTATATTATTTATAAGGAAACTTAACCAGCCGGGGAGGACGTCATCTAGTGCTTCTCCCACATACAATCCCATTATTTCTACGTAAGGAGCCATAGTAACCCCGAGGTACATAAAGAAGAGAAATACCACTCCCACAAGCAGCCATTGAACTAAATGTTCTACCCACTTGTGAAAGTAAGAATTGGTCTTATCAAAGATAAGACAGAAAAAGGCGAACGGTGCTATGATGGCAAGTAGTTGCACAATGAAGATACGAGCAAAGAGAACAAAGAAGAAAATAAAAAGAACAAAGGACATCAGGATCGCTATTATTCCGAAGGTCAGAAACTCGAAGATAGTGGAGAGGAAAACGGTGGTCATAACAAGCCACCCTATTTGAACGGCCACGTTAAGATACGGAACAGCAAGACTTGAAGCCCATCCTCCAAGTATGGTATAAATAGTTCCTTCAAGCGCTCCCATATGGTCCATTAACGGTTTCATAGCTTCCCAGAACATGAATTCACCGTCCGCTTCAAAGAACCCCGAGAGGGAGTGCCACAGGAAATTGGAGATATCTATGCCCATTCCCACGAACATCAAAGTGAAGTTGACAAGGAGGGCTACTATCACGAAACGAGGTAAGAGTTTTTTTAGTCCATAAGTGTCAAACCCGAGAAGGATGCTCAAAGCTATGAAGACAAAGGCGAGAATAAGGAGCATGTTCACTATTCCCACCGAAAAACCCCATCCTGCTTCTACTATATTCCCCATTCCTTCCCCACTCAAGGTCAAAAGTTCCGGAGTGGCGTCTATAACCCCTTGAACAAGTCCGGAAGAAAAATAAAGGAGAACTTGCCCTATCCAGAAAACGGCGAAGGCAATTATGACAAAAGCGGCTATTCCTCCTGTTGCCTCCGAGAGTCCTTGCAAAGCGGTCTGTGCTTTGTCGAAAGCCCAAGCATCAGCTATTTCCGGAAAGAGCAAGAAAGGAAGGAGTAGGAGTAATGCGATCTTTTTTTGCTTAAGTATATTTATCATTCTTTGTTCATTTTTAGATTAGAACACATCTTCATCCGCGCAACAGGTTACATATTCCGGGTTGTAATCATTCGCTTCAGCATACTCATATTTATTTTCGTATCCGTCCTGATCTTTTGCTGCCATTCCGGAAACTACACAGAGGGAATCGTCCAGTTCGCGCTCACCCTCGGGGCAATCTCTTTCATAATCCGTTCCTTCGGTTCCCTGAAACCTTATAGCTATTGCAGTACCGTATGCCGGATGTCCTTCGCCTATCATTTCATCAATGGGTGCTGGAGCTCCCTCTCCTACATTTTCTACATGAAGGCAATCGACATCATCATGCTTGGTATCAGGATACATGCTTCTTTGAAACTCATCTCTATCTCTTACTCCTTTTGCGGATACATGTATGGTTCCCAGATCTTCATCGCATCTTTTCGTTCCCCCCCAGAAGCTTGAAGTGTGCTCAGAAGGGGTTACCATACAAGAGCCTCCTTGAATGTAGGGCATGTAATCTCCATCTTTTTCTGTCTCATTAAGAATAAGTATCTTCCTTCCGTCCCCAGTTTCTTCTTTAAATCTAAGCCCTCCTTTTTCAATGGTATCTCCATCATACTTCTCTTCCATATAACAATTACTTCCATCCCAGTAAAAACCTTCTTCTTCGCACTCCTCATCATCATAACCTTCCATTTCTGGCACCTTAGGTACGTGATAATCTGCTATTTCGTCCATGGTTAATCTCCTGTAACCCGCCATTGAATGAATATTTTCTTCAAAAGACCAATTGAACTGAGGTGCATAGATTGGAAGACCTATGTTATCGGGAAGTTCTTCTCCTCTTCTTTGGTCTGCATATAATCGATGCTTTACGGAGATCTCTATTAAGTCATTATCAAAACTAAGGGTTTCAACGTATTCTGCGGGGTCGTTTGGAATTTTTAAAGGATTGAGTGTGTCAAGAAAGATTCCTGCATGATCAACATCTGTGGCTTCGTCTATATGATCATTATGCCATACTTGTGTTGGGTAGACAGGTACAACCTCATCCCATTCATCATTCCAACCCTCGAGATCCGTTTCCGGGTAAAGGCGTACAAAGCTGCAAGGAGGTTCTTCCATTGCTCCCGGGGCTACCCCGTGCATCTGAAGCTCCAAGTCCCTCAATAAGTCATCAATAGGCCTTACTCTTGTTAGTTGAGGGTTTATGGTGTTAAGGATCAAGAAGGTTGAAAGTAGTAAAGCTAAACCCAAGAGGGCGGAAGTTATTCTATTCCTTGCTTCGGTCATTTTTTGCGGGTTTCCGGCAGAAGCCATATATTGAGCTCCTGCAAAAACAAGCATTCCGAAAGCGAGTATTCCTCCTATTCCCACGCCCCATTCGTATAAGTATTGAAAAAAATGATGAAGTTCCGAATCAGCTTCGAGGGAGGTGCCAAAGGGAGTTGTAGGCCAACTTACCTCGGAAGGGGGTGTGAGGCGACACTCCTCCTTTTCTTCATCCCAGTAAAAACCTTCTTCTTCACAGTCTGTCTCATCGAGTCCTCCTAATTCGGGGTCATCTGCTAAAACAAAACCTCCCCCTGCAAAAAAAAGAAGAACAAAAAGTAAGACGGAGATTTTCCTTCCCTTTTTTCTCATTTGATTTAAATCATATAGATGAATTATTCCGTTACTTCAACTTATTCGGGAAGAGTTTCCGGGGTTGCTCTTGGGTCCATTTCTTCTTCGCCGTTATCATCATTGAACAAGAGATGTTCATATTCTTCCGGTATCATCTCTTGGTATTCTTCGGGGTCTATTTCGGGATCCTGTTCAATATCCTTAATGATCTCTCTATATTCTTCGGGCATCTCCTCCATCATTCTTTCCGGGTCAAGAGAAGATTCTTCCGAGGGTTCTTCGGGGGTGGGCGGAGGCATGGTTTCCATTCTTTCCATGTCGGCGGCTCTCCAGTACGAGAGAATTACGAGAAGTAACATCATTCCCAGACTAATGAAGAGAGTTTTTTTATCTTCAGACCTCATACCATATTATTTGTAAAAGTTTAACATTTAACTTGATGAAGGACAATTATTTTTCTTGAAGTGTATCTTATATTGAAGTAAAATAAAAGAATATGCCAAAAGAGAACGACAAGAGAAAGTATTTTATATGGGCGGGACTTGTAGTAGTTTTCTTGTTACTGGTCATGATATTCTTTTTTCCTTTTTCTCTCGAAGAAGAAACTCCTGAAGAGGAGGTGGTCGAGTTAGACCCTGTGTCTCCTCCCAAAGAAGAAAGTATTTTTAATGACATAGAAGAAAGAAAAAGAGAAAAAGAATTTTATGAGGAAACTCCCTTTAAGTACTGGGGGTGGTCGGAAGAGGAAATAAGAAATAAGTATGGTTATCCGGATAAAGAGGGGGAATATATGGGAATTATCGTGGGTAGGGAGTTATACTATGAAGATTCCTCTATTTCATTTATCTTTCCTAAAGAAGAAGGATTCGTTTCTATAGTAAATCTTCATGAGGGAGCAGAGATTATGGAAACTAAAGTAGGGAAAGCCTTTGAAGAGATTGTGAAAGAGATGCGCAATTCGGGGATCGAGGATAAAATGGAGGTTTTTGAAGAAAATAAAATGATATTCTTAGGAGAGGAGGTTCGGGGCATAGGAGAAATAGAGATGTGGTTCCATACGGAAAATTCTGTGGTTGAAAAAATAGAGATTCATATGGGAAGAGGGTTGTAGTTTTATTTATTAGTCACAGGTTACCTCTCGAACTCTATCTTGGTGGAGAGGGCATTCAGTGCCACTACCGTGCCCCTTGCTTCCTCTGAAGTGTATGCAATGATGTCCGTCGAAGTGATTATTGCCAAGCTCTGGAAAGTGTATAGGAATCTGCTGAAAACCGTGAGGACACCCATTGATCGATCCTGCAACAAAAGTTCCATCTATTTCCACTACCACTGCCTCTCTTCTCCAGAGGTTCATAGCCGAGCAATCTTCCTTAGTTATTCCCTGATAAGTATCAAGGTCGTAAACCTGTGCCATTTGCAACATATCCTCTTCGGTTTTAGGTTCTACGTCCATGTGATTTGATCCTCCACCTCTATATGCTCTCCAACTTCTTCCCGTTTCGGGGTGGTGGATGGTTATCAATTTATCCTCAAAAGCAGTGTAAGTCCAAGGATCATTCATTTTATGCACTTCTTCCCAGGGGAGGTCTTTTCCGCATTCTGGAACATCTGGAGGGCAACACCATAGCTCGCCTTCCTCACATTGTTCTTCTGGATTTTCAGGGTCTTTCAATTCCTCAGGGTCACATATGTTTTTTGCTCTTTCTTTGTCATCCTCAAATTTGATGCCGTCAATGTCCTCTCCGCAAGGGTCGTCATCTGCACACTCCCATTCTCCGTAGGCGTCTACAAGGGAAGGCCTGTAATGCTCTGAAGCTTCACCCTCTCCAATATTTTCAATGTAAAGACAGTCAACATCGTCTTCTATGTCATACTCCGGGTGTACGGATCTGTTTATTTGATCCTGGTCTTTCACTCCTCCGGGAGAAACGTGTATGGTGCCAAGGTCATTTCCACATCTATCACGTCCCCAAAGCATAGCAGAAGCCTCATATGGGGTGACTAAGCAAGATCCTCCCTGGATATAGTGCTTATCATTTTTTATATATATGTCTCTTCCCTCGGGAGAATGTGAAGGAAAATCAGGATCTCTTGAAATTTTCTTCCAGTTTTCTATATCGGCTTCTGAAAAATATTCTTTTTCTTCTGCATGGTCGAAGAACTCCTCAAGATCTTCGAAGGTTTTTATTTCACTTCTTATTTCTTCTATTTCACCCAGAATTTTATTGATATCTTTCTCTTCTTCTTCGGAAACTTCTTCTATTTCTTTTACTATATCATTTACTTTATCGGTACGATATTCCGTAACTTCATGATCTGTCATCTTTCTATATCCTTTCATTGAACCTATGTCTTCTGTAGGCCTGCTTCTTGATTTGACATATTTTAAGCTTTCTTTTCCTTCAAATTCTTCCTGAGAAAAAGTGATGACGAATTCGCAAGGGGGTTCCTCGGGGCCCGCCGGAGCCACTCCCAGCGTGGCAAGTTCTTTTTCGTGAAGAAGATTCTCTATCGGAGTGATCTTGGTCATTTCGGGGTTGATGATATTCAAGATGAGAAAAGAGGAAAGAAGTAGGATCAATCCTATAAGTGCCGATGATATTCTTTGCATGGCTTCTTGTATCTTTTGCGGATCTCCGGTGGAGGTCATGTACTTGACTCCTGCAAAGATGAGTACGCCGAAAGCAATGATGCCGGCTATTCCCACTCCCCAACTGTAAAGATAGGCGATCATCTCATGAAGTTCCATGCCTGCTTCGGGAGTTATATACTCTCCTTCTATGGGGAGGGGGGTTGTCGGCCAGTCAACCTCTAATTCTTTGATATCATTTTCTTCGTTGCCCGTGACAAGGAAAACAGGAAAAAAAAGTAATACCAAGAAAAGAAAGAAAAAGATTTTTTTTCTTTTGAACATCATTCTTCTTTTATTTTTACGGAAGAGAGTATTCGTTCCATTACCGGCTCATATAATGCCGTTTGCTCTTTGAATGAAGTGACGGATACGACGTAGTATTCTTCTTCAAAGGGAATCATCTTTTTTT